>CP032508.2:1617500-1941000 GCA_009497875.2 gamma proteobacterium SS-5 | reverse complement strand
TGTTACGGGGGTCTGGCTGGCCAAGGGCTGAGGCTGCGGCTCGGGTTCAAGTACGGGCCGATCGACCATTGGCGGGCTGGGTTGACCCGGGTTGTCGGGCGCAAAGGACGCCGCCGGGGCCGCCCAGGTCTGCGCGGCAGGCGGGTTGGCGGGGGTCTGCTGCGGGGCCGGGGCATGGGAAGGCCCGGGTTGCAGGTCTTCAAGCCCCGGCAGTGGCCTGGGTTCTGCCGCCCTTGTCCGGGCTGGGGCCGCGCCCTCGCCATCCAGGCCCACCCAGTCCTTGATGGTGTTCAGGCCACGGTCCAACCAACCCGCTTCGGCCACGGCCTCGGTCTGAGCCGCTACCTGGCCCTGCGGCCCTGGCTGGCCGTAACCCTGCTGTAGCTGGGGCGCTGGCCCCGGCGCGCTCGGCGGACTCGGTTGCCTTGCTGCCATTGGGGCGGTCGGCTGGGCCACTGGCGCGGATTGGACTGGAGCGGAAACGGGCGCAGGGACCGACGGCGGCGCGGGCTGGGGTGGGGCCCCCTGGCCGCTCCAGTTGCAGTTCCACCCCCCTTCGGGTTTGGCGGTGCAGCCCCAATCGCCCTGCCCTTCGGCCTGAAGCGGGCCGGTCAGGGGCAATGACGCCCACAAGAAGCAAACAAAAACAGGAATGCGCGGCATGGCTGACCCCTAGTGGTTACTGATGACCTTGGGATCCATCCCCTCGACCAAGGCGTCCGACTGCAGGCGGGACAGGAGGGCGTTCATGCGCCCGGCATCCTGGCCCGGCCCGACGCGCACCCGGTACCAGGTCCTGCCATCCACCTCGGCAGTCTCCACAAAGGCCGGGTAATCCCTGGCCCGCAGCTTTACCGCCAGCTGCTTGGCGCGGATCTCGTTAGTGACGCTGGCCACCTGGATCACCCAGCCGCCATCCGGTGTAGCGGCCAGCGGTTTGGGGGCCGGCCTGGGCGCTGGTTTGGGCGCTGGTTTGGGCACTGGTTTGGGGGTCGGCCTGGGCTCAGGTTTGGGTTTCGGCTTGGGCTGGGTTTGGGCGGCGGGCTGCGGCGCTGGTTCGGGTTCTGGCCCTGTCTCAGGCTCGGGTTGGGCGCTTGGCCGGGCTGCCGCTTGCCCCTGCGCGGGCACCACCGGCTCTGGCCTGGGCAGGATCGGACGGATCGGCTCGGGTTCGGCCAGGGGCGCTGTGGATGGAGCGGCATCCACCCCATCCGATTCCGGAGCCGGGATAAATACCGGGGGTGGTTCAATCAGTGGTTCTATCCCGCTTGGGGCATCGCCCTGGGTGCCGGGCAGGGCCAGGGTGCGGGATTCAAAGCCCTGTGCATCCCTACCCTGGGGGGGGATGGCCGGGTCAGAAAAGCCCTGATCCAGGGGTGATTCCTCTTCCAACAGCATGGGCAGGAAGATCACCGCCAGGGCCACCAGCACGGCACCGCCGATGAGTCGTTTTTTTAGTTGATCATGCATGTTCCACCACCATAGCAGGGTAAGTATTCTTTAACTAACCGAAGCTTGTATTGTTTTTCTCAGGCATTATAGCAGACTCATGACCTCTGATACTGTATAGAAGGAGCCGAACACCAGAATCCTGTCCCCTGGCCTGGCGGCCCTTCGCGCTGCGGCAAAGGCCTGGGCTATTTGGGCAAAGCCCTGGGCCTTGGCGCAGCCCTGCCGCTGCAGCTCCTGCGCGAGGAGCTGGGGGTCGCAGCCACGCTGGCATTCGGGCCGCCCCAGAAACCAGGCATCCACCCGACCACAAAGAGGTGCTATGACCCCGGCGGCATCCTTGTCCGCCAGCAGCCCGAATACCGCCAGCAGGGCACCTGTTTGAGGCAGCTCAGCCAGGCTTGCCGCCAAGGCACGCGCACCCTGGGGATTGTGGGCCACATCCAGATAGATATCCACCTCGACGGCCATCTGCGGCGAGACCGAGCGCGGTAAGCCGATGCGCTGAAACCGGCCCGGCACCTGCGCCTGCCGCAGCCCCTGGGCCAGGGCCTGCTCACCCACCGGCAGCGGCCCCTGCAACAACTGCACCGCCATCAGCACGGCAGCGGCGTTGGACCTCTGATGCGGGCCACGCAAGGCAGGCAGAGGCAGCTGGTTGTAAGATTGATTCGCTGCCGACCAGCGCCAGCCCTCGGCGCTGAACTCCGCTCGATAATCTCTCTCGGCCAGATAGAGCGCCACGCCCAGCTCCCCGGCCAGCTGCACCAGCCCGGCTGGCGGCTGGGTGCCATTGAACACGGCGGGTTGGCCGGGACGCATGATGCCGCCCTTCTCCCGGGCGATCTGATCGATGTCGCTGCCCAGCCAGTCCTGGTGGTCATAGTCGATGCTGCTGATCAGGGCGAGATCGGCATCGATGATATTCACCGCATCCAGCCGCCCGCCCAGGCCCACCTCCAGGATCACCAGATCCAGCCGCGCCTCGGCAAACAGGCTCAGGGCCGCCAGGGTGCCAAACTCAAAGTAGGTCAGACTGATCTCGCCACGGGTCTGGTCCACCCGCTCGAAGGCGGCGCAGAGCTCGGCATCGGTCACCAGGCGACCCTCTAGGCGAATGCGCTCGTTGTAGATCAGCAGATGGGGCGAGGTGTAGGCGCCCACCCGGTAACCGGCGGCGCCGTAGATGGCCTCCAGCAGGGCCACGCTGGAGCCCTTGCCGTTGGTGCCGGCCACGCTGATCACCCGCGCCGGGGCCAGATCCAAGGCCAACCGCCGCCAGACCTCGGCCACCCGCTCCAGGCCCAGATCGATCGCCTTGGGGTGCAGGCCCTCAAGCCAGTTCAGCCAGTGGTTTGGGGTGTCAAAGCGCATGGGGCGGGGTTAGGTTTCGGTAGGCTACCGATCACACCATTGACTCTCACAAGGAATACCATCTCCATCGCCATCCATTTTTGTGCCGGGACAGTTGAGCAGATAAAACTGCGCTTCTTCACATGAGCTCATTTCTGAGCAATACACCTTGCCATTACAACTAAAGTTTTCGCTGATTTTTTCTTCTGTTTTATGATCAGTGAATGGTGTTGAATTATTTGGCGTTCTGCTTTGTGTGAAAAAATTGCCGAATAAAAACATCACAAATAGCACAATAAGAGAAAAGGCAAGACCTTTAGATATCCAACTACTATTTCTTGATTTTCCAATTCTTTTTCGGTGATCAATCTTTCGATCTGATTCTTTGTATTGAAGATTTTTAACACCTTCAATCCCAGCATTAACCGCTCGGATTCTTCCGTCATTATCGGTTTGAATCTGATAAAAGATAACATCACCAACTATTGGGCGTCGTCCTGCTTGCTTCAATGCTGAAATATGGATAAATACATCTTTTTCTCCGCCTTCCGGGGAAATAAAACCAAATCCTTTTTCATCATTCCATTGTTTTATCTTTCCTTTTTGAAGATTGCTTGTCATTTGATCTTCCACATTTTGTTGATTACCAGCACCCGTTCCCTGTCAGGCATTACTCAGGTCACCAGCCAGTTCATCTTCATCCAGATCAATCAGGGCAACGCCGTATTGACCCAATTGCATCAGGAACTCCACCCGCCCCATGCCCAGCATCTGTGCCGCCATGCCGGAAGATAGCTTACCCATCTCATACAACTTGGACGCCATTGCCATTTTGGCCTAGCGCTCAAAATCCGCTGCTGAGCACTGAATCATATCTGGCAACTGTTGAGGAAACTCGACTGTGATGAGCATGTGAATCACCTGATTGAGGTCAACGGGAAGGTGTCGATTGTTACTGTGAAACAACATGGCTGCCTGTCAATCTGGGAGCTCCGAGCCCCGGAAATTCTGATCTGATGCTCGGAGGGGCAAAGGTTAGGTGTGGCCCTGCCCAGCCGCAACCCCGGATTCTCCGCACTCCATCCGGGCTACTTCTTCCTCATCCTTCTCTGCGCCCTCTGCGCTGCTTTGCGTCCTCTGCGTCCCCATTCACAGCCGACTACCCTGATTGAGCATAGCCAACAGATTGGCCATGCGGTCGCGCATCTGGCGCCGGTCGATGATCAGGTCGATGGCGCCGTGCTCCAGCAGAAACTCGCTGCGCTGAAAGCCCTCGGGCAGGGTCTCGCGTACCGTCTGCTCGATCACCCTTGGGCCGGCAAAGCCGATCAGGGCATCGGGCTCGGCGACATTGACGTCCCCGAGCATGGCCAGACTGGCGGAGACGCCGCCCATGGTGGGGTCGGTCATCACCGAGATGAAGGGCAGGCCGCGCTGGCGCATCTTGCCCAGGGCGGCGCTGGTCTTGGCCATCTGCAGCAGGGAGAACAGGGACTCCTGCATACGCGCCCCGCCGGAGGCGGAGAAGCACAGCAGCGGGCAGCGCTGTTCCAGGGCCTGATTGACGCCGCGCACAAAGCGCTCGCCCACCACCGAGCCCATGGAGCCGCCCATGAAGCTGAACTCAAAGGCCGCCACCACCAGGGGCTTGCCCTTGAGCTTGCCGCTCATCACGATCAGGGCATCCTTCTCGCCGGTCTTCTTCTGCGCCTGGCTGATGCGGTCCTTGTACTTGAGGCTGTCCTTGAACTTGAGCGGATCGGCCGGGGCCAGCTCGACGCCCAGCTCCTCGCCGCTGCCCTCATCCAGGAATACCTCCAACCGCCGCCGCGCGCCGATGCGGCTGTGGTGGCCGCATTTGGGGCAGACATCCAGATTGCGCTCCAGCTCGGAGCGGTAAAGGATGGACTCGCACTTGGGGCACTTGGCCCACAGCCCCTCGGGCACGCCCTTTTTCTCGGAACTGCTGGTGCTGATCCGGCTGGGAACCAATTTTTCGAACCAACTCATAGTCTTAACCTAGTCTGAAAACGAGACTCACAAACAGTAAATACCTGACTCAGCGATACCGGAAGCAACAATCGGATCGCAAAGAACGCAAAGCCCGCAGAGCGTTCCAAAAGGCGCACGGCCGTAGCCCGGATGCAGCGAAGCGAAATCCGGGATTAGCAGGACGCAGAATACGTAAAGCCGCTCTGAGCCCGTCCAACCACCTTTCCCCACCAAGCTGTGAGTGGCTTAACGGCCCAAGAAGTTACCCTCATTCTAAATCTTTGCGTCCTTTGCGTACCCTCTGCGTCTTTTGCGTTCCTGTTAACCCCTTGCGACCCAGTTTTTAACATGCTCAACCCGCGCCATCCATCGCCTGGCGCAGGCCGGTGACGAAGCCCTCCACGTCCGCCAGCATCGCCTGGGGGTCACCCGCCAGCTGTTCGATGCGGCTGACGATGGCGCTGCCAACGATTACCGCGTCCGCCACGCTGGCGATGGCAGCGGCGGTGGCGGCATCGCGGATGCCGAAGCCGACGCCCACCGGCAGGCCGGTCTGGGCCTTGATCTCCGCCACCTTGGCGCGCACCCCGTCCAGATCCAGATGGGCCGCGCCGGTGACGCCCTTGATGGAGACATAATAGACAAAGCCGCTGGCCTGGGCGCAGATGCGTTGGATGCGCCCGGCATCGCTGGTGGGCGCGAGCAGATAGATGGGGTCCAGGCCCTGCTCTCGGAGGGCGGGCACCAGGCCCTCGGATTCCTCCGGCGGCATGTCCACCGTCAGCACCCCATCCACCCCGGCGGCAGCTGCGGCGCTGGCAAAGGCGGCAAAGCCCATCACCTCGATGGGATTGAGATAGCCCATGAGCACCACCGGCGTGGTCTGGTCCTGCTGGCGGAAGCGCTTGACCAGGGCCAGCACGTCTTGCATCGAGACATGGTGCTGCAGGGCACGCTCCACCGCCCGCTGGATCACCGGGCCATCGGCCATGGGATCAGAAAAAGGCACCCCCAGCTCAATGACATCGGAACCGCCGCGCACCAGGGCGCGCATCAGCTCCAGGCTGTGATCCGGATGGGGGTCGCCGGCGGTGATGTAGGACACCAGGGCGCTGCGCCCCTGTTCGGCCAGGCGCGCAAAACAGGATTCCAGTCTACTCATAGCTTGAGCCCCTCGCGGGCGGCGACCGTGTGCATATCCTTGTCACCCCGGCCAGACAGATTGATCAGGATGGATTGTTCCGGCGCCATCCGCGGCGCCAGCTGCTGGGCATAGGCCAGGGCGTGGCTGGATTCCAGCGCCGGGATGATGCCCTCGGTACGGGTCAGGCTGTGGAAGGCGGCCAGGGCCTCGGCATCGGTGATGGCCACGTAGTTGGCGCGGCCGCTGTCCTTGAGCCAGGCGTGCTCGGGGCCAACGCCGGGATAATCGAGACCGGCGGAGACCGAGTGGGTCTCGATGATCTGGCCGTCGCGGTCTTCCATCAGATAGGTGCGATTGCCGTGCAGCACGCCAGGACGGCCGGCGCAAAGGGGCGCGGCGTGGTGGCCGCTGTCCAGGCCATCACCAGCGGCCTCGACGCCGTAGATGGTCACCTCGGCATCGTCGAGGAAGGGATAGAACAGGCCGATGGCGTTGGAGCCGCCGCCGACGCAGGCCACCAGGGCATCGGGCAGCTTGCCGTTGCGCGCCAGCATCTGCGCCCGCGCCTCGCGGCCGATGACGGTCTGAAAGTCGCGCACCATGGCCGGATAGGGGTGCGGCCCGGCGACGGTACCGATGATATAGAAGGTGTTATCCACATGGGTGACCCAGTCGCGCATGGCCTCATTCAGCGCGTCCTTCAGCGTCTTCGAGCCGGAGGTCACCGGCACCACGGTGGCGCCGAGCAGCTTCATGCGGAACACATTGGCCTCTTGCCGCGCCACGTCCACCGCGCCCATATAGACCACGCACTCCAGACCAAGCCGGGCGGCTACTGTTGCCGTGGCCACGCCGTGCTGGCCGGCGCCGGTCTCGGCGATGATGCGCGTCTTGCCCATGCGCTTGGCCAGCAGGGCCTGGCCGATGGTGTTGTTGACCTTGTGGGCACCGGTGTGGTTGAGGTCCTCGCGCTTGAGGTAGATCTGCGCCCCGCCCAGCTCGCGGCTCCAGCGCTCGGCGTGATAGATCGGCGAGGGCCGGCCGACGTAGTCCTGCAGGTCCTTGTCGATCTCGGCGAGAAAATCCGGGTCCTGCCGATAGCGCTCATAGGCCTGGCGCAACTCGTCCAGGGGCGCCATCAGGGTTTCGGCGACGAAGATGCCGCCATAGGGGCCGAAATGCCCCCGTGAATCGGGATACTGACCGATGATGCCTTCAGTCATGGCTGGATGGTCCTCGCACGGCTGTCATGAAGCGGTCAATCTTAGCAGAATCCTTGATGCCTTTGGCCGCTTCCACGCCGCCGCTGACATCCACTGCGTAGGGTTTTACCTCGGCAATGGCCTGGGCGACGTTCTCTGCCGTCAGGCCGCCGGCGAGAATGATCTGGCCCGCCAGGGCCTTGGGGATCAGGTGCCAGTCGAAGGTCTCGCCGGTGCCGCCGGGCACGCCGGGCTTGTAGCTGTCCAGCAACAGGCCGCGGGCGCCAGCAAAGCGGCGCTGCTGCTCCAATAAATCCAGCCCCGGCTGCATGCTCAGGGCGCGGATGTAGGGCCGGCCAAAACCGGCACAGTACTCCGGGCATTCCTGACCGTGGAACTGCAACAGATCGATCGGTGCCTGCGCCAGGACCTCACGGATGAACTCCGCCTCGGCATTGACAAACAGGGCGGTGAGGCTGACAAAGGCCGGCATCGCCCGGGCAATGGCAGCGGCCTGATCCCTAGTCACGCAGCGCGGGCTGGGGGGGTAGAACACCAGGCCGATGGCATCAGCGCCCGCGGCTACTGCCGCCAGCCCGTCCTCGACACGGGTGATGCCACAGATCTTGACGCGGGTTCTGCTCATGGGTTTGCTCTGGGTATTGGGGCGCTTCCGCTGGGCTCAGTGCGCGGCTGGCCCGCGCCGATAGACAGCGGCCAAGACAAGGGTGTCGGCCTCTGGGTTTGCCGGTAGAATTGCACCCTTGCGCCGCCCTTGATCCGAGAACCGCTGCCATGCGCTATCTGCTGCTGATTCTGTTTGCCCCCCTGGTCCTGGCCGGGGACGGAAACGGGGTGCATGTTACCACCCTACCCCTGGCCTCGGTCTGGTTTCTGCCCGAGCAGTCCGACCCCGCCGAGGTGGTGGCGCTGAATCGCTCGCGCCTGGCCGCCGAGATCAGCGCCCGCATCGAGCGCATCGCCGTGCGCGCGGGTGATCAGGTGGCCGCAGGTGACCTGCTGGTAGAGCTGGACTGCCGGGATCACCGCTCGCGCCTGGCGCAGCAGCAGGCCGAGCTGGAACGGTTACAGACGCAGATCGCCCGGGCCGAGCAGCGTCTGCGCCGGGCGCGTAATCTGTCATCCCAGCAGAACATCGCCGAGGAGGAGATCGAGGCGAGAAATACCGAATTGGATAGCCTGAGCGCCCAGGCCCGAGCCCAGCAGGCCGCCATTGAACAACAACGGCGCAATGTGCAGCGCTGCCAGCTCAAGGCCCCCTTTGCCGGTCAGGTCACCGCCCGGCTGGCCTCGGAGGCGGAGCTGGCCAGCCCCGGCACGCCGCTGATCGAGCTGTTGCAGCTGGATCAGCTGGAGCTGGAGGCCCAGGTCCTGCCCCAGGTCGGTGAGGACCAACTCCTGGATCGACCTATGGAGCTGCACTTTAGCCACCAGCAGCGGGATTACCCGGTGGCGCTAGCGCGGCGCTTTGTCAGTATCGACCCGCGAACCGGTCTGACCCGGCTGCGGCTGAGCTTCAGCGGCAAGCCCCCCCTGCCGCCGCCCGGTGCCAGCGGCCGGCTGCTGCGACGCCTGACTCAGCCCCATCTGCCGGCCGATTATCTGCAACGGCGTGGCGAGCAACTCGGGGTGTTTATCTACCAGCAAGGCAAGGCCCACTTTGAGCCGTTACCGGGGGCTTTGGAGGGCAGACCGGCGGCCATCGACCTGCCCGGCGACAGCCTGCTCATCGACCAGGGCCGCCAGGGTTTGACGGATGGCGATGCGGTGCTGGATTCAAGCCCGAAACCAGCAGAATAATGTTCGCTCAATTCCTGCAAAATCACGTCCTGGCCAATCTGACCTTTGCCCTGGTGCTGGCCATGGGCAGCTTCAGCTATCTGAACCTGCCGCGCCAGCAGGACCCCAGCATCAACTTCAATTGGATCATCATCACCACGGTGCTGCCCGGTACCGGGGCGCTGGATGTGGAGCAGAAGGTCACCGACCCGCTGGAGGACGCCATCCGCCGGGTACGCGACATCAAGTTCACCTCCAGCAACAGCCGCGAGAACATCTCCAGCATCCTGGTGCGCTTTCAGGACATGGGTGAACGCCAGTTCGACAAGCGCATCGCCGACCTGCGCCGGGAGATCCAGAACGCCGAGTCCGAGCTGCCGAGCCAGGCGGAAGACCCGCTGATCCTGGAGATCACCAGCGCCAATGCCTTCCCCTCGGCCCTGATCGCCGTCAGTGGCGCGGCCAATGACGAGACCCTGCGCCAGCAGGCGCGCAATATCGAAAAGGACATAGAACGCCTGAGCGGGGTGGATCGGGTCGATCCGGTGGGCCTGGCCGAGCCCGAGTTGCAGGTGGACTTCGATCCCGAGGCCCTGGAGCGCCACGGCCTCTCACCCAGCCAGGTGGCCGACAGCGTGGCCGCCTTCTTTCAGGATCTGGCCGCCGGTAGCCGCCAGCTGGGCCAGCAGAGCTGGCTGGTGCGCCTGCTGGGCACCAGCGCCGACCCGGCCGAGCTGGCCCGGCGGCCGATTCTGGGCCTTGGCCAGGAGATCCCCCTGGGGCGGGTGGCCCAGGTGCAACGCGGGCGCGAACTGCCCTCCACTCTGGCCCTGCACGAGGGCCGTCCGGCGGTGACCCTGGCGGTGATGAAGCAGGAAAACGCCAACATGCTGCAACTGGTGGAACGGCTTAAGGACTACATGGCCGGGCGCAACCGGCTGGAGGCCCAGACCGGGGTGCGCCTGACCCTGATCAACGACCAGACCACCACCACCCGTGAATCCATCCAGCTGATGCAGAACAACGCCCTGATCGGCCTGCTGCTGGTGCTTCTGGTGTGCTGGGCCTTTCTCGGCGCGCGCATCGCCCTGCTCACCGCCATGGGCATACCCTTCATCCTGGCCGGCACCTTCTGGATCCTCGCCGCCCTAGGCGAGACCCTGAATGTCACCGTGCTGCTGGCGGTGGTCATAGTGCTGGGCATGTTGGTGGATGATGCCGTGGTGGTGGTGGAGTCCATCTATTACCGGCTGCAGCGCGGCAGCCAGACCCTGGCCGCCTGCCTTGATTCCCTGAGCGAGGTGGGACGGCCGGTGCTGGCGGCGGTACTCACCACCATTGCCGCCTTTCTGCCGCTGATGCTGCTGCCGGGCATCCTCGGCCAGTTCATGCAGGTGATCCCCATGGTGGTCAGCCTGGCCCTGGCGGTCAGTCTGGTGGAGGCCTTTTGGATGCTGCCCACCCACATCCTCGCCCTCAAGGTGGGCTTTGCCCGCCCCAGCCGCGCGCACCGCCTGCGCCAGCGCCTGACCCACCGCATCCAGATCCGCTACCTGCACCTGCTGATCCGCGCCCTGCGCTGGCCCCGGCTGGCGTTGGGTGCCGGGCTTGGCATGTTTCTGCTGGCCCTGGCCGGGCTGAGCGCCGGGCTGGTGCGCATGGACTTCTTTGCCAGCGACAGCATGCGGCTGTTTTATGTGAACATCGAAATGCCGGCGGAAACGCCGCTGCAGGCCACCCTGGCGAAGGTGGGCGAGGTGGAGCGGCAACTGCGCCGCCACCTGCGCCAAGGCGAGGTACGCAGCCTGGTGGGCTACAGCGGCAACATGTTCACCGAGACCGAACCCCTGCTGGGGGATCACCTGGGGCAGATCCTGGTGGGGCTGAACCCGAAACGAGCGGGCCTGCGCGAGGTGGATGAGATGATCGAGGCCATGCGTGCCGATGTCACCTCGGTGCCGGGGCCGCTGGAGATCTCCTTTCTGCGCCTGGACAGCGGCCCGCCCACGGCCAAGCCGATCCAGATCAAGGTACGCGGCGATAATTATGACGAAATCAGCGCGGGTGCCGCCCGGCTGCGCCAGATCCTGGCCTCCATCCCCGGCGTCAAGGACATAGCCGACGATGCCGCCGCCGGTAGCTTCGAGCTGCGCCTGAGTCTGGACAATGACCGCATCCGGCGCGCCGGGCTGAGCCCCATCGAAGTAAGCCGCAGCCTGCGCCTGCTGGCCGATGGTGAGCTGGCGGCCAGCATGCGCGCCGATGGCGAGGAGCTTTGGGTGCGGGTACGCGCCCGTCCCGACAGCCTGCGCGATCTGGACCAACTGCTGGCCTTTCGCCTGCCCCTGGCGCATGGCTCAGATGGATCGGATGGCTCGGCCATCCCCCTGAACCAGCTGTTACAGCAAGAACGCGGCAAGGCCCTGGGCAATATCCGCCACTACAACTTCCGCCGCGCCATCACCGTCGAGGCCGACCTGGACAAGGAGCAGCTGGACACAGTGCAGGCCAATCGCCTGGTGCAACAGCGCTGGCAGGCGGAGAAGGCGCAGTTCCCCAATCTGGATCTGGACTTCTCCGGCGAGCTGGACGACATCTACGAGGCGCTGGACAGCATTGGCCTTTTGTTCCTGTTCGGCCTCGGGCTGATGTATCTGGTTCTGGGCACCCAGTTCAAGAGCTACTGGCAGCCGCTGATGATCCTCAGCACCGTGCCCATGGCCTTCACCGGCGTGGTGCTGGGGCTGTTGGTCACGCGCAACCCGATGAGCCTCTATACCCTGTACGGCGTGGTGGCCCTGGCCGGCATCGCGGTAAACTCGGCCATAGTGCTGATCTCCGCCGCCAATCAGCGCCTGGAGGCGGGCATGAGCCTGCTGCACGCCACCCTTTATGCCGCACGGCGGCGGGTGATCCCGATTCTGATCACCTCCCTGAGCACCATCGCCGGGCTGTTCTCCCTGGCCGCCGGGCTGGGCGGTAAGTCGCTGATCTGGGGCCCGGTGGCCACCGCCATCGTCTGGGGTCTAGCCTTCTCCACGGTACTCACCCTGGGCCTGGTACCCTTGATCTATCGCCTCGGCATGACCCGCCGTGCGGCCTCCCGGCAGATCGATCAGAAAACCGCTTGCCCCCAGAATCGATAAGCGTTTAACCTCCCACTATATGTTCAGGAATGACCCCATAGTCTGCCTTTATCGCAAGGCAATGAAGACCACCCTGATCGGCCTGGCGCTGCTCGCCAGCCTGATCGGCGGCATCATCATCTATCCCTTCCACCAGAATCTGCGCGGCCAGGCCCTGGCGCATTTTCAGGGCCAGGGCGAGGCCATAGCCGCGCACCTGCACAGCCAGATACGGGGCATGCAGGATCTAGCCGTGCAGGTCACCAGCCGCACCCAGGCGCGTGCCCTGCTGATGCGTTACAACCAAGGCGAGCTGGACCGGGACAGCGCCCGCGCGGCGCTCAACGATATCCTCAGCGACGTACCACGGCGCTCCGCCCAGGTGCTCGGCGTCTGGCGCTTCGACGCCAGGGGCCGACCCCTGGCCGGCATCGGCCTGGCCCTGCCGCCGCAGCTGAGCCAGGCCCCCCGCGCCACCCAGGGACCGCAACTGCTCGGTTTCAGGCCGGAGCAGGGGCCGCTGCAGGTGCTGGTGGACGCGCCGATTCAGGACCGGGAGCAGAACCGGGTGGGCAACGACCTGGTGCTGTTCAGCGGCCAGGGCCTGGAGGAGGGCCTGCGTCAGGCACTGCAAGACCTCCCCCAGGGCCAGCTGCGCCTGCTGCATGGCACCACCGCCCTGTTTGATCTGGGCGCATCCCCGCAAGCGCCCGACGGCCTGCACAGCACCCGCTTCGCCATCGGCGATAACGGCCTGAGCCTGCACGTCGGCATCCCCGAGGGGCAGCTGTACCGGCTGGCCAATCGGCAAAGCTGGCGCCTGGGCCTGCTGTTGCTGGCCCTGGTGGCCCTGGGCGGGACAGCCACCCACCTGCTCGGCCGACGCTTTGCCCGCACCCTGAACGGGGAGATGCAACTGCGCCAGCAACGGGAGCAGGACCTGCTCGCCAGCGAACAGCGCTTCCGCGCCCTGGTGCAAAGCTCCAGCCTGGCCATGCTGGTGATGGACGACAGCGCGGTCGGCCACATCGGCCTGGTCAATCACCGCTTCAGCGAGCTGTTCGGCTACCCCGCCAGCCAGATCCGTACCCTGGATGACTGGTGGCAGCAGGCCTATCCCGACGCGGACAAGCGCCGTCAGGTCCAGGGGCGCTGGCATGAGGCCCTGCAACGGTTGGATCAGCTGGCGGCGGGGGACGACCCGCGCACCACGCCGATCATCAGCAAGGCCCAGTGCGCCGATGGCAGCAAGCGCATCGTCGAGCTGAGCATGAGCCGCCAGCACGGCTTCTCCCTGCTGGTGTTCAACGACCTGACCCAGGAGCGGCAACTGCAAAAACAGCTGCAACTGGCCGCCAGCGTCTTCTCCCACGCCAGCGAGGGCATAGTCATCACCGACCCGGATGCCCGCATCCTCGATGTCAACCAGGCCTTCTGTCGCATCACCGGCTACCAACGCAGCGATGTCATCGGCGAAAACCCGCGCCTGCTCAAGTCCGGCCGCCACGACCCCCTGTTCTACAAGGCCATGTGGGCCGACCTGCTGGAGCTGGGCCACTGGACCGGCGAGATCTGGAACCGGCGCAAGAGCGGCGAGATCTTCGTCGAACTGCTGAGCATCAGCGCCGTGTACGACCATGAGCAGCAATTGCACCACTATGTCGGCCTGTTTTCCGATGTCACCCAGGCCAGGGAACATCAGGATAAGCTGGAGCGCATCGCCCATTACGATGCCCTCACCGGCCTACCCAACCGCACCCTGCTGGCCGACCGCATGCAGCAGGCCATGCTACAGACGCAGCGCCGCAATGACCTGCTGGCGGTGGTATTTCTCGACCTGGACGGGTTCAAGGAGATCAACGACCAGCACGGCCACGAGGCCGGTGACGAACTGCTAATCACCCTCTCCCGGCGGCTGCACGATGCGGTACGCGAGGGCGACAGCCTGGCCCGCCTCGGTGGTGATGAATTTGTTGCCCTGCTGATCGACATCCATGGCAAGCGCGACGTGGAACCCCTGCTGGATCGGCTGTTGGCGGCTGCGGCGCAACCGGTCCACCTGGGCCGGAAGATACTCCAGGTATCCGCCAGCCTGGGCGTCAGCTTCTACCCCCAGGGCCAGCCGGTGAGCGCCGAACAACTGCTCAAACAGGCCGATAGCGCCATGTATCTGGCCAAACAATCCGGCAAAAACCGCTATCGCCTGTTCGACGCCGAGCGAGACCGCCACCTGCAGGGACGCCACGAACCCCTGTCCCGCATCCATCAGGCCCTGAAGCAGCGGGAACTGCTGCTGCACTACCAACCCAAGGTCAATCTCTACACCGGCAAGGTGCTCGGCGTGGAGGCCCTGCTGCGTTGGCAACACCCCCAGCGCGGCCTGCTGCTGCCGGATGCCTTTCTTGCCATCGCCCGCGAGCAGCCGCTGGCCATCGACATCGACCTCTGGGTCATGCGCACCGCCCTGGCCCAGCTGGCCCTTTGGCACCAGGCCGGGCTGCGTCTGCGCCTGAGCGTCAACGTCGGGGCCCAGCTGTTGCAGCAGGACGACTTCGTCCACCGCGTCGCCAATCTGCTGCAGGAGGCCGGCATCGTCGGCCGCTGGCTGGAGATCGAGATAGAAGAGGGCCTGGCCCTGGAGGACATACACCAGGCCGCCCGCCTGATCGAGCAATGCCGGGCCATCGACGTAGGCTTTGCCCTGGACGACTTCGGCACCGGCTACTCCTCCCTCACCTACCTCAAGCGCCTCTCCGCCGACACCCTGAAGATCGACCAGGGCTTTGTCCGCGACATGCTGGATGACCCCGACGCCCTTTCCGTATTGGAGGGCGTACTCGGCCTGGCCAGCGCCTTCGGCCGCGAGGCGGTGGCCGAGGGGGCGGAGACCCAGGCCCATTGCAGCATGCTGTTGCGCCTGGACTGCGAGCTGGCCCAGGGCCATGGCATCAGCCGCCCCCTACCCGCCGAGCAACTGGCCGACTGGGTCAAGGCCTGGCGACCCAACCCGGAGTGGCGCGACATCCGCCCGGTCAACCGCCTCAACCAGCCCCTGCTGGCCGCCGCCATCCGCCACCGCGCCTGGGTCAGACAGGTGCAGGACTACATCGCCAGCGGCGGCAAGCCCCCCAGCCTGCACGCGCAGGACTGCCCCTTCCAGGAATGGGTGGAACGCGACGGACGCGAGCATTTCTCGGCCCTGGACAGCTTCCAGGCCACCCAGGCATCCCACCACCAACTACATGATCTGGGCCAACAGATCTGCCAACTGGCCAGCATCGGCCAACGCCAGCAGGCAGAGGACCTCCTGCCCCAACTGAAACACAGCCGCGACCAGCTGCTGACCCAGCTGGAACAGCTGATCCAGGCCACCCACTAAGCACAATCCGCTGGCCGAGCGCAAGCCGCTGGCTGAGCACAGTGCGCTGGCTGAGCGAAGCCGAAGCCCCAAAAAAACCCCGCCAACTTGATCTGCATCAATGGATCAACACTAGATGTGGTGCTCTAATCACCGCCCAGACACAACATATTGTGTTTCCCCAATCAAACCGCCCGCCAGACCGGGTCGCCCCAGCGGCCCGGTTTGGCCGGTCTGGTTTCAGCAAACACACGGAGTAGCCGATGAATTCAGCATGTCAGCCCCTGCTGCAGCTTCCCCTGGCGGTGCGCCGCCGCAACGGCCAACTGGCCGACTTTGACCGCCGCCGCATCGAATCCGCCCTGCTCCGCGCCGGTCAGGCCAGTGGTGAATTCGGTGCCGACGAGGCTGGCCTGATCGCCGCCCAGGTGATCAAGGTACTCACCCACCGCCGTTTTCCCGATGCCGTGGCCGATATCGAGCAGGTGCAGGACATCGTCGAGCAGAGCCTGATCGCCGCCAACCACCTGGCCACCGCACGCGCCTACATCGCCTATCGCGACCAGCACAAACGCCTGCGCGACGACAGCCGCACCCTGGTGGATGTGGCCAGCTCGATCAACGAATACCTGGAGCGGGCCGACTGGCGGGTGCAGGCCAACGCCAATCAGGGCTATTCCCTGGGCGGGCTGATCCTCAACAGCTCGGGCAAAATGATCGCCAACTACTGGCTATCCCACGTCTATGCGCCGGAGATCGGCCAGGCCCACCGCGAGGGTGATATCCACATCCACGACCTGGACATGCTGGCCGGCTACTGCGCCGGCTGGTCCCTGCGCACCCTGCTGCACGAGGGCCTCAACGGCGTACCCGGCAAGGTGGAGGCGGCGCCACCCAAGCACCTGTCCAGCGCCGTGGGCCAGATCGTCAACTTCCTCGGTACCCTGCAGAACGAATGGGCCGGGGCCCAGGCGTTCAGCTCCTTCGACACCTATCTGGCACCCTTCATTCGCAAGGACCGGCTCGATTATGAGCAGGTCAAGCAGTGCATCCAGGAGCTGATCTACAACCTCAACGTGCCCTCACGCTGGGGCACCCAGACCCCCTTCACCAACCTGACCTTCGACTGGGTCTGCCCGGAGGACCTGCGCGAGCAGATCCCGGTGATCGGCGGCGTGGAAATGCCCTTCAGCTACGGCGAGCTGCAAGCGGAGATGGACCTGATCAACCGCGCCTACATCGAGGTGATGAGCGAGGGCGACGCCAAGGGCCGCGCCTTCACCTTCCCCATCCCCACCTACAACATGACCCCGGACTTCCCCTGGGAGAGCGAGAACGCCGAGCGCCTGTTCGCCATGACCGCCAAGTACGGCCTGCCCTACTTCCAGAACTTCCTCAACTCCGAACTCAAGCCCAACATGGTGCGCTCCATGTGCTGCCGCCTGCAGCTGGACCTGCGCGAGTTGCTCAAGCGCGGTAACGGCCTGTTCGGCTCCGCCGAGCAGACCGGCTCCCTCGGCGTGGTCACGGTCAACTGCGCCCGCCTGGGCTTTCTCCACCAGGGTGACCAGGAGGCGCTGTACGCCGCCCTCGACCGCCTGCTGGAGCTGGCGCGCAACAGCCTGGAGTTGAAGCGCAAGGTCATTCAGCGCCACATGGACGCCGGCCTCTTCCCCTACACCAAGCGCTACCTGGGCACCCTGCGCAACCACTTCTCCACCATCGGCATCAACGGCATCAACGAGATGATCCGCAACTTCAGCCAGGATCAGCACGACATCACCTCGGACTGGGGCCACGGCTTCGCCCTGGACTTTCTCGATCACCTGCGCGCACGCATGGTCGAGTTCCAGGAAGAAACCGGCCATCTCTACAACCTGGAGGCCACCCCGGCGGAGGGCACCACCTACCGCTTCGCCAAGGAAGACCGCAAGCGCTGGCCGAACATTCTTCAGGCCGGCAGCGATGAGGCGCCCTATTACACCAACAGCTCGCAACTGCCGGTGGGCCACACCGACGACCCCTTCCAGGCCCTGGCCATGCAGGAGGCGCTGCAGACCAAATACACCGGCGGCACCGTGCTGCATCTCTACCTGGGCGAGCGCCTATCCAGCGCCGATGCCTGCAAACGCCTGGTGCGCCGCTCGCTGGAGAACTTCCGCCTGCCCTACATCACCATCACGCCGACCTTCTCCATCTGCCCGACCCACGGCTACCTCAGCGGCGAGCACGAATTCTGCCCGCGCTGCGATGCCGAGTTGCTGGAGAAGAAACAGCGGGAGGGTGGCGAGCGCAGCGCTGCTTAGCGAAGCCGGAGACAAAATGCGGAACGCAAAGAACGCAAAGAACCGCAAAGAGTTTTTACAAGTTGCAACGATGTAGCCCGGATGAAGCGCAGCGGAATCCGGGACAGCCGATCCATTCAAGTCAAATCAACCATCTCAGGAGCCTGAAATGTCACAAGCAAACAACCTATTGAAAGACGCCGAACGCACCCGCTGCGAAGTCTGGACCCGCGTCATGGGCTACCATCGCCCGGTCTCCAGCTGGAACCCCGGCAAGCAGTCCGAACACCAGGAACGCCAGTACTTCCGCGCCCCGGAAGCCTGCCAGCACCCCCTGTAGGAGCGACCTTGGTCGCGATGGCGCAGCGCAGGCCGCCAAAGCCAGCGGAGTCACGGCTGTGCCGCTCCCTCCTACCTGCGCCCCGACTGGCATAAGCTGAAAACTTTGCGTCCTTTGCGATCCAATTCAGAGCAGATGCACCCAACCCTCCATATCGGCGGCCTGCAGGCCTTCTCCAGCATCGACTACCCCGGTGAGCTGGCCGCCGTGGTGTTTCTGCAGGGCTGCCCCTGGCGCTGCGGCTACTGCCACAACCCCGAGCTGCAATCCCGCCAGGCCGATGCCTACATGGACTGGCCGGGCCTTGAGGCCTTTCTAGGCCAGCGCCGCGGCCTGCTCGATGCCATTGTCTTCTCCGGCGGCGAGCCCACCCTGCAACCGGGCCTGACGCCGGCCCTGCAAGCCATCCAAGCCATGGGCTTCAAAACCGGCCTGCACAGCGCCGGCTGCTATCCTGAACGCCTGGCCGCCGCCCTGCCCTATCTGGACTGGGTCGGCCTGGACATCAAGTCCCTGCCCCAGGACTACCCCGATCTCACCGCCACGCCGCACAGCGGCGCGGCCGCCTGGACCAGCCTGGAGCTGCTGCTGGCCAGCCAGACCGGGCACGAGGTCCGCATCACCCTGGATGCCAGTCTGTTTCACCACAATCGCCTGCCCCGACTGATCGACAGCCTGCAACGGGCCGGGGTAAAAAACCTGGCCCTGCAACAGCTCAACCCGCCCCTGGCGGACCCTGAAGGCCAGAAAAAGGCCCTGCTAGAGCGGCTGCAGGACGACTGCACCCATCAATTCGCCCAGCTCATACTGCGCAACGCCTGACGCTATACAGGGATTTGTTTAGAAAGGAATATCGTCCTCCGGCCCGTCATAGCCGCCGTTCTGGGGGTGATCCGCCACCTGGGGCGCGGATGACTGCTGGGGCGGGTACTGGGATGCAGGGGGGTTGGCGGCAGCCGGGCCTGGGTTGGCGGGCATACCGCCGCCCGCGCCTCGGCTGTCTAGCATCTGCATGTTGTCCACTATCACCTCGGTCATGTAGCGATCCTGGCCGTTCTGATCCTGCCATTTGCGCGTCTGCAACCGCCCTTCAACAAAGATCTTCGAGCCCTTGCGCAGGTACTGCTGGGCTATCTCCGCCAGACGCCGGTACATTACCACCCGGTGCCATTCGGTCTTGTCCTGATTCTCGCCGGTGTTACGATCCTTCCAGGTCTCCGTGGTGGCAAGGTTCATGTTTGCCACATAGTTACCGTTGGGCATGGCGCGCACGTCGGGGTCCGCGCCCAGATTGCCGATGAGAATGACCTTATTAACACTACCCTTGGACATAAAGACTCCTCCGCTTATTGAGATTCAGACCTGAACGCCGACCAGGCCATCCAGGTCGCTGCTATTGAACTGCGCATTATCCACTTTCATATAGGCAACGCCATCTTCGACGATGATCTGCGCCGCCGCCACCCCAGGGACCGCCAACAACCGCCGCTGCAGGGCCGCAAGGTCGCTCAGGTCCAGCCCCTGCAGGGGCAACAGGTAGTTACTCAGGTGCCGTGGCCGCTGGATGCCCAGTAGCAACAGCAGCCAGATGAGCATCATGCCGGCGGCGAACACAAACACCCCGGCATCACCGAATTCGTGCCGCACCCAGCCGCCGCCCAGACCGCCGACAAAGGCCCCGGCGAACTGGCTGCTGGCGAACGCCCCCATGGCGGTGCCGCGCATCTCTGCCGGTGCCACCTTGGACACCCAGGAAGGCCCAATCGCCTCGGCCAGATTGAAGGCTGCGAAAAACAGCAGCATGATGCCGCCAAACAGCCAGATGCCGCCATCGGTCAGGCCCATGGCCAGCAGCGACAAACCGGCCACCGCGATTGCCAGCAGCAGCATTTCCTTCATCTTCTGACGCTTCTCGGCAATGATGATGAAGGGCACCATCAGGCCCATGGCCAGCACCATCACCGGCAGATACAGCTGCCAGTGGTCGGCGGTGACCAGGGCAAAGCGGTCACGCAACTCCAGCGGCACCACCAGAAACACCGCCGTCAGGCACAGATGCAGGATGAATACGCCAAAGTTGAGGCGAAACAGGCTGGGATGGGTCATCGCCTGGCCGAGCATGGCCGGGATCGGCTCGGCCTCGCGGTGGATGGAGCAGTGATCCGGCTTGGGCACCCACCAGATGACCATGGCCACCCCGCCCAGGGCGAGGATGGCGGTGATCCAGAAGATCCCCGCGATCCCCAGGTTCACCGCCAGCAGCGGGCCAAGGATCAGGGAGGCAATGAAGGCCATGCCGATGCTGGCACCGATCATGCCCATCACCCGGGTGCGACTGGTCTCTCGGGTCAAATCCGCCGCCAGGGCCATGATGGCGGCGGCTATGGCCCCCGCGCCCTGCAGAAAACGGCCAAGGATGACCCCCTCGATGGTGGTGGACAGGGCCGCCACGGCACTGCCCAGGGCGAACAACAACAGCCCGCCGATGATCACCGGCTTGCGGCCGATGCGATCGGACAGCACGCCAAAGGGGATCTGCAACAGCGCCTGGGTCAGGCCATAGGCACCTACGGCCAGGCCGATGAGCACCGGCGTGGCCCCTTGCAGCCGGTCGGCAAACAGGGCGAACACCGGCAGGATCAGGAACAGGCCCATCATGCGCAGGGCAAAGACCCCGGCCAGGCCAAGGGCTGCGCGTTTTTCCAGTGGAGTAAGATTCTCGACCGACATGGTTTTTGCGTACATCAAAAGGCCGCCATATTAGCAGCTCAGGGGCCGATGGCGAGAACATGCCCGGCCTTTTTTTGCCAGCGCGGTTCACTTCGGCTAGGCTCAGCCAACACCCCTACCCTGCAAGGTAACCCAGATGCCTCTACAACAACTCGGCCCCATGCTCCACCAGGCCCAGGCCCAGGGCTTTGCCCTGCCCGCCTGCCGCGTCACCGATCTCAATACCCTGGATGCCGCCCTGCGCGCCGCCGACCAGTGCGATGCACCCCTGGTCCTCCAGGTCGATGCCGCCAGCGCCGGCCCTCCCGGCCTGACCCTGTTGCTGGCGGCCATTGAGGCGGCGGCGGCCGACTCCGTCCTGCCCCTGGCGATCCTGCTGGATCAGGCCCGGAGCCGGGCCGAGGCCATCGAGGCCATCCGCCTCGGCTGCACCGGCCTGCTGCTGGAGGCCGATGCAGCCGAGCTTGCCGCCGCCGTGGAGATGGCCCGGGGATGTGATATCCCGCTGGGTGGTCGCTGGGACCCGGACCGCGATGCAGATGCCGCTGCGGGGCTGGATTTTCTCGCCCTTGAGGCTGCGGCAGCGACCCGCATCAGGCCCGACCGGACCCGGCAGCGGCCCCTGCTGGTGGGCGATGCCAGCGGTCAGGAGCCAGCGCCGCTGGTGCAACAGGGGCTGGCCCTGCTCGGCATGGGCCTGGCCGTCAGCACGGCGCAAATCGGTGATTGGATCCGTGGCTGTGGCGCGGCCGACAAGGCCGCTGGCCTGCGCCGAGCCTGCCCGCTGATGCAGCCGGTAGAACATCTGATCATCTACAACCTGTCGCTGGAGGCCGAGCCCCGCGCTGCGGAAATCATGGCCCAGGGGCGCAAGGTGCTCAGCCAGATCCCCGGCGTGCGCCGTGTGCTTACCGGCACGGCGCTAAAACAGGATGCCCAGTTCCAGCTCTGCTGGCTGGTGCGCTTTACCGGCCCCTCGGTGATTGCCAGCTACCGCGACCACCCCCTGCATGTGGAATACGCCGACACCTGGTTCCGCCCCTACGCCGCCGACCGCATCAGCATCGATTATCTGCTGTAATCCCGCCCCGACCGGGTTAGAATCGGGGCATGAACATAGCACTCTCCGGGAGCAGCGGTTTCGTTGGCTCCCACCTCGCCTCCGCCCTGGAAGACTCGGGCCACCGGCTGATACGCCTGGGACGGGCCGATTTTGCCGCTGGCAGCCAGGCGCTGGCGGCCAGGATCCAGGGCTGCCAGGCGGTCATCCACCTGGCCGGCGAGCCGATCAGCAAGCGCTGGAGCGCGGCCTACAAGCAGCGCATGATCAGCAGCCGGGTGGATACCACGCGCAGCCTGGTGCAGGCCATGAAGGATGCCCCGCCGGCGCTATTCATCTCCACCTCGGCCATAGGTGCCTTCCGCCAGCAGCGCTGCTACAGCGAGGAAGACGCCCCGGATGCACAGGATTTTCTCGGCCAGCTATCCCGCGATTGGGAGGCCGAGGCCCTGGCCGCCGAGGCGCTGGGGGTACGCACCCTAATCTTCCGCCTGGGCCTGGTGCTGGGCCATGATGGTGGCCTGCTGAAGCAACTACTGCCGCCCTTCATGCTCGGCCTGGGTGGCCCGGTGGGCAGCGGCAGCCAGCATTTCTCCTGGATCCACATCGATGACCTGGTGACCGCCTACCTGCATGCCTTGAAGCAGGAGCAGATGCAGGGCGTCTATCACCTGTGCGCCCCAAACCCGCTGAGCAATGCCGAGTTCAGCTGCCTGCTGGGCCAGGTGCTGCGCCGCCCGGCCCTGCCGCCGGTGCCGCCGTCCCTGCTCCGCCTGGCCTTCGGCGAGGGGGCCGATGTCATGTGCTCGGGCCAGTGCGTGCGCTCGGTACGCCTGGAACCGGCGGGCTTCGCCTTCCGCTATCCGCAACTGCGCCCGGCCCTGGCGGCAGTGGTGCGCTCGGCGCGGGATACCCTGCCCCTGGGCGGCCTGCTGACCCTGGGGGCCAGGCTGGACGATGCCGACTGAGGCCCTGCTGACACAACTGGAGCTGCTGCTCAGACAGCACCCCCAAGGCCTAACGGAATTCGATCTGCTGCGCCGGTTGCAGCAGGCCCAGGGGGAAGGGTTCGATACGGCCCTGTTCCGCGATAACCTCAGCCTGTTTCGCGCCCACTTCCTGCTGTTTCACGCCCTCTACCAGCTCAACGACCAGCTGTTGCAGCGGCGTCAGGGCCAGCTGGAGATCCACGTCCTGCGCATCCGCCTGCACCCCTGGCAACAGGGCCTTGAGGGGCTGACAAGGGCCGACCCCCTGCGCGCCTATTACCTGGACCTGAGCCAACTGCGGGAAACCACGGCGGAGGACGTCGAGACCCTGCTCGGGCGCTTCTGGTCTGGCTATATGAACGACGAGCAGCGCGACCAGGCCCTACGCGCCCTGGGCCTGACAGAGGCTGCCGATAGCCAGCAGATTGAACAAAGCTACCGCCGCCTGGCCATGCGCCATCACCCGGATCGGGGCGGCGATGACCAGACCTTTCAGAGGATAGAAAAGGCCGTCAGGGTGTTGCGAAGGGCCCTGTAGTCCCTACCGAGGATTGCAAGGCGCAGCGGCAGCCCGAAATAAATCACCAAGGCCTGTCTTGACAACACCTAAGCCCATCGGCAATCTGGACAGACAAGGGGTTTGAAGGGGATGACAATGCACACATGGCCTGCTCAAGACGCGAAAGCGCGTTTCAGCGAATTCCTCGATACCTGCCTGACCGAGGGTCCGCAACTGGTGACCCAGCGCGGTACTGAGGCCGCCGTACTGGTCCCCATTCAGACCTGGCGACACCTGCAACATATGGCCAAGCCTAGCCTTAAACAGCTGCTACTGTCTGACCAGGCCCGCGCCGAGCTGGTGCTGCCGGTACGAAGCAAATTGAAACGCCGCAAGGTTCAGGCATTGGGTTGAGTCCATGTATTTGCTGGATACCAACATTGTCTCTGAGTTGCGCAAACCCAGGCCCCATGCTGGCATCGTCGCCTGGCTTGAGTCGATTGACGATGCACATCTCCATTTATCAGCCGTGACGCTTGGTGAAATTCAGGCGGGCATTGAACTGACCCGAGAGCAGGACGCGGCCAAGGCCAACGAAATTGAATCCTGGCTGGAGCAGGTCGCAGAGGCATATAACCTATTACCGATGGATGTACCCGCATTCCGGGCCTGGGCACGGCTCATGCACCGCAAATCGGATACGCTGTACGAAGACGCCATGATTGCAGCCACAGCGGAAGTACACCGACTGACAGTCGTGACCCGCAATGTGGCCGACTTCAAGGCGCTGGGGATCGATGTTCTGAATCCTTTCGGCTGAGGCCAGCCAACCCACCTCGCCAGGACGCCGTCAACCGCCTTTCAGCCATGATTGAATTGGCCCCTTCCCACGCCGAGGCCTGGGAAGGGCCAAGCCCATTGCAAGGTGGCAGCTCAGTCCACCAACTCGCCCTCGATGACCCGCTCGCCCCCCTGGGACCGCTCGAACACCAGCGCCGCTTCACCGGCATCCACCGAAATCCGGTCACCGGGGCCAAACTCCCCGCGCAGCAGGGCCTGGGCCAGGGGGTTTTCCAGCTGGGTCTGGATCGCCCGCTTCAGTGGCCGGGCACCATAGACCGGGTCGAAGCCGGCCTCTCCCAGGCGATCCAGGGCCGGCAGACTGATCTCAAGGCCAATATCCTTGTCTGCCAGACGCTGGCGCAGATAACCGATCTGGATGTCGGCAATGCGCCGGATTTGCTCGCGACCCAGGGGATGAAACACCACGCTCTCGTCCACCCGGTTGATGAACTCGGGGCGGAAGTGGCTGCCCACTACCTCCATCACCGCCATCTTCATGTCCTCGTAGCGTTCCTCTCCGGCCAGTGTCTGGATCAGGTCCGAGCCCAGGTTGGAGGTCATCACCACCACCGAGTTGCGGAAATCCACCGTGCGACCCTGGCCGTCGGTCAGGCGACCGTCGTCGAGCACCTGCAACAGCACGTTGAATACGTCCGGGTGGGCCTTCTCCACCTCGTCCATCAGGATCACCGCATAGGGCCTGCGCCGCACCGCCTCGGTAAGATAGCCGCCCTCCTCATAGCCAACGTAGCCGGGGGGCGCGCCGATCAGCCGTGCCACCGAGTGCTTCTCCATGAACTCGGACATATCGATGCGCACCATGGCCTCTTCGGTGTCGAACAGAAACTCCGCCAGGGCCTTGCACAGCTCGGTCTTGCCCACCCCGGTGGGGCCGAGGAAGAGGAAGCTGCCGTTGGGCCGATTGGGGTCGGACAGGCCGGCGCGGGAGCGGCGAATGGCGTTGGCCACGGCGGTGACCGCCTCGGTCTGGCCGACCACGCGCTGGCCGATCATCTCCTCCATGCGCAGCAGTTTGTCGCGTTCGCCTTCGAGCATCTTGCTCACCGGGATGCCGGTCCATTTGGAGACGATGTGGGCGATTTCTTCCTCGCTGACCTTGTTGCGCAGCAGCCGGGTCTCGTGCATTTCCACCTGGGCGGCCATATCCAGCTGCTTTTCCAGCTCGGGGATGCGGCCGTACTGCAACTCGGACATGCGCGCCAGATCGTTGGCGCGGCGGGCGGTGTCGAACTCCAGCCGCGCCCGCTCCAGCTCCTCCTTGATGTGCGCGGTGCCCTGCACCGCCGCCTTTTCCGACTTCCAGATCTCTTCCAGATCGGCGAACTCACGCTCGGCCTTGTCGATCTGCTCCTGCAGGTCGGCCAGACGCTTTTTCGACGCCTCGTCGTGCTCCTTCTTCAGCGCCTCGCGCTCGATCTTCAGCTGCACCAGACGGCGGTTGAGCCGGTCCATTTCCTCCGGCATGGAATCGATCTCCATGCGAATCTGCGAGGCGGCCTCATCGATCAGGTCGATGGCCTTGTCCGGCAGCTGGCGGTCGGTGATGTAGCGGTGCGACAGCATGGCCGCGGCGATGATCGCCGGGTCGGTGATCTCGATGCCGTGGTGCACCTCGTAGCGCTCCTTGAGGCCGCGCAGAATAGCCACGGTGTCCTCGACATTGGGCTCCTCCACCAGCACCTTCTGGAAGCGCCGCTCCAGCGCCGCGTCCTTTTCGATGTACTTGCGGTACTCGTCCAGGGTGGTGGCGCCGATGCAGTGCAGCTCACCTCGGGCCAGGGCGGGTTTAAGCATGTTACCGGCGTCCATGGCGCCCTCGGCCTTGCCCGCGCCAACCATGGTGTGCAGCTCGTCGATGAACAGAATGATGTTACCCTCCTGCTTGGCCACGTCGTTGAGCACCGCCTTGAGGCGCTCCTCGAACTCGCCGCGAAACTTGGCCCCGGCGATCAGCCCGGCCATATCCAGAGACAGCAGGCGCTTGTGCTTCAGCCCCTCGGGCACCTCGTGGTTGACGATGCGCTGGGCCAGGCCCTCGACGATGGCGGTCTTGCCCACCCCCGGCTCGCCGATCAGCACCGGGTTGTTCTTGGTGCGCCGGGCGAGCACCTGGATGGCGCGGCGGATCTCGTCATCGCGGCCAATCACCGGGTCGAGGCGGCCCTGCTCGGCGCGCTCGGTCAGATCGATGGTGTACTTCTCCAGCGCCTGACGCTGCTCCTCGGCATTGGGGTCGTCCACCGACTGGCCGCCGCGCAGCTCGTCGATGGCGCGGGCCACCGCCTCCTGGCTGGCGCCGGCGGCACGCAGCAGATCCCCCAGGCCGCCCTTGTCCTCCACCGCCGCCAGCACGAACAGCTCGGAGCTGATGTACTGGTCCTTGCGCTGCTGGGACAGCTTGTCGGTCTGGTTGAGCAGGCGGCTCAGTTCGTTGGAGATATGCAGGTCGCCACCGGCACCCTGCACCCCGGCCATGCGGTCCAGCGCCTCGCCCAGGCTGGAGCGCAGCTGGTTGACATTGGCCCCAGCCTTGGTCAGCAGGCCGCGCACGCTGCTGCCCTCCTGGTCCAGCAGGGCCAGCATCAGGTGCGCAGGCTCGATGAATTGATGATCACGCCCTACGGCGATGCTCTGGGCATCGGCCAGGGCCATCTGGAACTTACTGGTCAAACGGTCCATTCTCATGGAAATTGCTCCTGGATTCTTGAAGTTATACCCAATTTGAGGCTGCCTTGGGGGTTTTTCAAGTCGCCCGGTAGTGGTTCTGCCAATCCGCCCAGGCTGGCTCTTGCCAGAGGCCGGGCATCCCCCTAGACTTGGCGTGAAACAGGCGCTTTCAGGGGCGCAGCCTTCATCAGGAGAACAGAACATGAGTGCAGAATTGGCGCAACAGCAGGGCTTTACCTGGCATGACTACAGGAACTGGCCCGATTCCGAACGCTGGGAGTTGATTGCCGGTCAGGCCTATTCCATGGCACCTGCGCCAAGCATACGTCATCAGCAGGTCAGCGGCAGTCTGTTTGCCCTGTTAAGACAAAGAACCCAGGGCAGCGGCTGCCAGCCCTTCATTGCCCCTACCGATGTGCGCCTGTCAGACCTTGATGTGGTGCAGCCGGACGTGTTGCTGGTCTGCGACCCGGACAAGATCACCGAGACCCACATCGAAGGTGCCCCGGAGCTGGTGGTGGAGGTGCTCTCACCGGCCACGGCAATCAAGGACCTGCGCGAGAAAAAGGCCCTCTATCAACGCGCCGGCGTTGCCTGCTACCTGGTGATCGACCCGCTGGAGCAGTATGCCCAGCTGTTCCATCTACAGGCCTCCGGCCAGTACGATACCGGGCGCATCATAGGTGCCCGCGAGACCCTGGAGCTGGGGCTGTGCCAGGGCCTGAACATCGAGCTGAGCGAGGTGTTCGATCTGCCGCAGGAGGCGGGGAATGCTGGTTTGGTGCCTTAGAATCTAGGAGCCTGTCGAAGGACGGCATTCGGGATAACCGGAACACTAAACCCTTAATTCTCGTCCAGCCCCAGGTAGTCCCATACCACCCGGGCGATGGAAGGGTCCCCCGGCTTGTCCATCTGTTTGAAATTCCCCTGCTCGCGGTTGTAGGCCAGCACCCGCTGGGCGTCGGCGGCCAGGTCTTTCAGCTCCAGGCGGGTGTAGGCGTCCACCATCAGCTCCAGGGCCTGCTCCACCGCCGGGGTGCGCGGGTATTTCTCCACCACTTCCTTGCAGCGGTTGGCGGCGGCCAGGTAGGCACCGCGCCGCATGTAGTAGCGAGCCACATGCACCTCTTGCTGGGCAATCAGGTTACGCAGATAGATCAGACGCTTGCGTGAGTCGGCGGCGTATTGGCTGTTGGGGAAGCGGCGGATCAGCTCGGCAAAGTCGTTGAACGACTCCAGCGCCGCGCCTGAATCCCGTTGGGACAGGTCGGTGGGCAGGAAGCGGGTCATGAAGTCGATGCTACGGTTGAAATTGGCCAGGCCCTTCAAGTAGTAGGCATAATCCACATGGGGGTCGCTGGGGTGGATGCGGATGAAGCGATCGGCCGCCGCTATGGCGGCGTCCGGTTCGCTGTCGCGATAATAGGCATAGGCCACATCCAGCTGCGCCTGCATGGCATACTTGCCGAACGGGTAACGCGCCTCCAGCATCTCGTAGTATTTGATGGCGGTCTCGTAATCACCCTCTGCCAGGGCCTTGGAGGCCTTGCTGTAGAATTGGCTGGCGCTCCAGTTGCGGGTCTTTGCCTCCTCCTTCTCGAACAGGGAGGTACAGCCGGACATTGCCCCGGCAAGGAGCAGTGCGACAAGGGCGAATGAAACGAAGCGCTGCATAATGAAATCCGCTTGAAAAGGGCGCAGTATAACCCAATGACCGAGGAACGCATTCACCTGGAGGTCCCCGCCGAGCTGGGCGGCCACCGCCTGGATCAGGCCCTGGCCGAGCTCCTGCCCGACCACTCGCGCAGCCGCATCCAGCAATGGGTGCGGCTGGGCCGCGTCTGGGTGGATGGCAAAACCCTGCGGCCCAGGGATAAGCTGCTCGGCGGCGAGCAGGTGCAGCTGGAGCCCCTGTTCGAGGTCGATGAGGCCTGTCAGGCCCAGCCCATTGAGTTGAATATCCTGCATGAGGATGAGGCCATTCTGGTGCTCGACAAGCCCCCAGGGCTGGTGGTGCATCCGGCGGCAGGCAATCCCGATGGCACCCTGCTCAATGGTCTGCTGCATCATGACCCGGCCCTGGCGCGGGTACCCCGGGCCGGCATAGTGCATCGCATCGACAAGGAGACCAGTGGCCTGTTGGTGGTGGCGCGTAGCCCCGAGGCCCATACCCATCTGGTGGCCCAGCTGCAGGCGCGGGAGATCCACCGCGAGTACCGCGCCATCGCCCAGGGCCAGATCATCACCGGTGGCAGCATCGACCAGCCCATGGGTCGGCACCCCAGCCAGCGCAAGCGCATGACGGTGTTGCCCAACGGCAAGCCGGCCATCACCCATTACCGCCTGCTGGAGCGCTTTCGTGCCCACAGCTACCTGCAGGTTAGGCTTGAGACCGGCCGCACCCATCAGATCCGGGTACACATGGCCCACATCCGCCACCCCCTGCTGGGTGATCCGGTCTATGGCGGCCGCCTCAAGCTGCCGGGCGGGGCCAGCCCTGAGCTGATCGAGCAGCTGCGCGGCTTTCGCCGACAGGCCCTGCACGCCTTCCAGCTCGGCCTGGCGCATCCCTTCAGCGGTGAATGGCTGGAGTGGCAAAGCCCGATCCCGGCGGATATGCAGCACTTGCTGGAGACCTTGCGTGCCGACAACCAGCTTGATCGATAATGGCATCGCTAATGGGTTCGCTGATCCGGGCACGGGCTTGACCTGGCTGCAACCGGACTGGCCCGCGCCGCCCCAGGTGCGCGCCGCCAGCACCAGCCGCCTGGGCGGACTGAGCCAAGGCCCCTACGCGGGCCTGAATCTGGCCACCCATGTGGGTGATGATGCCCAATCCGTGGCGGATAATCGGGCGCTGTTGCAGCAGGCCCTGGCCCTGCCCGGCCCGCCCCTCTGGCTGGAGCAGGTGCACGGCTGTGAGGTGGCCTGCTTGGAAATGCCCCCGAGAGAGTTTTTGCCTATCCAGGCCGATGCCAGCTACAGCAATCATCCGGGCGCGGTCTGCGCGGTGATGACCGCCGACTGCCTGCCGCTGCTGCTCTGTGATCGCACAGGCAGCGAGGTGGCGGCGGTACACGCCGGCTGGCGCGGGCTCTGCGATGGTGTCATCGAGGCTGCGGTAGCCCGCTTCAGCGCCCCACCTGCGGAGCTGCTCGCCTGGCTCGGCCCGGCCATAGGCCCGCAGGCCTTCGAGGTGGGCGCCGAGGTGCGCGAGGCCTTTGTGCGGCGGGATGCGGTGGCGGCAGAGGCGTTTGTGCCAGCGGGACTCGGGACTCGGGACTCGGGACTCGAAAACGCTGCGAGTCGCACAAACCTAACTGCACAGGCGGCTAAGCCCCTCGCCTCCTTGGTGAGAGGTATTGGGGGGAGAGGGGTTGGGGAGAGGGGTGACGTCCCAACCCAGGCTATCTGTTCGAGTCCCGAGTCCCGAGCCCCGAGTCCCGTTAACAAATACTTCGCTGATATTTTTCTGCTTGCCCGTCAGCGCCTGCAGACGCTCGGCATAGACCAGATCAGCGGCGGTGGCCTCTGTACCTACAGCGACCCCGAGCATTTTTTCTCCTATCGGCGTGACGGCGTCTGCGGGCGTATGGCAACATTGATCTGGATCGAGCCCTGATTGACAAACCCTGGCGCGGTGCGGCCGACACCAACAGAACGCGGGGTGTAACTGCCCACTCCCTTTCCCCTTGAGGGGCGAGGGGCCTGATGGCCTGAGCGGTTAGCTTCTCTGCGTGCTCTGCGCTACTCTGCGCTCTCTGCGTCCCAAGATTTAAGGAGCCTATGCAATGAACGAATGGCAAATGCTGACCCTGGTGGGTGAAGACCGCCCAGGGATAGTGGCGGCGGTCACGCAAAGATTGTTTGAAAACGGCTTTGCCCTGGGCGAGGCCTCGATGATGCGCCTGGGTGGCAACTTCTCCATCATGCTCATGGTGCGTGGCGAGGGGGATGTGGAGCAGCTGCTCGCGCCCCTGGCGGCGCAGATGGGCCTGCACCTGCACAGCTACGCCTGCGGTGGCAGCCTGCATCGCCACCTGGCGCCCAATGTGCAGGTGCGGGTCAACGGCGCCGACCGGGCCGGCATAGTCGCCCAGGTCACCGGCGCCCTGGCGCAGCAGGGCTTCAATATTCTCGAACTGGAATCCGACGTGGCCGGCAGCCAGGAGCGGCCGGTGTACATCCTCTATATCCAGGGCTACTGCGAATGCCCGGTGGAGGAGCTGGAGGCCGCCGTATCCGCCCTGGGCGAGCTGAATGTGGATGTCAGCCCCATCGAGACCCTGATCGGATAAGCCATGGCCATTCTTGAGATTCTCACCATCCCCGACGAGCGGCTGAAACAGGAGTCGGCGCCGGTGGAGCGTTTCGACGACGAGCTACGCGCCTTCATCGCCGACCTGGAGGAGACGCGCCAGGCCGGGCCCGGTGCCGTGGGCATAGCCGCGCCCCAGGTCAACCGCTTCCAGCGCATCCTGATTCTGGATGTATCCAAAATGAAAAAGCCGGTGCCCAACCACGGTTATCTGGTGCTGATCAACCCGGAAATCAGCCATTGGGAGGGCTACGAGGTGGGGCGCGAGGGCTGTCTGTCTGTGCCGGATTACACCGGCAATGTCATTCGCGCCACCCAGATCAAGCTCAAGGCCCAGGACCCCTTTGGCGAGCCCCTGGAGTTCGACATGGAGGGCTTCGAGGCCCGCGCCGCGCAGCATGAGATGGACCACCTGGACGGCCTGCTGTTCATCGACCGCGTGGTCAGCCGCCGAACCGACCTGTTTCGGCGCAAGGTGTATCAGAAGGGCAAGGGCTGAGCATGAATCAGAACTTTGAGGCTATGGCTGCGGAATATCGCCGCCTGTTTGCGGTATTGCGCGATTTGCACATGGAAATCTTTCGGCTTGTGCCCAAAACGGTACTCCATGAGGCAGCCAAGCGGCTGGATATGTTGCAACAGATTAATGGCCGTAAGACCCTGATCTTTTCCTATGAGGAGGAATCGGATGCCTTCAGCGATTACCTGCTCTACCTGTTCCGCCCGCAGGGGGTCAAATTCAGTTATGTGCAACGAATGCTCAACAGCAAGCGCTACCCAGCAGACTCCGATCAAGGCCGCCTGCTGGCGCAGATGGCCAAGGCCCGCTTTTCCTTGTTTCGCGTGCAGGGGCTGGTGCCCGATGTGGGTGTGCGCTTCTACGACCTTGTCATCGGCCAGGAATTCCTGGTGTTTGACTCCAGCCTACCCCGCTACAAGGAGGCTGATGTCCTGGGGCTCGTCCTCGGCTTGCGTATCTTTCCCTTTCAGGGCTATTGGATGCACTCTGGCGCGGTATTGAATACGGGCCTTGGTCAGCGGCCTGACCATTCCCTTTTATCGACCACACCCCTGGATGAAAAGACAGAACGAAAACTCAACGAAAAAATAATCTTACAGTACAGGGCTCTGCATGAGGGCCTTGAGTAAGCAGGCCGGTTGTAAAACCAGGGGGCGCAGGCAGAGGCCAGGGTTCAATGCACCCGGCGCATGGCCAGCAGGCTGATGCCGATGACCGCCAGGCCGGGGACCAGTGCGGTCAGGATGGGGTTGAAGCCGTACACCAGCGCCATGTAGGCGATGGTCTTGTTGCCCATGTAAAAGGCCAGGCCGATCAGGGTGCCGACGAAGATGCGCCGCCCCAGGCCCACGCTGCGCAGGCTGCCGAACAGGAAGGGCACCGATAGAAACAGCATGGCCAGGGTGACCAGGGGCTTCATCAGCTTGCCCCAGAAGGCCACCTCATAGGGCTGTGCCTGCTGGCCGTTGTCGCGCAGGAAGTGGATATAGCGATACAGGCCCCAGATGGGCAATATGTGTGGCTGCACCACCACCACATCCAGCAGGCCGGGGTCGAGGATGGATTCCCAGTCGGCCTGATCCAGCAACTCTATCCGGGTGCCGGTCTCATCCAGGTGGGTTCGGCGGATTCCCTCAAGCCGCCATAGCCCCTGGCCATAACTGGCCTGTTCGGCCTGGGTGGCGTGCAGCAGGCGCCCCTGGGGGTCAAACTCATAGATGAAGATGCCGCGCAGCTGGTTGCCCGGCAGTATGCTGCGGATGTTGATGAAGGTAGCGCCATCCCGCGCCCAGAAGCCGTATTGGCTGCGCAGGGTGATCTGACCGGCCTGCAGGTCGGCGCGCATCTGCTGGGCGTATTGCTCGCTGGGTGGGGCGATCAGCTCTCCCAGCGCCACGGCGGCGAGCATGAGCAGCAGGCCGGTGCGCATGATGGAGCCGATGATGCGCCCTAGTGAGATACCGGCCGAGCGCATGGCGGTCAGCTCGGCGTTGGCCGCCAGGCTGCCCAGGCCGCCCAGGCTGCCGATCAGTACCATCACCGGGAACAGCTCGTAGGCGTAGCGCGGCAGGGTCAGCAGGGTGTAGATCAGGGCCGCCGTGGTGCTGTATTGGCCCTTGCCCACGTCCTCCAGCTCGTTGAACAGGTTCATCACCCCCAGTAGGATGAGCAGCACCAGGCTGGACATCAGGGTGCCGAGCAGCAGCTGGCGGCCGATGTAGCCATCCAGTACCCTCATCGCTGCGCTCCCTGCAGCAGGCCCCGTAGCTGGGTCGAGAGATTCCGCTTGCGCTCGGCCATCCACAGGGAGTCAAACAGCAGCAACAGCCCGGCCAGGGCCAGCATCAGCAGGTGAATCCACCAGCGCCCGAGCCAGTCGGGGGTGACGCCCTTGATCATCCAGCTGCCGGACAGGGCCTCGAGGTTGGCATAGATAAAGAACACCAGCAGGGCCAGCACCATGCGTCCGCCCATGCCCTGGCGCGGCGGGGCCCGGCTCAGGGGGATGCTGAGCACGGCGAACACCAGCACCGAGAGGGGGGCGAACAGGCGCTGCTGCAGCTCGGCGCGATCCGCCAGCTGGGGTGAACCCCACAGCTCGGCGGTGGGACGCAGCTTGGGCTGCATCTGCACCGCCTGGGGATCGGCCTCGGCGATGCGCACGGCGTATTTGTCGAAGCGGGAGATGCGGTAATCGGCCCGCCCCGGCTCGCCGTCGTATCTGTAGCCCTGGCGCAGCACCATGTAGCGGCTGCCGGTCTGGGCATCGGTGTATTGATAACCGTCGCGGGCGCGGACTATGCCCAAATCCTGGGGGTTGCGGTGCTGGATGAAGATATTGCGCATCTGGGTGCGGTCATCGGCCAGCTCCTCGACGTAGAAGATCAGATCCCCACGGCTGGATTCATTGAATTTGCCCGCCCCCAGATTGAGCATGTCGGCCTGATCATTCTGCTGTTCCTTGTACTCGGCCAGCTGATGATGGGCCCAGGGCCTGGCCAGCAGGGACATGGCCCCGGCCAGCAGCATCGCCGGCACTATGGCCCAGGCATAGGCGCGAAAGATGCGCAGCCGACCCACCCCGCCGGCCAGCAGGGCGGTCATCTCACTGTCGCGGTACATGCGCCCCAGGGTCATCAATACGGCGAAGAAGAAGCTGGTGGTGAGCAACAGGCCAAAGCCCTTGACCAGCTCCAGGCCGAGCATGATCAAAATCGTATCCTGGGCAATGTTGCCGGCGGTGCCGCGCTCCAGATAGCGGATAAAGGTATTGGCGGCGAGGATCAGCATGAGCACCGAGAGCAGACCCAACAGGGTCTTGATGACCTCGCTCATCAGGTAGCGGTCCAGGACGCCGAACAGCGGGGGTGCGGTGGATCTCATGGGCGGGAATGATACGGCCAATGGGGGTTCAGGTGTAGGCCAGCCAAACCAAACCCGGCCGGCCCCTGGGCTAATCCAGTGCCTGCTCCCTTATCCCCCGTTGTTTCCAGTCGCCGGCCACCCGCCTGCACCCCATGGGGCCGAACTCCAGGCACAGGGGCCGACAGTGATGCATGCTCAGTTGGGCAATCTGCTCAAAACGCAACAGGCCCAGGTGATAGGCGGCGTGGCGAAAGGCCGCGCCGTGGCCGACAAACAGCTTGAGGGTGGCCTGATCATGGGCCGACCGCGGCAGTTGCCGCATGCGCTGCTCAAGGTGACGGGCCACCCGCTGGCCGGCCTGAAGCAGGGATTCGGCACCCTGAAGGGGCAGGCAATAGTGGCTGTCTGACTTCCAGTTGGCGGGCGGGACCGGGTAGCGCGGGTCCTGCTCCAGCACCTGTTCGATCTGCCGCAGGCTGAGATTGGCGGCGCTGCCCAGGCCGCGCTCGGCCAGATCCTCAAAGCTCTCCAGCTGACACCTGTAACCGTATTCCTGTTCAAGCCGCTCGGCCAGTATCTGTGCCGTCTGCCAACCACGCAGCAGGCAGGAGCTATCGATGACCGGCTCCAGCCGCCAGCCATGCCGGTGCAGCAGGGCCTGAACCTGCCCGGCGGCCGCCGCCGCCTGGGCCCGTCCCTTTTCGGTCAGGGGAAAGGGCTGGTGGGCGCTGGGGGTGTCTGCCAGTTGCCGGTAATCGGCGTGACGAATAAGGGCGGCGATCATCCTATGGATTCCAGATTGGGCCGATTATCCTAAAAAGAACGTAACTATTCAGGGGTCATCCCCATGAAATCGGGCCACCGCCCCTCGTAGAGGAGCCGCAATGCCTGTTCGGAAGATACCCCATTTTTCTGGCAGGTGGACAGATAGCTGCGGATGCGTGCAAAGATTCTTGCCCCGAGCTCTGAACGGAAACAGCCGGAGATCTTCTGCTGAACTTTGCTCATGCGCAGATCCCGTTCTCCCTGATTGTTGGTAAAGGGCACGTCGCGTTCCACCATGAAGCGCAGGACATCGGTCTCGAACTGAATCAACCGTTCCAGCAGGTTTCGAGATTTGGATCGTTTCAGCCGGCCCCGCTGTCCCGATTTCCGCTGAGACTCATCCGGTGGTGGACACTCGATCTGTCCCGCTTTGAGCAGTTGTCGGTATCGTTCCCGGAAGGCCTCGGCCTGCGTGCTGTTCAACACACCGCCCGCCTCATCGACAGCTTTGTTGATCTCCAGCAGCAGTTCCTGCACCTGTTTGGCCCACTGCTGTTGATCCTGCTCCCAGGCGCGCTCCAGCTCCCGCAGGTGGTGAGCGTTGCACAACGCGTGGTAACAAAGAAGCTGGTAGTAGGGCTTCCAGTGGTCGTGTACCAGGGTGCCGGTGTACCCGGGAAGGACCCCCATCGCCGCTATGGCCTCGCCACCGCGTTTGTCATGGGGCATCAGCAGGGTCAGGGTGGCACTGCATAGCACATGCAGCCATTTGCGTTTTCCGCCGATGTTGATCCCGGTCTCGTCGGCATGCAACAGGAGCGCCCGCGACAGCTCGCGCTTTGCCCAGTCCTCAAACGGGGCCAGCATTTCGTAAACCTCCTTGTTGAAGTTGTAGAGGCTGCCGGCACTCAAGGGAAGGCCGAACTGATCGGCAAAGTGCTCCTCGATGCGCTGGTAGGGCAGCAGTTGGAACAGCGACATGTAAACCGAGTGGATTTTGACCCCGGCGGCGTACTGGGTCTTGACCTTGACATGATCCGGGAAGGGAGCGACCACGCGTTGCTCCCGTGCATCGGCCAGGATCTCGGCCCGATATTCCGTGACCACCCGGGAAATGTGGATATCGAACACCTGGCGGCGCTCATAGCCGATACACCGGAAGATGCCATCGGTGGGAAGCGTGGCACGATCCACCGGGAGCCACTCGACATGGTCCGGATCATCGACCAGTTCCAGGTGGTGGCCCGTATGGCCTTTCTGGGCACCGGGGGTATTGTTGTTGCCGTTTTTCCCCGCCTTCTTGCGATTGGGGTCAGTGGACGGGGGCTTGGAGCTGTTGCGGCTATTGAGACCCAGTCGGTTCAACAGCAACGTGGTCAGGGTCAGCAGCAGCTCCAGCGATGCACGCAGCGCCGGTGAGAGGTTTTTCTCCTCGTCGAGCTGCCGTCTGACCGACTCGAGGGTCTGCTCGACCGGGATGTTGTCGATTATCATGGGCCGGGCTACTCGAACACTTCGCCGGCTTCCACCGCCATGATCGAGGACAGTACCGCCAGCCGTTCGGCAGGAGGCATGGCCTGATAGCGTCGCCCCCAACTGTGTGCCTTGCGTTTGATGCTCTGGCGGTGCGTGAAGTTGCGCCCCGCAAAGCTCGGCCAGTGCACCCGGTCCGGGGTGAAGTTGAACCACAGCTTCTCGGTTCTGACCCCGGCCTGATTCATCACCTGCAGTTCCAAGGTACGCCACTCTCCCAGCAGATCGTCGTAGAGCGCCGAGGGATAGCCGGAGAGGATCACCGCACAAGGCAATTGCTTGAGCAGTTCCAGCAATTGCACATGATCACTTTCCTCGTACTCGAAACGATAACGGCGTTTGGAACGGCGGGTGTGGTGCAAATAAGGGGGATCGCAATAAATCAGTTCCCGACCCTGAAAGTCGAACGAGCGGAGAAACTGATGGGCGCAGCCACAGACCTTCTCGATCGGATAGTCACACTCAAAGTGGGCCAGTGCAGCCGGATCGAGATCAATGGCAATATTGCGCAGCGCCGGTGGCTTGCGCTGCATGATGGTGCCACCGCCAAGATGGGTCTCGATATAGGTGTCGTGGGGCGGCATCAGGGCAATGATCGGTTGACACAGACCTGAAGTCGCTTTGGAACCAAAGTAGTTGCTCATGAGAACAGCCCATTCTCAAACAGAGGATGGAACACAGCATAGATGGGCCTTCCTATGCTGTCAAGGGCAAATGTAGGTGATTTTTTGGTTCGGAGAGTTATGGCTTGGCTCTGACGGGCACTTTATTGAAGCGCCCCTGAATAGTTACAAAAGAACATTTGTGGCTGCTTAGGCCCTAGTCAAAGCCATCAGCCGTCAGCCATCAGCAGTCAGCCGGATGGAGCGCAGCGCTGTCCTGAGCGCCTGCCGAAGGACCTGCCGAAGGGCGTAATCCGGGGTCAATGCCTGCCCTGATCCTTCCCCGACCCTCAGACCCCGACCTGGCGTGCCAGCCTGAGGGCCAGCTCGGCCAGTTCCGGCTGTTTGAGAAAGCCTGCCACCTTGTCGCTGGACACCCATTTGCGCCGACGGTAACCGCTGTCCCAATCCGAATCAGGCACCATCTGCTTGACCTGCATGGAATATACCTGAACCTGACAGGGGCTGCCCCACTTGCTGTAGCTGTAGTCACCCAACGCCTGTTGGCCCAGCTCGCCGCTGAGGATGCCGGCCTCTTCCCTGGCCTCCTTGGCGGCGGAGTCCTGCGGGCTCATGCCCGGCTCCTGGATGCCCTTGGGCACCACCCAGTGGCGGCCGCTGCTGGAGCTGACCAGGAGTATCTCCACCCCGTCCTTGCAGATGCGATAGGGGATCACCGCCGATTGCCGGTAATAGTAGGCCGGACGATCCCGGTATTCGGTGCCCGCCTCGGTGACAAAGGGAAACTTCTTGGGCAGGCCTTGGGGGCGGATACAGTCGAGCAGGCTGGCGCTGCCGGGGCCGAGCCGGGTCCAGTCATCGGGCAGCTGTAGCCGCGCCAGGGTAGCGGTGGGCAGCAGCTTGCCATCTTCCGGCAGGCGCAGGTCATCGCCCAACAGCCAGACAAGCAGCTCTTCCAGGCCCGGGTTGTGCCCCACCAACAGCAGGCTGGGCGGCTCCGGCGGGCACTCCGCCAGTACCTGCAGCAATTGCTCGCGGCTGGCCTCGTAGATGCGCGAATCCTGTCGAATGTCGGCGGCCGTCCCACCCATGGCCTTGATACATTTGCGCGCGGTCTCCAGGGCGCGCACGGCGGGTGAACTGAGGACATAGGCCGGGATGTGGCCCTGTTGCTGCAGCCAGACGCCTACCCGTTGCGCGCCGCGTTTACCACGGTCCTTGATCGGCCGGTAAAAGTCCTCCAGGTCGTTGTTCCAGTCGGATTTCCCGTGACGCAGCAGCAGCAGCTCTCGACTCATGACGCCAGTACCTCCAGACATTGCGGGATCAGGCCCTGAAAATCCAGACCCCCTCGCACCTCATAAACCGGCACCCCGGCCAGGGCCTGTAGATATTTCTCTGCAGGCTGGGTGTCATCAGCCTGCAAAAACCGGCCACTGGCGTCCTGATAAAAGGGGCCGGGGGATTTCATCAGGGCAGCGAGCAAATCCGGCCGCCGGTTTAGCTCTACTTGCTGCAAAAGGACGGGGCTGGTGTCCTGGCGATCCCAATTGAGCACGATGAAGGCGGCCAGGGGGGCCTGCTCGGCGATACAATCCGGCCCGTAGATCCGATCCAGAAACACATCGTGCTTTTCTTCCAACTGCCACAGATCGTCCTCCGCCAACCGCCGCCAGGCGGCGATCTGATCGGGGCGGACCAACTGCCTCAGGCGGGGATTGCCCACCAGGGTACCGGGGTTGACCCTGGGCAGCTTGGGGATACCCCGTGCCTGTACCTGCCTTGATTCGGCACGCAGAAACAGGCGGTCGTTGGTCAGATAACGCATCTGCGGCCGGTCCATCAAATGCAGCATCAGGGTGGATTTGCCGCCACCGGAGAGGCCGGCCAGGCCCAGTGCCCGGCCCTGCCAGACCAGGCCTGCGGCATGACAGATCAGCCACTGGCGCTGTTGCAGCCAGTTCATCAGTTGGCTGTTGATGAAGTTGATCAGCTGATTGTCGTGGCGCAGACAGGGGCCTGCGGCTATGGGTGAATCCTGGCACTGCAAGAACAACATGCCCGTGCGGACCTTGCGTATCAACCGCGCCTGGGGCAGATCCACATAGCTGTCCTTGCGCCCGGTCTTGCCCGGTTCACGCCGCCAGTGGTGAAACTCCAGGCCTGTTTGCACGGCCTCGCGCTCTATGGCAATCACCTCCATGGCATCCGGCCCCGGCTCGCCCAACACCGAGTGGAAGTAACCGCGCAGCCGCCGCAAGAGCGGCGGTGAATTGCTGCGGATACGCAACAAACAACCAGCGCTGCGGATAAACAGCCCATCCGCCAGGGGCCTATGCCCATCGAGCAAGACCGTCGCCGCGCTGTTTTGATCCGAGATCTGATTTTCCTGCATGATCACTCAGGCCCCTGGCCTTTGATATCAGCCCAGGCAACAAACCCTGGGAGCCTGTCGGCAGATCGGGATGGCGCGGCTGGATCAGTGAATGCTGGGTACGCTGCCGAAATTGGCCATGCTGCTACAGCCCAGGCAGCGCCCGCTACTGGCGCTGGAACGGCTGGAGCTGGAACGACTGGAGCGGCGTGAATCGCTGCTGTCGCGTACCTTGACCACGCGGCTGGCCGGGGACCGGCCTACGATACTGATGGTGGCATTGGATTTGCCGTGCCTTTGCACCAGGTTGAAAAACTTCTTGGCGTTGTTCGGGTGCAGGCGCACGCAGCCGTGTGAGGCGGGGCGGCCGAGACGGGAGATGGAGGTGGTGCCATGCACCGCATAGCCCTTGTGGAAGAACACCGAATAGGGCATGGGGGCGTCATCATACTTGCGCGAGTAGTGCATGCGTGAGAGCCACTGCGGCTTGAAGGTGCCATTGGGGGTGATATAGCCGCCCCTGCCGGTGGAGACCTTCCAGGTGTACTCGTGGCTACCGCCTACATAGACCTTCATTTCCTGATCTTCCAGGTCGATCACGGCCTTGATGCCGCCGGAACGGCCGGAGCGGGATACCCCCCCCGAGCGCATGGCCAACTGCACCGGCTCGGCGTCCTGTGCCCGCAATTCCTCCAGCACCGATGGCCCCTGAGCCGCTGCCGAACCCATGAAACCAACCAGGATCAAACCCATGGAAAAAATACCCGCACAACGTTTCATCTCAACCTCTCCTTACTCAACCATCTTGGGGTTAGCAACAATAGGAGAATTTCTACCTTAATGCAAAACTTGAGAAAGATCGGCTAAGTTAAGACCTAACATAAATTCATAATAAACTTTATTAAACAATATGTTGCAATTGACTTATAAATAAAAAATCAGCATTAAACGGGCAAGGATCCGAGCCGGATCGGGCCAATCCGGGCCACCGGTTGCAGCGGGCCATAGCTCAGAATTAAAATAACATTGTTACTCTAACTCATTATGGTTATTTAATTTTTTCTGATTTAGCCATCAAGTCCCGAGTTCCCAGTCCCAAACCCCAGAGCCGCCAAGAGCCGTTTCATGTCCCGGGCTGCCCCACACAGGGCGCAGACAGGTGTGGGGGCGCTCCATGGGCGTTACCCCAGCCGCGACATTCGGCATTCGGCAGGATCAGGCCCGGTCGAAGGGAAAGGCCAGCACCTGTTGCAGGCAATCGCCACCTTGCAGCAGCAGCAGCAGGCGATCCAGCCCCAGGGCCACGCCGGCGCAGTCGGGCAGGCCCTGCTCCAGGGCGGCAAGCAGGTGTGGGTCCAGGGGCATGGGCTCCTGGCCCCGCTGGCGGCGACGGGCATTGTCCTGCTCGAAACGCCGCCGTTGCTCGACACCATCACTCAGCTCATAAAAACCGTTGGCCAGTTCAATGCCTTGCAGATACAGCTCGAAGCGGCAGGCCTGCGGGCCGCTCGGGCCCTGCTCCAGGCGCGCCAGGGCGGCCTGCGAGGCCGGGTAGGCATAAACGAAACTGAGCCTGTCCTGGCCCAGCCGGGGCTCGATCAGGTGGCTCATGAGCAGGTCCAGCCAGGCATCCCGCTCCAGCCCGTCGCTGGCCCGCACGTCCAGCCCCTGTTGCTCGGCCAGGCGTTGCAGCTGCTCGGTACTGGCGCTATGCGGGTCCATGGCCAGATGCCGGGCAAACAGCTCGGCGTAGCCGATACGCTCCAGCGGCCACTGCTGCCCGCTGACAAAGGCGATCAGCTCGGCCACCTCGTCCATCAGTTGCAGGTGATCAAGGCCAGGCCGATACCACTCCAGCAGGCTGAATTCGGGGTTATGCAGCCGACCGGACTCGCCGGCGCGAAATACCTTGCAGATCTGATAGATGGGGCCACTTCCCGCGGCCAGTAGGCGCTTCATGGCAAACTCGGGGGAGCTGTGCAGCCAATGCCGCCGACCGGCGTGGAACAGGGCCATGCTATCGATGGCCGGGTCCGGGTTGGCATGGGCCGAGAGCAGCGGGGTCTCCACCTCCATCACCCCACGCTGGTGAAAAAAGGCCCGCAGCCGGGCCAACAGCTCGGCCCGGGCCCGCAGCATGGCCAGGCTGGCCGAGGGACGCCAGGACTCAGCCACCAACGGCTGGGTGTGGGTCACTAGGCCCGGCTGACGTATTCGCCCTTGCGGGTATCCACCTTGATGCGCTCGCCGATCTGCACGAACAGGGGCACGCGCACCACGGCCCCGGTCTCCAGGGTGGCGGGCTTGCCGCCGCTGCCGGAGGTATCGCCCTTGAGACCCGGATCGGTCTCGGTGATCTCCAGTTCAACGAAGTTTGGCGGCTCCACCGAGATCGGTTCGCCGTTCCACAGGGTCACCACGCAGCTGTCCTGCTCCTTGATCCACTTAGCGTTGTCGCCCAGGGCCCCGGCACCGGCCTGGTACTGCTCGAAGCTGTCCGGGTGCATGAAGTGCCAATACTCGCCGTCGTTGTAGAGAAACTGCATATCGGTCTCCATGACATCGGCCGCCTCCACGCTCTCGCCGGACTTGAAGGTCTTCTCCAACACCCGACCGGTACGCAGATTGCGCACCTTGACCCGGTTGAAGGCCTGCCCCTTGCCGGGCTTGACGAACTCGTTTTCGACAATGTTGTAGGGGTCGCCGTCCAGCAGGATCTTCAATCCGCCCTTGAATTCGTTGGTGCTGTAGCTGGCCATGACAGTTATTTCCTCGCTGGGGTAAAAAGCTGGCGATTCTAATGGAGCCGGGCCTGGCTTTCCAGCCGATAACGGTCGATAACAGACAGACCCCGGCCCGGCACGGGCGACAAGTTCCCAGCTTTCGCCATCCGACGCTTTGGGGTACCTTTGCGCCCCGAAGCTGGCCATGCCGGATTGTCTGCCAGAAAGGGCCGTGTAGCGCGCCGTGCCGCCCCTTTACCCCGGATTCCGCCCTTCGACAGGCCCTTCGGCAGGCTCAGGACAGCGCTCAGGACGGCGTGGCGCTCCATCCGGCAGCTTCCCCTGCGTCCCTTTTGCCTCCGGCCTGGCCGGATCAGGAAATACTCGATTGAGCAGCCCCCTAGCCCACTGCATCTCCGGCCAGAGCCCCTGGCAACAGGCCCTGGCCGAGGCCATCACCTGCCCCTCTGAGCTATTGCATCTGCTGCGCTTACCGCAACAACTGCTGCGCGATCGGGTCTGGACGGACTCGGCCTTTCCCCTGCGCGTGCCCCGAGGCTATGCCGCGCTGATGCGCCCGGCCGACCCGGATGACCCCCTGCTGCGTCAGGTCCTGCCCCTGCAGGCCGAAAAGCTGCACAGGGCGGGCTTTGTCAGCGACCCGGTGGGCGATGGCCCTGCCCTGCGCGCCCAGGGCCTGTTGCAGAAATACCCCGGACGGGCCTTGCTGATCACCACCGGGGCCTGCGCCATCCACTGCCGCTATTGTTTTCGCCGCCACTTTCCCTATCAAACGCAGCAGGGCCTGGCGGACCGGTGGCGCTCCAGTCTGGAGCAGCTGCGCCAGGATGCCACCGCCGAGCTGGTACTCAGCGGCGGTGACCCCCTGACCCTGTCCAATGCCCGTCTGCGTGACCTGCTGTTGGCCCTGCAAGGGCTGCCCGACCTGCGTCGGCTGCGCCTGCACAGCCGTCTGCCGCTGGTCCTGCCGGAGCGTATCGACAGCGAATTTATCGAGCTGGGTGGGCTTATGCCCGGTCGGCCGATCCTGGTGATCCATTGCAACCACCCCCAGGAGCTGGGCGAGGCGGCCCGGTCGGCCCTGCAGCGGCTGCAGCGGGCCGGCTGGGTGCTGTATAACCAGAGCGTGCTGCTGCGCGGGGTCAACGACAGTGCCGCGACCCTGGCCGAGCTGAGCGAGCGGCTGTTCGATCTGGGCGTGCAGCCCTATTACCTGCACCAGCTCGACCCGGTTCAGGGCGCGGCCCACTTCGCCCTCAGCGATGAGCAGGCGCGTCGGCTGCAACGCCAGCTGCTCGGCCGCCTGCCCGGTTACCTGGTCCCCCGCCTGGTGCGTGAAATCCCCGGCGAGATGAGCAAAACGCCTCTGTAGGGGGGCCTGGGATATCCGCGGATATCCGCTATCCCCCCGCTTGCGCCCTCTGCTAAACTGCCCCCTCGGAACCAGCAGCCATCTCGGAGCCTCTTTGCCATGGGTGACCTCTCTCTCAGCGGCATCAGTTTTCCTGCCCAGACCCCCCTTGCGCCGGACTCTTTCCTCAACACCCCCAGGCGTACCCAGCAGTGGCTCAAGGGCCTTGCCAAGATGCCCCTGGCGCGTATCGCCCACCAGGGCTACAAGGCCCTGCGCACCCTCAACCGCAGCACCCTGCCGCTAGCCGACCGGCACCAGGTCAGCAGCCTGTTGGCCTTACCCCTGCTGCACAACAGCCAACGCCTGGAGAAATATTTTCTCAGCCTGAGCTTTCCCCTCAGCGAGATGGACCACAAGCTGGCGCAACTGGACCGCGCCCTGTTGCACGAAATGGCGCTGGCCTGCAAGACCCTGCTGCGCGACCAGCTGCACCAGGGCGGTCGTCAGGCCGATCTGCTGCTCAGCCTGCAGCAGACCCTGCAGCTGCAACTGGCCGGTCTGCGCCAGGCGGCCCTGACCTACCACGGCTACCCGAAGAACTTCTGGGGCGAAACCCAGCCCGTCTTCGCCCTGGCCCGTGCCGCTGGACTGGCCCAGAAGAGCGCGCGCAACGGTCTGTCGAGCCAGCCCCAGCGACTGCATGCGGAGAACCTGTACAAGCAGATCCTGCTCCTAGGCCTGAGTGATCACTATCGCCTGCGTCAGCAGGACATACTGACCATACTGAACCATCTGCCAAGCTGGGCCGAGGCCACGGAACTGACCGAAACCGGCCCCGCCAACGGTGACTGCGACGGCCTGTTCAGCCTTGATCTGCAACGCAACCGGCCGCCCCTGCACCTGTCCCTGCTGGCCGCCAATCAGGCCGCCCAACCCCAGTTGTTGCTCGACGCCCGGCCCCTGCTGCAACGCCTGCGCGAACTGCGCAACCAGGCCCAATGGAACAACCTCACCGGCCAGTACGAAAGCCAGGGCCTGACCGGCAAGACCCTCGACCACCTTGGCCTGGTCTGGCGCACCGTGCCACCGCGCAGCGACTCGCGCACCGACCTGCACTTCGAACTGACCATGGTAGTAGGGCTGGGCCAGATCTGTAGCCTGTTGCAGAGCATCCAGCTGGAACAGCCCCGCCCCCCCATGGGCGTGCTGGCCGATATCAGTCAGCGCAGCGCCAGCCCGGATAATTGGGTGGCGGAGCCCGAGGTTGGCCTGGCCGAGGAACCCAGATCCCAGCCCTACCTGGGCATGGACCTGGGCCAGATCGACGAGCAGATCTACCTGGCCCAGGACAGCAGCTTTCATGCCTGTGGCTGGCAGGAAGAACGCAAGGCCAGTCTGCAAAACTACAGCCTGGTCAACCAAAGCAGCCGTGGCTACTGCATCCGCTGGAACACGCAGAATGCCCCGGCGATCAAGCTGGGCGAGCTGTTGGGCATCCGCGACGACGACAATCCACAGCGCTTCGGCCTGGGTATCAGCCGCTGGATGAAGTACGAGAATGAATACAGCCTGCTCGGCATCGCCCTCATCGCCCGGGACTGCCAGCCGATTCAGGCGCGCCTGGCGCACAACGACAACAGCCCGATCCACCCCTGCCTCCTGCTCGACCCGGCCGAGGGCGAAGACACACCCCGCCTGGCCGCGCCACCACTGGCCTTCCGCGCGGGACAGGAGGTGAGCCTGTTTGACAGCCTGAGCCAGACCCAGATACGCCTGCTCGACCTGATCGAGGGCAGCGCCGCCTTTAATCTGTTCAGCTATGAGGAATCCGGCCTGACGTACGGCGACGGGCATGACCTGACCCAGCCCCTGGCCGACCAGCGGACCGACCCCTGATGCCTGCGGATGCCGACAGCACCAGCGGTAAAGACCAGGGCAAGACCCCGGACACTAGCGTTGACAAGGGCATTGACCAAGCAGCGGAAGGGCAGGCCCAGCCCTTGCACCTGTTGTTGCTGGACAGGGACATAGCCGCCCCCAAGCAGCAAACGGCGGCGCTACGCCAGGCCGGTTTTCACCTGCATCCACGCATACTGACCAACCCTGATCGGTTGGAAAAGGCCCTGCTGCGGCAGCAGATCGACATCCTCATCTGCAACGAAGGCAGCTTTGACGGCAACCAGGTGCTGCAGGCGGTGGCCAGGCTGCGACCGCAGCTGCCGGTGCTGCTGATCGGCCCCGAGCGCGAGGCCCAGCGCCTCGGCGAGGTCCTTGCCCTGGGTGCCCGCGACCTCATCCCCAGGGATGACCTGCCCCTGCTCTGCCGCGTCTTCCGCCGCGAGCTGGACAGCCTCAATCAGCAGCGCCGGGCCGAGGCCCTGCGCCAGCAGCTGGACCAGACCCAGGCCCAGTTCGACCAGCTCATCGACCACTCCACCGAGGCCATCGCCTATCTCGACCAGGGCCGTCACCTGCAGGTCAACCGCGCCTATCAGGACCTGTTTGGCTTCATCGACGGTGCCGAACTGATCGGCCTGCCCCTGGCCGCGCTGGTGACCCAGAGGGATCGGCCGACCCTGGAGCTGCTGCTCGACCGGATTGCCGAGCACCAGGCCAGCGGCGAGGTGGAACTGGGCCTGCGCAGCCAGGAATATCGCCAGTTCGACGGCCTGCTCCGCTTCGCCCCGGCGCAGTATGAGAACCACCCCTGCACCCTGATCAGCATCCGCAACCTGAGCCGGGCGCGGCTGATCGAGCAGCGCATCCAGCTGCTCTCCGACCGCGACAGCGAGACCGGCCTGATCAACCGCCGCCGCTTCGTCAACCAGCTTGACGAACGCATCCCTGAGCTACAGCGCGGCAAACCCGGCAGCCTGATCTACCTGAGCATCCACAACATGGCCAGCATCCGCGTACACGCCGGCGAGCGGGCCAGCAGCCGGCTGTTGAGCGAGATCGGTGCCGAACTGACCCGCATGGGCAAGCAGGCCGGGCTGTTCGCCCGCCTGGGCGACCACAGCTTTGCCCTCTTCTGTCAGTATCAGGACAAGGGGGCCAGCGCGCACCTGGCCGATGCCCTGAGCCAGCAACTGCACCAGCGCAGCTACGCCACGCCGCTGCCCGAGGGGGTTCGACCACGCTTCAGCCTGGGCCTGGCCGAGGGCAACGGCAACACGCAAAGCGGTGAGCAGTTTCTGGAACAGGCCTTTCACGCCTGCGAGGAGGCCCGCCAGCGCGGCACCGGCACGCCGGTCTGGTACGACAGCCGCCGCCATGGGGACGACGCGGGCCGGGGCGAACAGACCGACGCCGAGGTGGTGGAACTGATCGACGACGCCCTGGCCTGCGACCGCTTCCGCCTGTTCTACCAGCCCCTGGTGAGCCTCAACGGCGACTCCCGCGAACACTATTCGGTACTGGTGCGCATGCTCTCCAGCGACAACCAGACCCTGCTGCCGGAGCGCTTTCTCGACTACGCCAAGGACCACGACCGCATGGCCGCCATCGACCGCTGGGTGATCAAACACGCCATCGCCGAGCTGGGCCGACAGCGCCAACAGAGGCACCGGGTCGGCCTGTTCATCCAGCTCTCGGCGGAGAGTATTCGTGACCAAGACCTGCTGCTGTGGCTGTGCGACTGCCTGCAACAATACGACGCCAAGGGCCCTTGGCTTAGCTTTCAGATCGCCGACCGGGACGTGCGCGGCAATCCCAGCCGCAGCCGGGAGCTGATCAAGGGCCTCAAGCGCATCGGCTGCCGCTTGGCCATCAGCCAGTTTGGCGTACTGGCCAAGTACGAGAGCCTGCTTAGGCACCTGCCGCTGGATTACATCAAGCTGGATGCCTCCTACCTCAAGCAACTGGCCAGCGACGGACAGCGCCAGCGCAGGCTCAGGGACATCTGCCAACTGGCCAAGGCCAATCAGGCCCAGGTGATTGCCGGTGAAGTGGAAGAAGAGGACTGTCTGAAGGTTCTGTGGGAGGCCGATGTGCACTATGTGCAGGGCTATCTGCTGCAGGAACCGGTCGAGTCGATCAGCTCGGACCCCATCGAGCAGCCGATGGCTTCAATCCAGTAGCTGGAACAAAAAAGGACGCAGAGGACGCAAAGCAGCGCGGAGATCGCAGAGTTGTCAGGCTTCTTACAAAAAAATTCAACCCACTGCGTACTCGGCTCCGGCCCCAGCACTCGCCCCATGATCGCTGGGGTTATCTGAGCGGGGCCAAAGCCAGCCCTACCAAGGCATGACGTTATTCATGAAGGACATGGGGCGGCCGATGTTCTGATTCAGCACCGACATGTCACCGCGCATGTTGTTGGTAGCCCAGGACATGGACTCCATGGAGCGGCCCATCTGCTGCATGTTGGTCAGCATGGGGTCGAGATTATCCACGCTGCGGTCGATGGAGACCATGGTCTGGTTCATTTCCCGCACGTTGCGCGTCAACTGCCCCATATTCTCCGACACCGATTGCATGTTGCCGGCCAGTACCGTCATGTTGGTATCCACGCTGATGGCCAGATAATGCACATCCTTGGCCAGGCTATAGACCAGATAAAAGCCATATCCGGCCAATAGAATGAAGGCGAACAGGGAGGGATAGACGATCAGCTCCCAGCGCCTGGCGCTGTTTTCAAAGGCGGCAGAGAGCCGGTCGAAGGACTGGGCAGAGACAAAGTCCTGCTGGCGTCGCTCAATGATCGGCTTCTCGCCAATCGGTTTCTCGCTGTGCTCTTGTGCGGACATGGCAATCTCCGGTAGGCCCCCAGGGTTCAGGAACAGGCCATTGGCTTTGACCTGCATATCAGAAATAGATTATAGGCCCAAATTACCTGGGTTATTGGAAATAATAAATCACCCCAAAGGGATAGACCCCTGCTTGGTGCCGGCGATTGCCCCCACTCTGGCCTCGCGCATCAGCCGCTTCATCTCGGCTACCGCCTCGCCCAGGCCGCAAAACAGGGCACGGGCCATGATGGCGTGACCGATGTTCAGCTCGGTAATGTCGGTGATGGCCGCCACCGCCTGCACGTTGTGGTAGTCCAGACCGTGCCCGGCGTTGACCTGCAGGCCGAGGGAGCGGCCAAGCTCCACCGCCTCGGCGATGCGCCGCCATTCACGCTGGCGCGCCGCGCCCCTGGCCTCGGCATACTGGCCGGTGTGGATCTCCACGACCGGGACCTGACACGCCCGCGCCGCCTCCAGCTGCTCGGGCTCGGCGTCGATGAACAGGGAAACGCGGATGCCCGCCTCGGCCAGGGCCGCGCAGTAATCACGCAAATAGGCCAGATTAGCGGCCACGTCCAGGCCACCCTCGGTGGTCAGCTCCTGGCGCTTCTCTGGCACCAGACAGCAATCCTCGGGCCCATAGCGCCGCGCCAGCTCCAGCATCTCGGTGGTGGCGGCCATCTCCAGGTTCATGCGCGTGAGCAGCATCTGCCGCAGCAGCTCCACGTCCCGCTCCTGGATATGGCGCCGGTCCTCGCGCAGGTGCAGGGTAATGGAATCGGCCCCGCTCTGCTCCGCCAACAGGGCAGCCTGCAGGGGCTCGGGATAGCGCGTGCCCCGCGCCTGGCGCAGGGTGGCAATGTGATCGATATTGACGCCCAGCAGGATGGGCTCGAAAGGGGTCATGGCTGTTTCCTCTTGTACAGGGCGCGAAACAGTTCGCGGCTCTTCAGCGGGCGGCTGCCCAGGTAATGGCGCAGGATGCCGCGCATAAAGGGCCGGGCCTCGGTCAGCAGTTCGTCATCCAGGGCCAGCTCTCCCGCCAGGGCCAGCAGCAACTGGCCTGAAACACCTGGCCCGGCGCTGGCCCCAGCGGGTAACACCCCAGTCTGCACGGCGTAATGGTAACGCAAATCCCCCCGCACCGGCGCGCCCTCAACGGTCTGGGTCAGATTCAGGTCATAGCCCAGCCCGGCCAGCAGCCCCACCTCAAAGCGTCGCAGCACCGCCTCGGCATTGTCCTGCCCGTCCTGTCCTGACTGCCCGGCCAGTTGTGCCAGGCTGCGGGCATAGAGGGCGAACAGCTCGGGGCTGGCATCCTGCCGGGGCAGCAGGCGCAGCAGCAATTCGTTGAGGTAATAGCCGTAGAACAGCCGCTCCCCCTGCTGCAGCAGGGCCGCGCTGCTGGCCTCGTGCCGGATCAGGGTCTTGACTTCGCCCCTGCCGCTCCAGGCCAGTTCCAGCGGCACAAAGGGCTGCAAATGCCCACCGTGCTTACCCGCCTGGGCCCGCGCCCCGCGCGCGATCAGGGCCAGCCGCCCCGAGTTGGCCGCAAACAGCTCAAGCAGCAGGCTGCTGTTGGAATAGGGCCTGCGGGAGAGGACAAAGGCGGGTTCAAGGGGGGATTCAGCGGCCATGATTGGGAGGTTTGAACCTAAGGCTCATGGAGCGGACAGCTCCACCCCGGAACATGAAACATCTCCTAATCGATGGGACGCAGAGGACGCAAAGGAGCGCAAAGGACGCAGAGAAAAATGAGGCATAAGTAGCACGGATGAAGTGCGGAGAATCCGGGGTTGCCGCTGGGCAGGGCCACACCTACCCTTTGCACCTCCGAGCGCCCTTTCGAAATTTCTGGGGCTCGGAGCTCCAAGATTGACAGGCGGCAATGTTGTTTCACAGTAAGGCTCATGGAGCGGACAGCTCCACCCCGGAACATGAAACATCTCTTGGCGGCCCCGGAACTCGGGACTGGGGACTCGGCAGCCCGCGCTAGGGGCCAGCCTCATTGCTGTGGCTTGGCGGCGGGCGCGGCCCGCCCTATGCCGCACGCTGCCACGAGTTTCACAGTAACAGGGTTGGCTAAGGCTGGCCGCTGATAGCTGACCGCTGGCAGCTGACATCTGCCTACTCCGCATACCCCAGCCGGGCCAGGTTGGCCTCGTCCACCGCCCAGCTTTGCTTGACCTTGACCCAGACCTCCAGGTGCACGCGCTTGTCGAAGAACGCCATCATCGCCATACGCGCCTCGCTGGCGGATTGCTTCATCGCCTCGCCCTGCTTGCCCAGCAGGATCTTGCGCTGACTCTCGCGCTCCACCCAGACCAGGGCGTTGATCCGGTAGCGCTCTCCTTCGTCTTCGAACTTTTCGATCTCCACCGTCAGGGCGTAGGGGATCTCCTGGGCGTAGCGGCGGGTGAGCTGTTCACGCAACAGCTCGGCGGCAAAGAAGCGCTCGCTGCGATCGGTCAGTTCATCCTCGCCAAACAGGTTGTCCGACTCCGGCAGCAGGCCCAGCAGCAGATCCTCCAGCTTGTCGGTATTGATGCCCTTGGTGGCGGAGACCGGGATGATCTCGGTAAAGGCGTAACGGCTCGCCATTTGCTGCAAGAAGGGCAGCAGCTGCGCCTTGTCCGCCAGGCGATCGACCTTGTTCACCGCCAGCACCACCGGCCGCTGGGTCTCCGCCAGGGCCTTGATCACCTGTTCGTCTTCCTCGGTCCAGCGCAGGGCCTCCACCAGCAGCACGATCAGGTCCACATCCGCCAGCATGGCCTTGGCGGCGCGGTTAAGATAATGGCCCAGGGCGCGGCGCTTGCTATCGACGCGCTGGTGAATGCCGGGGGTATCCACATAGAGCAGCTGACCGCCGGGGCGGGTGTGTATGCCGAGGATGGTGTGGCGCGTGGTCTGCGGCTTATGCGAGGTGATGGCCAGCTTTTGCCCGATCAGGCGATTAAGCAAGCTGGACTTGCCCACATTGGGCCGACCAACCAGGGCGACATAACCGCAATGATTCAGGTCCATAGAGGCAGCCTCATTTTCTTGCATCGCATGATTGATCCCATGGCCTTTGCCACTTGTCGAGCCCCGGAGATGCCAAGAGATGTTTCATCCTAAAGAGAGCAGTTGAACCGCAGATTTCACCGATTTACACAGATTTTTCAGTGTGTTTGTGTGTATCGCCACTCACTTCATGCCCGTTAGGTTAACAACTCTGCGATCTCTGCGCTTCTTTGCGCCCTCTGCGTCCCTCTTTGGGTTACAGCTGCAGCGCATTAGGCATTTGCGGCCTACTCGACACCCAACTGCTCCAACATGGCGCTGGCGGCGGCCTGCTCGGCGCGGCGGCGGCTGCTGCCCCGTCCCTGGCTGTGGCGGCCGCCATCGGGCAGCTGACAGCTGACGTGAAATTGCTGATTGTGTTGCTCGCCAATCACCTGGGTTACCTCGTAGCTGGGCAGCTCCTCGGCGCGGGCCTGTAGCCATTCCTGCAGCCGGGTTTTGGGGTCCTTGCCCAGGCGCTTGGGGTTGAGCCCGTCCAGGCGCCGCTGAAACAGTCGCTCGATCAGGCCCTGCGCCGCTGCCATGCCGCCATCCAGATAGACCGCGCCGAGCAGGGCCTCGGTGGCATCGGCCAGGGTCGAGGTGCGATGCTGACCGCCGCTGTTGAGCTCCCCTGCCCCCATGTGCAGGCAGTCCGAGAGTTGCAGCTCCTGGGCAATCTCCGCCAGGGTCTCGCGCCGCACCAGGCTGGCGCGCAGGCGACTGAGCTGGCCCTCATCGGCACGGGGAAAACGCCGGTACAGGGCCTCGGCAATGGCAAAGCCGAGGATGGCGTCACCCAGAAACTCCAACCGCTCATTGTGCTCGCCACCGGCGCTGCGGTGGGTCAGGGCCAGCTGCAGCAGCCGGGGATCGGCAAAGCCGTGACCCAGCTTGCGGCTCAGTTGCTGCGCCGGGGTCACGGGACCTCTGCCACCTCGCTGAAGGTCACCACTACCGACAGGTTGCCCACCAGGGCCTCACGCACCTCGTAGTCGAGCAGCAGCTTGGTGCCTTCGCGGGTCTTTTCCAGGGTCAGGGTATCTATGTCGAATTCATAGACGCTGTTGATATTCAGCTGCTGTTCCATCAGTTGGCGCACCTTGCGCAGGTTGGCGGCCTCGGCATCGGTTTTTTGCGCGGTAAAGTTCAGGGCATCGACCACCGAGGAGTGGCGCATGTAGATGGGCGCGATCTTCATCAGCAACAGGGCACCGCCGATGATCAGGGAGATGACTATGATCCAGCCCATGCCGGTCATGCCCCGTTGTCTGTGTAGCACGTTTGTCATATCAGGCTCCTGTATTTGAAGGTTTTTGAATCAGCTGCAAACTATAAACCCATCCCAGCGAGGGCGGAACCCAAAAGCAAGGACGCAGAGGTCGCAAAGAAGCGCGGAGTACGCAGAGCGTTAAGTTAAATGGTTCCTGATTACCCAGGTATCTCAGCCCACGTCTGACATTGGCTTGCCGCGATGCATAGGGCGGTCCCTGGCCGCCATGCCCAGGCCGGTTGGGGCTAGTCGATCATCTGCCCGATGCGGCCCCAGTCGATGATGCCCGAGCGCTGGCTGTCCCAGTTCATCCAGATGACCATGGCGCGGCCGCGCAGGTGGCTCTCGGGAACGAAGCCCCAGCAGCGGCTGTCGTTGCTGTTATCACGGTTATCGCCCATGACGAAGTAGTGCCCGGCAGGCACCTCCACCGGGCCTTCTTGCAGCACCTGGCAACCGGGCACCAGGTCCGGTGCCATGGGATGCACCATAAAGGGATGCTGCGCCTCGCCGATCTGCTCCAGCCCGGTCAGATAGCCGCTGAAGCGCTCACCGGCACCCACGCCTTGATAAGGCCCGGTGGGCTGCTGGCGATAGATCTGACCGTTGACCAGGATGGTCTTGTGCCGGTAATCCACCCGGTCCCCCGGCAGTGCCACGACGCGCTTGATGTAGTCCATGCGCGGGTTTTCCGGGAAGCGGAACACGGCCACATCGCCACGCTGGGGCTCACCCAGATCGAGGATCTTGGTCTCCAGCACCGGCAAGCGCAGGCCGTAGGCGAATTTGTTGACCAGGATGAAATCACCGATCAGCAGGGTCGGCATCATCGAGCCCGAGGGGATGCGGAAGGGCTCGACGACGAAGGAGCGCAGCAGCACCACCACCAGGAACACCGGGAAGAAGCTGCGTGAGATATCCACCAGCCAGGGTTCTTTGACTTCAGGGGCAGAGGCACGCCGCTTGGGCCGCCAAAGCAGCACGTCCAGCAGCCAGATCAGGCCACTGCCCAGGGTCAGGGCAACGAGAATGGTGGGAAAGTCAAAATGCATTGTTTAGTATCTTAGTGTCTTAGTAGTTAGTATCTTAGTGATTAGTGTCTTAGCGGTTTAGTGTCTCTACTAAATTCTAAGACACTAAGACTCTATCTCCTTATTAGTATCTTAGTGATTAGCGTCTTAGTGGTTTAGCGCCCCTACTAAAATTCTAAGACTCTAAGACTCTATCTCCTTATTAGTATCTTAGTGATTAGCGTCTTAGTGGTTTAGCGCCCCTACTAAAATTCTAAGATTCTAAGATTCTACCTCCTTGTCTTCGCATCTCCTTGACCCCCCTTTCAAACTTCAAACTTCCAACTTCAAACTTTAACTGTCCTGCCCCACCTTGAGCACCGCCAGGAAGGCCTCCTGGGGGATATCCACCCTGCCGACGGATTTCATCCGCTTCTTGCCGGCCTTCTGCTTTTCCAACAGCTTGCGCTTGCGGGTGACGTCGCCGCCATAGCACTTGGCCAGCACGTTCTTGCGCAGGGCCTTGACCGAGGAGCGGGCGATGATCTTGCTGCCTATGGCCGCCTGGATCGCCACCTCGAACATCTGCCGGGGGATCAGCTCCTTCATCTTCTCCGTCAGTTCGCGGCCACGGCCTTCGGCGAAGGTACGATGGACGATCAGCGACAGGGCATCCACCCGCTCGCCGTTGATGAGGATGTCCAGCTTGACCAGGGGCGCGGCATCGAAGCGTTTGAATTCGTATTCAAAGGAGGCAAAGCCCCGGCTGCACGACTTGAGCCGATCGAAGAAATCCAGCACCACCTCGTTCATCGGCAGTTCATAGTGCAGCTGCACCTGCCCGCCGACATACTGCATGTTCTTCTGCACGCCGCGCTTTTCCACGCACAGGGTGATGACGTTGCCCAGGTAGTCCTGAGGCACCAGGATGTGGGCGTCGATGATGGGCTCGCGGACCTCTTCGATGGCGCTGGGGTCGGGCAGCTCCGCCGGGTTCTCCAGCTTGAGCACCTCGCCATCATTCTTCAGCACCTCATAGACCACCGTGGGGGCGGTGGTGATCAAGTCCAGATCATACTCCCGTTCCAGCCGCTCCTGCACAATTTCCATGTGCAGCATGCCAAGAAAGCCGCAGCGGAAGCCAAACCCCAGGGCCTGGGAGGTCTCGGGCTCGAAGTGCAGCGCGGCGTCGTTCAGCTTGAGCTTGCGCAGGGCCTCGCGCAGGTCTTCGTAGTCGTCGGTACTGACCGGATAGAGACCGGCGAACACCCGTGGCCGGGTTTCGGCAAAGCCCGGCAGGGCCTTATCCGCCGGGTTGTCCGCCAGGCTCAGGGTATCGCCCACCGGGGCACCGTCGATCTCCTTGATGCCGGCGATGAGATAGCCCACCTCACCGGGATGCAGACCATGGGGTCGGGCCGTGCGCTTGGGGGTGAACACCCCTACCTCATCGGCCTGATGCACCCGACCGGTGGACATCACCAGCACCTTGTCGCGCCTTTTCAACACGCCGTTGACCACCCGCACCAGGGAGATGACGCCAACGTAGGGGTCGAACCAGGAGTCGATGATCAGCGCCTGCAACGGCGCACTGGCATCGCCCTGGGGCGGCGGGATGCGCGCCACCAGCTGTTCCAGCAGATCGGGGATGCCGACGCCGGTCTTGGCGCTGACCTTGATCGCGTCATGGGCCTCGATGCCGATGATCTCTTCGATCTCGCGGATGACCTTTTCCGGCTCGGCGGCCGGCAGGTCGATCTTGTTCAGTACCGGCACCACCTCCAGGCCCAGGTCTATGGCGGTATAGCAGTTGGCCACGCTCTGCGCCTCGACCCCCTGGGCGGCATCCACCACCAGCAGAGCGCCCTCGCAGGCGGCCAGGGAGCGGGATACCTCATAGGAGAAGTCCACATGCCCTGGGGTGTCGATGAAGTTCAGCTGATAGGTCTCGCCATTGACGGCCTGATAGTTGAGGGTGACGCTCTGCGCCTTGATGGTGATGCCGCGCTCGCGCTCCAGGTCCATGGAATCGAGCACCTGCTCGGACATCTCGCGGTTGGTCAGTCCGCCACAGACCTGGATGAAGCGATCGGCAATGGTGGACTTGCCGTGGTCGATGTGGGCAATGATGGAGAAGTTGCGGATGTGATCGAGATCGGCCATGGGCTTCCGGAGCAGAAAAAAGGAGGCCGCGCGCCCGAAATCGTCTCGGGCTGCGCGGCCGGTGGATGATACCCGAGGGGGGGCTGCGCCACCAGCCCCACACCTTGGGAAGTTTGAAGGTTGAAGGGTGAAGTTTGAGGCCTGGGCCAGATCAGTAGCAAAAAACCGGATCGCAAAGGACGCAAAGATTTCATAGAAGAACCATTGGTCTCACTTCGCGCCTTGATCGGGCAGCCATGCCATGCTGCCCTTCCCTTCCGAGTCCCGAGTCCCGAGTCCCGAGTCCCGAGTCCCGAGTCCCGACAAGCTTATTTTTTTGGCAGACGCATGGCCAGGAACAGGGTGCCGCTCTTGCGTTGTACCAGCACGGCGATGGATTTTTCCGCCGGCAGCTCGGTCACCAGCTTGGCGAACTGGCTGGCGGATTTGATCGCTTGGTTGTCCAGCATGAGTATGACATCATCCACCATTACCCCGGCGCGGCTGGCGGGGCCGGATTCGATCCGGGTCACCAACACGCCGAGTTCCTTCTTGATCTCCAGCTGGTCGCGCTCGGCAGCGGTCAGGTCGCGCACCCCCAGACCCAGGCGATCACTGTCGTCCACCCGGCCATCGGCCTGCTTGCCGTCGCCGCTCAGCTCACCGATGCGTACGCTCAGCTCCAGTTGCTCGCCCTTGCGCAGCAGGCTCAGTTTGGCGTCCTCGTCCACCAGGCTGCGGCCCACCAGGTGCGGCAGCACCGAGGAGCTGTCCACCTGTTTGCCGTTGTACTCCAGGATCACGTCACCCACCTGGATACCGGCCTTGGCCGCCGGGCTATCCTCTATGACCTGGGCCACCAGGGCACCGCGCGGGCTGTCCAGGCCGAAGGATTCGGCCAGCTCGCGGGTAACATCCTGGATATAGACCCCGAGCCAACCACGGGTGACCTTGCCCTTGTCGCGCAACTGTTCCACCACATCCATGGCGACGTCGATGGGGATGGAGAAGGCCAGGCCCATATAACCGCCGGTGCGGCTGTAGATCTGGGAATTGACGCCGATCACCTCGCCCTTGAGATTGATTAGCGGACCGCCGGAGTTACCTGGGTTGATCGCCACGTCGGTCTGGATGAAGGGCACATAGGTGTCATCCGGCAGGCTGCGGCCCTTGGCGCTGACGATGCCGGCGGTGACCGAGTGGTCAAAGCCAAACGGCGAGCCTATGGCCAGCACCCATTCACCCACCTGCACCTCGTCGGTCTGGGCGGTCTTCAGGGTGGGCAGGCCCGCAGCCTCGATCTTGAGCAGGGCAACGTCGCTGCGCTGATCCGAGCCGATCACCTTGGCCTCGAACTCGCGCCGGTCGGTGAGGCGGATGATGATCTCATCGGCCCCCTCCACCACATGATGGTTGGTGACTATATAGCCGTCCTCGGAGATGATGAAGCCCGAGCCCAGGGAGCTGCGTTCGGACTTGCCGCCCTCCTTCTCCAAGCCCTTGGGCATCTGGAAGAAGTGCTTGAACAGCTCGTTGAAGGGGCTGTCCTCGGGCAGATCAGGCATCTGGAAATTGTGCGGCACGGCGCGCCTGGCCAGGGTCTTCTGGGTACTGATATTGACCACCGCCGGGCCGGTCTGCTTGGCCAGCTCGGTGAAATTGGGCAGGTTATTGGCCAGCGCCAGCCCTGTCAGCCCAAACAGCGCCATGAGCAGAGCAAGGCGGGCCAGGACCCTGTTCCGATAGTTTTTCAGGTGTGTCGTGCTTACAGGCATGGTTTTTTCTCCTCGTTTGATCCCGGAGGGGCCACCGGCAGGCCCTCCGTTTGGATACGCATGATGATGGGTAGGGATGTGGTTGCTGCCAAGACGGGTTTCAACCACCGCCAAAGGGCGGGAAAGGCAAAAAGGCCCAGCAAGGCCCCCAGTATGGCGGGTAATTCACCGGCCTGCCCAGAAAACAGGCCCTGCCCCAGCAAGGCACCCAGGATCAGGCCGAGCAGGGGCAGCAGGTAGAGATGCAGGGAGCCGCTGAGCATGAGCCGCTCCGGCACACCGACGACGACCCCCTGCCCCGGCTGCGCCTGCAGCGGGTTGTCCACCTCTACCCGCACCGGCCGGTTGCCGAACAGCTGGGCGAACAGGGAGCCACCACAGGAGCCCGCCGCGCTGCACTGGCCGCAGGAGGAGCGCCGAGCGGCCTGCACCCAGGTGCGCCCGCCCTGCACCGCCACCACCCGGGCCTGGGTCTCGATCATCGCAGTTCCACCGCCTCGGCGATAAAGCGGGTGGTGACCTGGGGTACCTCGCCAATGACCAGGATCTGACGGTCTTGCAGCCGACGGCCATGGATGCTCACCGCCCCCAGCCGTGAGGGGCCATCAAAGTGGTTGTCCGGCCGCGCCGGTTCCAGGTAGAGGGATACCGAGGCCAGGCCATCGCTGAGCACCAGATGCTCCATGCTGATGCCGCCCTCATCCTGGCGAAAATCGCGATGGCTGATGTGAAAGCCCGGCGGCAGACGGCTCAGGCCCCAGGCCTCTGGCTGCTCGCCATCGACCTTTTGCCGCGGGCGGTATTCGATCAGGCTGAAGTCCTTGCTCAGGGGGCTGGCCTGGGATGCCTCGAAGGGCAGCCCTGGGTCCACCTTAATGCGGCTGTACATGATCAGGCTGACGCGCTGGCCCTGGTGGTCCAGCACCTCCTGCTTCAGCGGCAGGCGGTATTCCTCGTCCAGGTAGAGCCTGTGGCCGTAGCGGTAGCCATCCAGCGGCTGGATGTCGAGACGCCGCGCCAGCCGCCCGGCCACCCGTGCCTGGCCACCCTGCCCGGCCAGCCGCATACGATAGACCCGGCCCAGCTCATGGGCCGTCAGGGGCTGCAGGGAGGGAAAGCCGTAGCCGCTGCCGCCGCGCCGATCCACGGATACCGCCTGGCTGCTGGGACGCACGCAGCGCACCGCGTCCTGGTCGCGGATCACCTCACGGGGCACGCCGTTGAGAGAGATCAGGCGCTCCCGCTCGCGCCCCTGGCGCACGGTGTGGATCAGCTGCAGCACCTTGATCTGATCGCCGTGCTGATAGACCAGCTCGCCCTCGTAGTTGAGCCCGGCCATGGCCTTGGACATCTGCTCCAGCCAGGCCTCCGCAGCGTCCTCGGCCCAGAGCGGCATGGGGATCAGAACAAGGCCCAGGATCAGCAGCCCAGACGTCAACCCATGCCGGGGCATACTAAAGACCCGGCTCATAGCTGACGAAGCTGGCGTAGGGCAACATGCGGTCCATGCCCCGCCCGGCGGCGAATTCGGCGTGATCCATCAGATAGCGGTTGAGCCGCTGCTCCATCTCCGGCGGCAGTCGCCGCCATTGCTCGGGGTCATCCCCGACGGTGGGCTCGGCCACCGCCAGCACGGTCTGATCCGGCTTTGTGCTGTCCGCATCACGCCCTGTCGGCTCGGCCGCGCTGGCCAGTTCGACATGGCCGTTCAGGAGGGCCCGATCAGGGAACCACTGCGGTGCCAGCCACAGGCTGATCAGGCTGAGGGAGGCGGCCAGGGCCAGGCCGGCCAGGGGTCTGCCCCAGAAGCGGACCGGGGCGGCTGCGGGAACCGGCAGGCCTGTCTGCCCCCGGCGCAAATCCGTTTCCACCGCTTGGTCGGCAGCCACCCGGAGGGCTCGGGAGACGCCGCGATAGAAGCCCACGCCCACCAGGGCCTCGCTCTGGTCGTGACGCATGGCCTCACCGATCAGCCGGTAACGGGCCAGGGTAGCGCGGTTTTCCGGCTCGTCCAGCAGGTCATCCAGCAGACGCCTACGCTCAAACTCGGTGAGTTCATCATCACTCAGGGCGGAGAGTTGCTGCGCTGTGTTCTGTTGCATGTTCATGACTCGCTGTTGCGTTTACTCAGTGCCCCAGCAGGGGTTTGATCCGGGCGTCCACCGCCTCGCGGGCGCGGAAGATGCGCGAACGCACCGTGCCTATGGGACAGTCCATCACCTGGGCGATCTCTTCGTAGCTCAGGCCTTCCATTTCACGCAGGGTGAGGGCCGAGCGCAGATCCTCGGGCAGGTCCTGGATGGCCTTGTGCAGCACCTGCACCAATTCTTCCTCACATAGATAGTCTTCAGGGGTAGAGAGTTCCCGCAGGCGGCCGGAATCATCCACTCGCTCGGCCAATTCCCGGTCGATATCCGGGGCATTGTTACGCCGCCCGGCAGCGGATGACAGGTAATTCTTCGCCGCGTTCACCGCAATGCGGAACAGCCAGGTGAAAAAGGCGCTGTCGCCACGGAACCGGGGCAGGGCCCGATAGGCCTTGACGAAGGCCTCCTGGGCCACATCCAGGGCCTCGTCGGGGTCTTTGACATAGCGCATGATGAGGCTGACCACGCGCTGCTGATAGCGGATCACCAACAGATCGAAGGCACGCTTGTCGCCCTGCTGCGCCCGCGCCACCAACTCCGTATCCAATGGCTGTTGTTCAGTCATGCAGCCAGACCCGGACGGCAATCGGCCCGACGGCGAGATCGATCTTGACTGATTTTTCTTGATCGAACGGCATGGCTCGGCTTAGTCTCCTGACGGTGATATTCGATTATCCCGACAAAGCCACAGATCGGCAAACCGCATCACCCTTTGCCAAAGGTAGCCCCCTTGCCCCAGACCAGTCCCGAATCCCGTATCGAACCCATAGTCCAGCAGGACGTCCTCATTATCGGCAGCGGTGCCGCAGGCCTCAGCCTGGCCCTGCGCCTGCCGCAGCGGCTCAGTATCGCCCTGCTGGCCAAGGGCAGCCTGGAGGAATCCAACACCTTTTATGCCCAGGGCGGCATCTCGGCGGTGCGTCATGCGCGAGACTCCCTGGAGTCCCATGTGCTGGATACCCTCAACGCCGGGGCCGGCCTCTGTGACGAGGGTCGGGTACGCCTGGTGGTGGAGCGTGGCCCGGGGAATATCGACTGGCTGGACAACCTGGGGGTGGAGTTCACCCGCTTTCCCAACCCGGCCACCGGCCCCGAGTACCACCTGACCCGCGAAGGCGGGCATTCGCACCGGCGCGTGATCCACGCCGCCGACCACACCGGCAGGGAGATGCAGCAACGGCTCGACCGCATGGCCCGGCTCAGGCCCAACATCCGAATTCAGGAAAACCACCTGGCGCTGGACCTGATCACCGAAAACAAGCTGGAGCGCCCAGGCAACCGGGTGCTCGGGGCCTATGTGTATGACATCGCCAACGACCGGGTGCAGACCTTCGCCGCCCGCTTTGTGGTCATCGCCACCGGCGGTGCCGGCAAGGTCTATCTGTACACATCCAACCCGGACCTGGCCACCGGCGACGGCATCGCCATGGCCTGGCGCGCCGGCTGCCGCGTGGCCAACATGGAATTCATCCAGTTCCACCCCACCTGCCTCTATCACCCGCAGGCCAAGTCCTTTCTTATCACCGAGGCGGTACGCGGCGAGGGCGGCCACCTGCTGCTGGCCGATGGCGAACGCTTCATGCACCGCTTCGATGGCCGCGCCGAACTGGCCCCGCGCGACATAGTCGCCCGCGCCATCGACCACGAGATGAAACGCACCGGGGCCGACCACCTGTGGCTGGACATCAGCCACAAGCCGGCCGCCTTCATCCGCGAGCACTTTCCCACCATCCACGGCAAATGCCTGGAGTTTGGCATCGACATCACCCAGGCCCCCATCCCGGTAGTGCCGGCGGCCCACTACACCTGCGGCGGCGTGGTCTGCGATGAGCGGGCGCGTACCGACCTGCCCGGCCTCTACTGCATCGGCGAGGCGGCCTATACCGGCCTGCACGGGGCCAACCGCATGGCCAGCAACTCCCTGCTGGAATGCCTGGTATTCGGCCAGCTGGCGGCTGAGGATATCGGCCGCCAGAGCGCGCGCACCCAGATGCCCGAAGACCTGCCGATCTGGGACGAAAGCCGTGTCAGCGACCCCAACGAGGAGGTCATGGTGGCGCACAACTGGGATGAGCTGCGCCGCTTCATGTGGGACTACGTCGGCATAGTCCGCTCCAACCGGCGTCTGGAGCGGGCCCTGCACCGCATCGACATGCTGCGCCGGGAGATCCGCGAATACTACGGCAACTTCCGCGTCAGCAACGACCTGCTGGAGCTACGCAACCTGGTGGATGTGGCCGACCTGATCATCCGCTCCGCCCGCCGCCGACACGAAAGCCGCGGCCTGCACTACAACCTGGACTTCCCCTTCCGCGATGACCAGCAGCAAAACCAGCCCACCATCCTCTACCCCGACAGCTACCGACCGGGGCCAGACCGATGAAAACCCGACAAAACTCGCAATATCGCGATAAAATCCTTTAGAATCTATACTTATAGGCTAATAAGTTAGAAAACTCCAAGTACGAAGCAATAGACACAGGCCCGGCGGTTGCCTGTGTCTCCTGAACTCCCCCACTGCAAGGTACCGAACAGCATGCCCACCGACCCCAGCCAACTGCGCCGACTGGTCCCCCTGACGGACCTGGACCGGGTTGGGCTGGAGCGTGTGGCCGAGATCGCCCAACCGCTGGATCTCCGGCGCAACCAGCAGATCTATGCCGTGGACAGCAAGGACAGCTACGTCTATTACCTGCTGGAGGGCGAGATCGTGATGATCGACCGCAACGGCCGCGAGGCGCGCCTGTCGGCGGACAGCCAACAGGCCCGTTTCGCCTTCGGCAACCTCAAGCCCCGGCCGGCCAACGCCCGCGTGATCTCGCCCAAGGCCAGGGTACTGCGCTTTGACAACACCAAGCTGGAGACCCTGATCACCTGGCGGGACCAGCTGGCCGGGCCTGCCTCAAGCTTTGCCAGCGATGGCCTGGTGGTTTCGGAGATGCTCAGCGACAGCGAGTTCCCGATTGACAACGACTGGGTCATGGCCCTGCTTTGCAGCCCCAGCTTCTATGACCTGCCACCGGAGAACGTACAGAAGATCGGCCAGCGCATGGAGCCGCAGCCGGTCAAGGCCGGCCAGCGGGTGATTCAGCAGGGTGAGATGGGGGATTACTACTATGTGATCCGCGAGGGCCGCGCCCGGGTGCTGATCAATGAGGTGACCGTGGCCGAACTGGAGCCCCTGGCCGCCTTTGGCGAGCAGGCGCTGGCCTCGGGGGCACCGCGCAACGCCAGCGTCGAGATGATCACCGATGGTCTGCTGATGCGCCTGTCCAAGGAGGATTTCCTGGAACTGCTGGCACCCAACCTGATCAACCGCGTCTCCCTCGACAGCGCCAAGCGCATGCTCAAGGACGGCGCCATCCTGGTGGACGTGCGCTCACCGGACGAGTTCGCCCAGCGCCGACTGGTGCGCTCCATCAACCTGCCCCTGTTCATGCTGCGCCGCCGCCTGCGCAAGCTGGACCACAACCGCAGCTACATCGTCTATTGCGACAGCGGTATCCGCAGCGCCGCCGGCTGTTTCATCATGGCGCAAAAGGGCTTCAAGAGCTATCTGCTGGAAGACAGGGAACGGGCCTTCGAGGAGATCCCGGCCAAGACCCGGTAGCGCACGCAAAATGCCATCCTCTATCTTCTGTCCCCCGTGTTCTGTTCTCAGTCCTCTGTCTTCTGTTTTCTGTTTCTGCCTGTTGCTCTATCTGCCCTCAGCCCAGGCCTACCCGCCGTTGCAGCTCTATATCGCCCTGACCCCGGCCGGTGGCGTGCTGCGCCCGGCCCCTGGGGTCTATTCTGGCCCGGTGGTGGTGGACAAGCCCATCACCATCGAGGGCGAGGGGCGGGTGACCCTGGATGGCGGCGGCAGCGGCAGCGTGGTGCGCGTCACCGCCGATGGGGTGGTGCTGCGCGGTCTGCACCTGACCCATTCGGGCAACTCCCACGATCAGGTGGATGCCGGCATCTCCCTGGAGGCCAACGGGGCCTTGATCGAGAATAACCGCATCGATCAGGTGCTGTTTGGCATCCAGCTGCAGAAGGCCTATGACAACCTGATCCGCAACAACCGGATCAGCTCCTTCGATGTCGCCCCCAGCCTGCGCGGCGAGGGCCTGCGGGTCTGGAACAGCAGCGATAACCGATTTGAAAACAACCAGTTCGAGCAGGTGCGCGATATCTATTTCACCAATGCGCCGGATAATCTGTTCAGCGGCAACCGCATCAGCAACAGCCGAGTGGCCATGGAGTTGGTGTTCTCGCCGGGTAACCGGATTGAGAACAACAGTATCCAGGCCAGCGGGCGCGGCATTGTGGTGGTCTATTCCGATGAGCTGCATATCCTCAATAACCAGATCAGCCACCTGCGGGACTTCGCCGGGGCCGCCATTTCGGTCAAGGAAAGCTCTCAGGTAAGCATCGAGGGCAATCACATCCTGCACTGCGCCCTGGGCCTGAGGGCCAACTCCCCGATCCACCCGGAGAACACCCTGAGTCTGAAGGGCAACCACTTTGCCTACAATGACATAGCGCTCTATTTCTACGGCGAGAAGGGCGGCCACCAGATCCACGACAACCGCTTTGAGCAGAACCTGCTCAGCGTCGCCGTCAGCGCCCCCACCAGCGCCCTGCTGCACGATTGGCGGGGCAATCAGTGGGACGAGTATCAGGGCTTTGATCTGGACGGCGATGGCTTTGGCGACCAGCCCCACGATGTCTATCTGCACTCGGATCAGCTCTGGCTGGACCGACCCATGACCCGCTTCTTTCGCGGCTCTCCGGTGCTGGAGACCCTGGATTTTCTGGAGCGCCTATCGGCCTACAGCGAGCCCGAGCTGATCCTGCGTGACCCCAGGCCGAGGCTGCCTTGAAAATCCAGCCTCGTCAGCCCCGTAGCCCGGATGCAGCGAAGCGATGTCCTTGCTTCGACGATGCTCAGCACAGGAAGCCAGTCGAAGGGCGGAATCCGGGGAGGCCAGGCCCTGCGGTAACCCCGGATTCCGTTACACTCCATCCGGGCTACAACTCAATACCTCCGAGCCAGCGCTCGGAGCTCCCAGGATGAGTAGCTACAGCTAGGTTGCTTCACAGTAAGGGGCGAGGGCTTTCCTGCCCCATTCTTCTCTCCGTCCTCTGCGTCCCATTTTTGGACTAAATCACCTTGGAAAAACTCTGCCCTGGCTTTTGCTGCAGATAGGCGTCGAAGCTCATGCAGATGTTGCGGATCAGGAAGCGGCCGGCGGGCAGGACGCGGATGCCTTGGGGGTCCAGGCTGAGCAGACCGTCCTGTTCCATGTCGCGCAGCTCGCCCAGCTCGCGGCTGAAGTAGCTGGCAAAGTCAATCTGCCAGGCGGTTTCGATCTCGGCAAAGTTCAGCTCGAAGTGGCAGATCAGCTTGGTGATCACATCCCGGCGCAGCTCGTCGTCGCGGGTCAGGCTGAGGCCGCGGAACAGGGGCAGCCGGTCGGCACTGATGCGGTCGCAGTATTCGTCCAGGGTTTTGACGTTCTGGCTGTAGGTATTATCCACCATGCCGATGGAGGTGATGCCCAGACCGATGAGGTCGCAGTTGGCGTGGGTGGAGTAGCCCTGGAAATTGCGATAGAGGGTGCGCTCGCGCTGGGCCACCGCCAGCTCGTCCTCGGGGCGGGCGAAGTGGTCCATGCCGATATACACATAACCGGCGGCGGTGAGCTTGTGCAGGGTGGCCTGGAGTATGTCGAGCTTGACCTGAGGCAGGGGCAGGTCCGCCTCGTTGATGCGCCGCTGCGGGCTGAACAGCTTGGGCAGGTGGGCGTAGTTGAACACCGAGAGCCGATCCGGCCCCACCTCGATGACCCGATCCAGGGTGCGGCCGAAGCTTTCCACCGTCTGGTGCGGCAGTCCGTAGATCAGGTCCAGGCTGACGGAGCGAAAACCCTGGGCGCGGGCGGCTTCCAGCACCTCCAGGGTCTCCCGCTCGGTCTGGATGCGGTTGACCGCCTTTTGCACCTGATCATCGAAGTCCTGCACCCCCATGCTGATGCGGTTGAAGCCGATCTCCCGGAGCATGGCGATGGTGGCGGCATCGGCCTCGCGCGGGTCGATCTCGATGGAATACTCGCCCTGTTCGTCATCGGCAAAGGCAAAGTGCTGGCGTGTCTTGGCCATCAACTCGCGCATTTGATCATGACTGATGAAGGTGGGGGTGCCGCCGCCCCAGTGCAGCTGCTCGACCACGCGCTCGCCCTCCACCAGGGCCGCTTGCAGCTCCAGCTCGCGATAGACCTGATCCAGATAGGGCTGGGCCTTGCCGCGGTCCTTGGTGGCCACCTTGTTGCAGGCGCAATAGAAGCAGATGGTGTCGCAGAAAGGGATATGAAAGTACAGCGACAGCGGCCGCCCGGCGGCGTTACCCCGCGCCATGGCGGCGCGGTAGTCAGCCGCGCTGAAGCTGTCGGTGAACTGCACTGCCGTGGGATAGGAGGTGTAGCGCGGGCCGGAGCGGTCGTATTTGCGGATCAGCTCCAGGTCGAATTCAATGCTTTGTTGCATGGGCCTCACTCGTCTTCACCGTCCACGTCTATGCCACGGCGGTGGGTTTCGTTGATGCGTTTGAGCAGAAACAGAAAGGGGATGTCGTCGGCGTGCTCCAGGGCCAGGTCCATGAAGGCCAGGTCCTCGCGACCAAAGTGGTAGCTGCCCGCGCACATGGCGTCATATACCTGTTGAATGCCCTCCTGCAAGGGGTCGAGGAAGTCCGGCAAGCGCTGCAGGTCCTCCATCTCATACTCCAGGCAGTCACGCAGGTCCGCGATCTCAAACACCGCCTGCTTCACCATTTCGCCATATTCTTGCGCACTGCGCGCCCGTCTTACCGCCATAGATTCACCCTCGATTCACTTCGCGTATCAAAATTGCTGTTGTTGCAGTTGCTCGGCACTGAGCAGGAACACGCCATCGCCACCACGCTCGAACTCCAGCCAGAGGAAAGGGGCCTCGGGGTAGCGTTGCTGCAGGGTCTCGGCGCTACTGCCCACCTCAACGACGAGGATACCATCTGGGGTAAGGAATTTACCCGCGTTACGCAGGATGCTAATCACAATGGCCAGGCCCTCGTCCGCCGCCTCCAGACCCAGGCGCGGCTCATGCCGGTATTCCTCGGGCAGGGCGGCGTACTCCCTGGGATGGACATAGGGCGGGTTGCTGAGGATGACCTGATAGCGGGCATCCTCTGGCAGGGGCTGGAACAGATCACCCTGGTAGAACTGCACCTGATCCTCCAGCCCCAGCCGCTGGCGATTGCGCTCGGCCACCGCCAGGGCCTCGGCAGACAGCTCCACGGCGTCGATCCGCGCCTGGGGCAGGTAATGGGCCAGGGCCAGGGCGATGCAACCGCTGCCGGTGCATAGATCCAGCCCGCGTTCGATCGCCTCCGGCTCCAGCCAGGGGGCCAGGCCCTGCTCGATCAGCTCGGCCAGGGGCGAGCGTGGTATCAGTACCTGGGGGCTGACCTCGAATTCCAGTCCGGCAAACCCGGTCCGGCCGATGAGATAGGCCGCCGGCAGGCGCTCCTGCTCACGCCGCAGCAGCAGGCTGAGGATCTGCCGCGCCTCCTCGGCGCTCACCCGGCAGTCCAGATAGGTCTCCGGCAGGGAATGATCCAGGTGCAGGGCGTGCAGCACCAGGGCCAGGGCCTCGTCCAGGGCATTGTCCGTGCCCTGGCCAAAGCTCAGGTCGGCGGCATTGAAGCGGCTCGCGCCCCAGCGCACCCAGTCGCGCAGGCTGTTCAGTTCATTGAGGGGAAAGTGCATGATTCAGGGCTTGCTGGTGATCGAAGCGGGATCATACCCCAGTCTGCCCTAACGATCATGGGATCATCGGTGACCCTGGAGTCGTCGCTCCGGGAGCATTACCCCATTGTTCCAGCCACATCGATAGGCTAGGAGCCTGTCGGGTTTAGGTGCCCGTAGCGAGCAAGGTGGGAGAGCGAGAACAAATTTTCACGATTTTGAGGCGCATAGTTGGCCTACGCAACGAAAAATCGGGGAAATTTGGGCCGTTCTTCCCACCGGCGCAGTAGGTGCATCCTAAATCCGATAGGCTCCTAGGCCCAGTGGGAACGGGCTTACCTTGTGGGAGCGGGCTTGCCCGCGATTCTAAAAAACGCCCGAAAGGCTCATTCCTTCAAACTTTACCCTTCAAACTTCTAACTTTATCAAGCGCCCTTCGCGGCCAAGGCCGCTCCTACACCCATGGGCCGTCCGGAACGAGCGCTGCGCGAAGGGCTGGCGGACCTGGTCGGGTTCAGTCGTCCAGATAACCCTGGTCCAACTGCTCGTTGTTGATAAAGCGCACATCCTTGCCGGTAACGGCAAAGATCACCCGTTCGCCGACGTTAGACGCATGATCGCCGATCTTTTCAAATGACTTCAACACCAGCACGGTCTCGATCACCTGCCCGATCATGCGCGGGTCTTCCATGATGTAGGTGCTCAGGTGGCGTATCGCGGCGGCGAACAGGTCGTCCAGGTCATCGTCGCTCTGCACCAGTTCCACCGCCAGATCGACGCTCTCGCTACTCAGTATATCCAGCGACAGATCCATCATTTTCAGTGCCTGGGCGGAGATGCGGCTGACATCATAGAGCAGGCCCCTGCTGTTGTTGTTGGCGCTGCCGCTGCCGCTGCCATTGCCAATACTCTTCACCGCGATGCGGGCGATCTTGTTGGCCTGGTTGCTGATGCGCTCAAACTCGCAGATGCACTTCGACAGGGCGAGGATCAGGCGCAGGTCGCCGGCCACCGGGTTGTGCATGGCAATCAACTCCATGCAGTCTTCATCGGCCTGCAGGATCAGGTTACGCAGGTCGTTGACCTGGGTTACCACCTTGTGCGCCTTGTTGCTGTCGCAATCGGTCAGTGCCTCGGACACCAGCTTGAGTTCCTTGCGGGCGCTGGTACCCAGCTCCAGCACCATATCGCGCAGTTGTTTGATGCCTTCATCGTAGCGATGCACCGTGTGGCCCTGACCCAGGGGGCGTTTGGGGGTATTGCTGTTGGTCATCCGAAGCGTCCTGTAATGTAGTCTTCTGTCAGTTTGTGCTTGGGGGCGGTGAAGATCTGGTTGGTCTCGCCCACCTCCACCAGCTTGCCCAGGTGGAAATAGGCGGTACGCTGCGACACCCGCGCCGCCTGCTGCATGGAGTGGGTCACAATAGCGATGGTGTAGTGTTCGCGCAACTCGTCGATCAACTCCTCCACCTTGGCCGTGGCTATGGGATCCAGGGCCGAGCAGGGCTCGTCCATCAGGATCACCTCGGGCGACACGGCGATGGTGCGGGCGATGCACAGGCGCTGCTGCTGACCACCGGAGAGACCGGTACCGGGCTGATCCATGCGATCCTTGACCTCCTCCCAGAGGCCGGCCTTTTTCAGACTGGTCTCGACGATCTCGTCCAGATCGGCCTTGCTGGTGATCAGGCCGTGGATGCGTGGGCCGTAGGCGACGTTCTCATAGATCGACTTGGGGAAGGGATTGGGCTTCTGGAACACCATGCCCACCCGCACCCGCAGGGGTACCACATCGATCTTGGGGTCGTAGATGTCTTCCTTGTCCAGCAGCAGCTTGCCGGTGACGCGGCAACCGGGCACGGTGTCGTTCATCCGGTTCAGGCAGCGCAGGAAGGTGGACTTGCCACAGCCGGAGGGGCCGATCATGGCCACCACCTCGTTCTGGCCAATGTCCAGGCTGACATTCTGGATGGCATGCTTGTCACCGTAGAAGACATTGACCTCGGTGGTACTCATGCGCGGATTGTCCACCCGGATCTTGCCCACGGTGCCCAGTACCTCACGGTCGGCCAGGGCACTGGAATTGACGTCAAAGGCGGGCTCGGCCGCCGTGCTACTCATGTTCATGGTTTGATCCATAGATTGTTACCTCGTTAAATACGGACGCAGAGTACGCAAAGGAGCGCAGAGATCGCAGAGTTGAAAATAGGCCTCGATTTGCGTGCATTGGCGTTCATTTCAAACCCCGAAATTCAATAAGTCATCCCTACCAGCGCCGCTCGAACTTCTTGCGCAGATAGACCGCCAGGGCGTTCATGGTGATAAGGAAGGCCAGCAGCACCATGATGGCGGCCGAGGTGCGCTCGACGAAGGCCCGCTCCGGGCTATCGGCCCAGAGGAAGATCTGCACCGGCAATACGGTAGAGGGGTCGAACACCCCGCCGGGCAGGTCCACCACAAAGGCTACCATACCGATCATCAACAGGGGCGCGGTCTCGCCCAGGGCCTGGGCCATGCCGATGATGGTGCCGGTAAGCATGCCCGGCATGGCCAGGGGCAGGACGTGATGGGTCACCGTCTGCAGGGGTGAGGCCCCTACCCCCAGGGCCGCCTCGCGGATCGACGGCGGCACCGACTTGAGCGCCGCCCGGCTGGCGATGATGATGGTCGGCAGGGTCATCAGGGTCAGCACCACGCCGCCCACCAGGGGGGCCGAGCGCGGCATGCCGAAGAAGTTGATGAACACCGCCAGGCCCAGCAGGCCGAAGACGATCGAAGGCACCGCCGCCAGGTTGTTGATGTTCACCTCGATCAGGTCGGTCCAGCGGTTCTTTGGCGCAAACTCCTCCAGATAGACCGCCGCCGCCACGCCGATGGGGAAGGACAGCAGCAGGGTCACCGCCAGGGTCAGCATGGAGCCGATGAAGGCGCCGCCGATACCGGCCAGCTCCGGCTCGCGGGAGTCACCGGCGGTGAAGAAGGTGGTGTTGAAGCGCTTTTCCATGCGCCCCTGATCGCGCAGCTTGAGGGTCCAGGCGATCATCTTGTCCTTCAGCCGGCGGTTGTTCTCCGGGGTCTGAAGGGTCAGCAGGCTCCAGCTGCCATCACCGGCCTCCCTGGCCGACTCCAACGGCAGCAGCACGCGCCCGACAATGCCCACATTGCTCACCCGATCCACCTTGACCAGACCACCGTTGATCTTCAGCAGATAGCTGGGCAGGTCGCCATTCAGGGCCTCTTCGCCCCCTGGGGTATCGGCGCGCCGTTGCAGTTCAATCGCCTCGGCCGCCAGGCGCTCGGCCTCGGCGGCGTTCAGGGTACGCTGATTGACCTGATCCTCACGCTCACCCTGCAGGTCGTGCAGATGGGCCGGGTTGCCGTCCTGGGCCTGCTGGATCTGTTGATCCAGTTCGGCGATGGAGGCATCCAGCGAACTCAGGCTGGACTTCAGCCGCGCCACATCACGCTTCATCTCCCGCGCCTGCTCGACCAGGTTCTCCTTTACCTCGGCCAGGATGGGGGTGAAGCTGTTGGTGGTGGTCATGATACTGATCTCACCCTCCACCCCGCTAGGCGAGGCGATGCCGCGGCCAACCTCGCTCTCTATGTCCGTGCTGCCGCCCTTGTTGAACACGTCGATATCGTCATCGGCCGGCACCCAGATCTGCTGCCGCGACCCCACCAGATCCGGGTTGTTCAGTACCAGATCACGCAGGACCATGTTGGCCCCAGTGCTGGGGATGGCATAGAGATCACGCTTGTCGCCGCGGCCGGTGACCTCGGGGTACATCTCACGCATGGACCTCTTCACCAGACCCAGGTAATTGGCCTGGCGCAGCACCTCGGGGTCACGGCTGCCCTTGGGGTCAATCTCCTTGGCGCTCAGCTCCACATCCAGCTGGATGAAGGTCTGCATGAAGGCGCCGTGGCCCTTGGAGATGATGTCGATGAACAGGGCCGAGACAAACAGCAGGCCAGTGACCACCGCGAGCAGGCCAAAGAGACGAAAACGCCGCTCTGCCCGATAGCGTTTGTCCAGGTTCTTTTGAACGATATCTATGGTGCGCATTTTTTCGGTTGAAGCAGCCATTGGGCAATCCTCTTACTCGTATTGTTCGCGGTACTTGCGTACCACGTGCAGGGCGATGATGTTCAGCGCCAGGGTAACGACAAACAGCATCAAACCCAGGGCAAAGGCAGCCAGGGTCTTGGGGCTGTCGAACTCCTGGTCGCCCACCAGCAGGGTGACAATCTGCACCGTCACCGTGGTCACCGCCTCCAGCGGATTGGCGGTAAGATTGGCGGACAGGCCGGCCGCCATGACCACGATCATGGTCTCACCGATGGCCCGCGACACCGCCAGCAGTATGCCGCCAACAATACCGGGCAATGCCGCCGGAATGATCACCCGCAGCACCGTCTCTGACTTGGTCGCGCCCAGGGCGTAGGAGCCATCGCGCATGGACTGGGGCACGGCGTTGATCACATCGTCCGATAGCGATGAGATGAAGGGGATGATCATGATGCCCATCACGGCACCGGCGGCCAGGGCGCTCTCCGAGGACACCGCCAGGCCCATGGCCTCGCCCAGGTCACGGAACAGGGGTGCCACCGTCAGGGCGGCAAAGAAGCCATAGACCACGGTCGGCACCCCGGCCAGCACCTCCAGCACCGGCTTGGCCGCGGCGCGGAATTTCGGCCCGGCGTATTCGGCCATGAAAATGGCCGACATCAGACCGATGGGCACCGCCACGGTCATCGCGATCAAGGCGATCAACAGGGTGCCGGCAAACAGGGGGATGGCACCGAAGGCCCCGGTGGAGCCCACCTGGTCGGCGCGGATCGAGGTTTGTGGACTCCATTCCAGGCCAAAGACAAAGTCCATGAAGGGGACCTTGCCAAAGAAGCGGATGGACTCAAACAGCACCGACAGTACGATGCCGATGGTGGTGAGAATAGCGATACTGGAGCTTATGATGAGCAGTATATTGACCGTCTTCTCCACCGCATTGCGGGCGCGCAACTGCGGGTTGATGCGACGCCAGGCCCAGAGGGTGCCTAAGATCCCCAGGGCCAGCACCACCACCGTCTTGGCCGCCGCGCTGATGCCTTGCAGTTGCTGGTAACTGTCAGCGGCCTGCCGCATTGCCGGATCGATATCGGCGGAGACGATATTGCCATCGGCCAGGTTCTTGATGTCATTGAGCATCAGATTGAGGCGCTGCGGGTCGGTCTGCTGCACCGCCTCGGGAAGCGAGGAAATCAGTAGGTTGGTGACTATGTTGTTCTCAAAGGCGGTCCAGAAACCCAGCATCAACAGGGCCGGCAGACCACACCAGAGGGCGGCGTAGGCACCGTAATAGCTGGGCAGGCTGTGCAGATGGCGGATATCGGCACGGCCACCGGCGCTGGCAACGGAGCGTTTAAGGCCCAACTGGTAGGCAATCGCCATAATGGCAACAAGGATGATAATCAGAATGGGAGGCTGCATAGGCTTCACCCAATGGCGCTGGCGAGATAAAAACGACCGGAGGACAGGGCCTCCGGTCGTTTACAGGTACTACAGGGCCGCGCTCCCGCGGCCCCAGGGGCGATCCGGCCCGATCTTATTCGGCCTTGAATACCAGCGGGGTCTGGTTCTTCACCGCGTCGGCAAACTTGGCGCGCTCGGCCTTGGGCATGGGGATCATGCCTTTGTCGGCCAGATAGCCCTCATCACCCCAGGCCTTGTCGCTGGTGAATTCGGCCATGAACTCGGCGATGCCGGGGATGCTGCCGATGTGGGCCTTTTTCACATAGACGTAGAGCGGACGGGACACGGCGTAGGAGCCATCGGAGATGGTATCGAAGGTCGGGGCCTTGCCGTTGATCTTGGAGCCCTGCACCTTGTCGGCGTTCTGGTCGAGGAAGGAGAAACCGAACACGCCCAGGGCGTTGGGGTTGGATTCCAGCTTCTGCACGATCAGGTTGTCGTTCTCGCCGGCCTCGATGAAGGCACCGTCTTCACGAATACCGTGGGCCACGGCCTGGAACACCTTCTTGCCCTTCTTGTTGAAGGCGGATTCGGGCAGGCCCAGCTTGGCCATCAGGGATTTGATTTCCGCCTCGTCCTTGGAACCACGCAGCTTCTTCAGGTCATCAAAGGCCTTGGCACCGCCTTCCATCGCCAGTTCGACGAAGGCGTCACGGGTACCGGAGGTGGGCGGCGGGCCGAGCACTTCGATCTTCATGGCTGGCAGGGCGGGGTTGACGTCCTTCCAGGTCTTGTAGGGGTTTTCGATCAGCTTGCCGTCCGGGCCGGGGACCAGCTTGGCCAGGGCCAGGAAGATATCCTTGGTGGTCAGTTCAAACTGGGGTGACTTCTTGGAATTGGCCATGGCGATACCGTCATAGCCGACCTTGACCTCGATGATTTCCTTGACGCCGCTCTTGGCGCAGTTCTCCACTTCCGAGCCCTTGATCCGGCGCGAGGCGTTGGTGATATCGGCGTACTCAACGCCAACACCCTTGCAGAACAGCTTCAGACCGCCACCGGAGCCGGTGGATTCGATCTTCGGGGTCTTGAACTTGGTGCTCTTGCCGAACTGCTCGGCCACTACGGTAGCGAAGGGATAGACAGTGGAAGAGCCGACGATTTCGATATGATCACGAGCGGCGGCAGCGGCGTTGCCAGAAACAAGCGCGGCCAATACAGCACTGGCGAGGATTTTTTTCATCACAATAGCCTCCAGGGGAAGGTAGGTTCACAAACAAACATCGGCCAACCCGATGATTGCTGCGCATTCTGCGGGGGCAATGTGAAAGCAATGTGACAGCCGGATGTCCCCTGGATGAAGTTTGACGCGGGATGGGACAGCTTGGCCGATCCTTCCCTCCCCCAACCCCCAAGGCGAGGGGGAAGCAAACGAGCGCTGCGCGCCCTTCACAGTAAAAGGCACTGTAGGACCAAGCCAGTCTCCTTCAATCAGGCCCCTCCCGCTTCGCGCCGGGACGATTTAGCCCTGCCCAAACCAGGCCGAGGCCCGCTCCAGGTCTTCTTGGGTATCCACCCCCTGGCCGGGGGGGACGGCGGTGCTGCTGACGTGGATGCGTCCGCCGTGCCAGAGGACGCGTAGCTGTTCCAGGGATTCGGCCTGCTCCAGGGGCGAGGCGGGCCAGTTGAGGTAGCGTTGGAGAAACCCGGCGCGGTAGGCATAGAGGCCGATGTGGCGCTGGAAAGGGGTGGGTTCCGGCAGGGCGTCGGCCTGCTCGGTAAATTCGTCCCGGTGCCAGGGGATGGGTGCGCGGCTGAAGTAGAGGGCATAGCCGAAGTGGTCCAGTACCACCTTCACCAGATTCGGATTGAACAGCTCGGCGCGCTGGCGCAGCGGGCAGGCCAGGGTGGTCATCACCGCCTCGGGGTGCAGGACCATATCCTCGGCCACCTGATTCAGCAGGCAACCCGGCATGGTCGGCTCATCCCCTTGCAGGTTGACCACTATCACATCATCCGGCCAGGCCAGCCGTTGCACCACCTCGGCCAGCCGTTCGGTACCGCTGTTGTGCGCCGTCGAGGTCAGGCAGACCTCGGCATCCGCCGCCTCCGCCAGGCGGGCAATGCGCTCGTCATCGGTTGCCACCACCACCTGTTCGGCGCTGCTCTCGCGGGCGCGATCCAATACGTGCAGCAGCATGGGCCGACCGGCAATCAGACGCAACGGCTTGCCCGGCAGCCGGGTGGAGCCGTAACGGGCAGGGATGACGACCTTGAAACCCGCCATCTCAGGCCGGAACCCCTTCCTCCGGGTCCAGCTCCCGCGCCTCGTCCTCCAGCATCACCGGGATGCCATCGCGTACCGGATAGGCCAGGCGGTCGGGCCGACAGATCAACTCCTCGGCCTTTTTGTCGTAATACAGCGGCCCCTTGCACAGGGGACAGACCAATATTTCCAGCAGATACTTATCCATTGATTTTTCCCGTTATTGTCTGCAAAGCCAGATCGACTTGATGAATAAAGGCGGCAGGCAGTCGCGCCTGCAGGGGCACATACCAGTGGCGTTGGTCGGCCAGGCCCTGGCATTTTACGGCATCCTTGTGGGTCATGAGCACCGGTTTGTCGTCATCAAAACGGATATCCGCGGCCTTAAAGGCATGATGATCGGCAAAGGGGTGGGTTATCGGCCGCAGCCCCTGCCGGCGCAACAGGCCAAAGAAGGACTCGGGGTGGGCGATGCCGGCCAGGGCATGGACCGACTGGCCAACCCATTGCCCCAGGGGTCGCCGCCGTTGGGGATCGCTCAGGCCGACCGCATCGCCCAGCCCCAGCTCAAGGGCCATCTCGCCCGGCCCGGCCCGTCCCTTGGTCAAGCGCCAATCCACCTGATCCAGGCGCGAGAGCGGCTCACGCAGGGGACCGGCCGGCAGCAGCAGGCCGTTGCCGTGGCGGCGCTGGCCATCGATCAGGGCGATCTCCAGGTCGCGCCGCAGGCGGTAGTGCTGCAGGCCGTCATCGGACAGGATCAGGTCACAGTCGTTTTCGGCCAGCAGGGCCTGGGCGGCGGCCACCCGATCCGGTCCCACCCACAGGGGGCAGCCGGTGAGTTGGGCCAGCATCACCGGCTCGTCGCCCAGCAGCCCGGGGTCGGACCCGGCATGGACCGCTTGCGGCCACTGCCGGGCGCGGCCGCCATAGCCCCGGGCGATGATGCCGGGCCGCCAGCCACGGGCCTTGAGGGCCAGGGCCAGGGCCGCCACCAAGGGGGATTTGCCGCTGCCGCCGACGCGGATATTGCCCACCACCAGCACCGGCACAGGCAGGCGTACCGAGTTCAGCCAGCCGCGCCGATAGAGCCCGCGACGCAGCTTGAGCAGCAGAAAGAACAGCCCGGCCAGGGGCAGCAGGCTCAGGGCGACAGGGTTCAGGTCTTGCCAGTAGGTATCCAGCTGGCGCACGGCCTCAGGGCTCGCGCTGGCGGGCGGGAAAGCTCATGTTCACCAGGCCCACCTGGCTGGCGGCATCCATCGCCGTCATTACCCTCTGATGGCTGGTCCTGGCATCGGCCACTATGGCCAGGGGTGGCAGGGATTGCAGGCCCTGAACGCGCTTTTCCAGGGCGCGCTTGAGGGTGGCAAAGCCGTTGTTCACCAGCTGTTCGTCATCCAGATAGAAGTTGCCCTCGGCATCGATGACGATGCTGATCTGCCGTTCCTCCTTTTGCTCCTGCCGGGCCTGACCGGCCTCGGGCAACTCCAGCTGGATGCGGCTGCTGCGATCAAAGGTGGTGGAGACCATGAAGAAGATCAGCATGAGAAACACCACGTCAATCAGCGGCGTCATGTTGATATCCACCGAGCGGGCCTTGTGCGGGCGCAGGTTCATCTCATTGCTTCCCGGTCCGCTCGCCGTGCATGACCTCGATCATCTTCAGCGCCTCCTCCTCCATCTGCACTGCATAGCGCTCTACCAGGCCGTTGAGGTAGCGATGAAACATCAGCGTGGGGATGGCCACCGAGATACCGGCGGCAGTGGTGATCAGGGCCTCGGAGATACCCCCGGCGAGAATCGCCGGATTGCCCACCCCGGCCTGGGTGATGGCGCTGAACACCTTGATCATGCCGATCACGGTGCCGAGCAGGCCAAGCAGAGGCGAGATGGCGGCAATGGTGCCCAGGGTGTTGAGGAAGCGCTCCATCTCGTGCACCACCTGACGGCCAACCTCCTCGATGGATTCCTTCATCACCTCGCGGGAGTTGTTGAAGTTGACCAGCCCGGCGGCCAATACCCGCCCCAGGGGCGAGCCCTCGCGGATGATGCCGATGGCACGCTCGTTCAGTTGGCCCTGTTTGTGTACCTGCCAGATGTCCGCCACCAGGTTCTTCGGGATCACATAGCCGGGCCGCAGGGTCCACAGCCGCTCGATGACAATCGCCAGCGCCACCACCGAGCAGGCAAGAATGGGCAGCATCAACCAACCGCCGGATTTGACCAGTTCCAACACGCGGGCATCCCCAGGTTGCACAAAGGGCCGATTATACAGGGGACGGTGGATGGCGCACAGACGAAAGGGACCGAAAAGCATTCTGACCAAGCCCCGAGGTGGATGCCGTATCCAGCACAATCATAGACACAAGCCCCAATCCTGTTCCGAAGTTGATGTAAAAATATCGCCTTTGATCCGCACCTGGCCAAGGATATCGGGGTGTGGCCGGCGTTGCGAGGATGGTTTTTCATCCTCATCCAGCGTCAGAATGCTGACCTCGACCCTATGCTGATTGAAACTCTCCGTAAGCCGAATGGAGATATTGCCATTGACCACACGACCGACAACTCGTTGCGCTTGCATGGTTTTCTCTCCTGCTGAGCGCTGAGCAGAGGTAACTGCCTAGGCCTCCATTCTCTCTCCCTTCCGGGGAAACGACTGCATGGCCAGCGACAATCTTATCATCGGTTAAGCACGGCCTACTCAACCCCTGTCAACTCTGTGCCCGGCGTGGCCAGTTGGTGTAGAAGGCGGTCATCTCCTCGGCGGGCAGGGGCCTGGCATAGAAATAGCCCTGGGCCTTGTGGCAGCCCTGTTGGAGCATGAAGTCGATCTGTTGCTGATTCTCTATGCCCTCGGCCAGCAGGTCCAGGTTGAGGCTCTGAGCCAGAGCGATGACGGCCTTGCTGATGGCCGCGTCCTCGGCGTCATCGGGCAGGTCGCGGACGAAGGACTGGTCGATTTTGAGCTTGCTGATGGGCATCCGCTTGAGATAGGCCAGGGAGGAATGGCCGGTGCCGAAGTCGTCCAGGGCCAGGCGGATGCCCAGATTGTTTAGCCGGTAGAGCATGGAGATGGCCTCTTCCGGGTTGTCCATCACCTGGGTCTCGGTGACCTCGAACTCCAGCCAGGCCGGGTCGCAATAGCTTTCCACCAGGGCCTCCACCACAGAGGAGATGAAGTCCTTGCGGTGTACGTGTTTGACGCTGAGATTGAGCGCCAGGCTGCCGTGGGCCAGACCCTGCCGATGCCAGTCCACCAGCTGGCGCATGGCCATGCGCATGACCAGGCGGTCTATGTCCACGATCAGCCCGGAGCTTTCCGCGATGGGGATGAAGCGGGCCGGCGAGACCAGGCCCATGCTCGGGTGTTGCCAGCGTACCAGGGCCTCGGCGCCGACGATGCGGTTTTGCGCCATATCGATCTGCGGCTGGTAATAGACCACGAATTCCTCATTGGCCACCGCCAGGCGCAGAGCGGTCTCCAGCTGCAGGCGCTCAAACGCCAGGGTGGTCATCTCGGCGCTGTAGTATTGGAAGTTGTTACGCCCTTCGTTTTTGGCCTTGAACAGCGCTGCATCGGCGTTTTTCAGCAGGTCGCGGGCGTTCAGGCCGTTGTCTGGGAAGATGCTGATGCCGATGCTGCTGCCCAGATAGAATTCATGCTCATCGATGCGGAAGGGGCGGGCGATGGCCTCCAGTATGGCCTCGGCCCTGATGGAGGCGTCCTGCTCCTGGGTGATGTCCTCCATCAGGATGGCGAATTCGTCGCCGCCCAGGCGGCCCAGGGTATCCTCGGCGCGGATGCTCTGCTGCAGACGCTGGCTGACGCTGCTCAGTACCTTGTCGCCGGTACGATGGCCGAGGCTGTCGTTGACCTCCTTGAAATGATCCAGGTCGATGAACAGCAGGGCCAGCTTGAGGTTGCCGCGCCGGGCGCGGGCGATGGCCTGCTCCAGGCGCTCGCTGAACAGGCTGCGGTTGGCCAGGCCGGTGAGAGCGTCGTGATTGGCCTGATACTGTAGTAACTGTTTTTGCTCCTGTAATTCCTGCTGCTGGCGGATCTGCCGGGTGACATCGGTATTGAAGCCGACAAAGCGCAGCGGGGTGCCATCCTCGGCGAAGACGGCCTTGCCGCGGCCGGTGATCCAGCGCCATTGGCCATCCTGGGTGCGCATGCGGAAGGTGCTCTCATAGACCCCCTGGCCACGGGTGGCCAGGTAGTCCTTGACTCGCTGGTGGGCCTGCTCCTGATCCTCGGGGTGAATCAAGCTGGACCAGGCCTCAATGGTATCGGGCAGGTCCTCCGGCTGATAGCCCAGCATCTGGGTGAAGCGGGAGGATTTATACAGGCGGTTGGTGCGCATATCCCAATCCCAGGTGCCGTCGTGGCTGCCCTCCACCGCCAACTGAAAGCGCTCGCGCTCCCGTTCCAGGGCCTGATGCTCCAGACGCAGCTCGCGCCGGGAGCGGTCGATGGCGCCGAGCATGTGGTTGATGGTCTGCGCCAGCTGTTGGATCTCCATCGGCCCGTCCTCGCCTACCGGCTGGCGCGGGATGCCATCGGCATCGGCGTCATTGATGCCCCGCACCATATCCAGCAGGGGGCGTACCAGCAGCATACGAATGGCCAGAAACAGGGCGATGATGAGCAGGCCGCTCAAGGCCAGGGAATCAATCAGCCGCTCCAGCAGGAGTTGATCCAGCCGCGCTTGCAGCTCCTCGCCGGAGGCATAGAGGCTGATCCAGCCGATCAGCTTGCCCTCGGCATCGCTGATGCCCTGGCGCTGGGAATAGAAGCTGGCATCCAGCAGGGCCTGGTGCTCTGGATGGTTCGGCTTGAATTCCCTCAGTTCGCCCCCTGGCGTACGCACATAGCCGCTGCGGTAGCTGCTCTGGCCCATGATCTGGCCCATCTTCAGGTCATCCACCAGTATGGCCAGGCCGCTGCTGAGCCTGAGCTTGTTGGCCACCAGCTTCTGGTATTCGTTGACGGCGTAGGCCTCCATCGGCGCGCTGATGTTCTCCGCCATCACCTGCAGGTCCCGTTGCACCTGCCAGATCAGCTGTTGTTGCAGCCGCTGTTTGGTGTTGTCGTAGCTGTGCAGGCCGTGCAGGGCCATGATCAGGCCGACAATGCTGATTGTCAGGGTCACCAGAATGGCGAACAGGGAGGCGGCTTTCTTGGCCATCGGCAGAGGCGGGGGCTAGGGCGCCTGCCCCAGCACGTTGCGCCGGATGATGGGCAGTTGCGCGGCGATGTTGCGTGCTGAGATGGCCAGAATGGGCAGTTGCCGTTGTTTTTTTACCGGCTTGCCTTGCAGCTGATCGTGCAGGGTCTGCAGGGCCATCTCCCCCATCAGAAAGGGCTGCTGCATGGCCGCCCCCACCAGCACGCCCTGGGGGATGAGGTCGATAAACGCCGGTTCGGCGTCAAAGCAAATGAGCAGCACCTCGCCGGTCCGCCCGCTGTCGCGGATGGCGTCGAGCGCCGCCTGATAGCGGTCCGAGCCTTGCAGCCAGATGGCGCGCAGGTCCGGGTGGGCGGCGATCAGCTCGCGGCTGAAGTCGTAGGTCTCCTGGTGGGAAAAATCCCGCTGCTGGCGGATGTCGGCGCTTTGGATGCCGGCCTCCTCCAGGGCGCGCAGGAAACCTTGGGTGCGGGCCTGACCGTTGGCCCGCTTCTGCGGGATGGCGATGATGCCGACGCGGCCCTGCTGCCAGTCCAGCTCCTGCATCCGCTCCACCAGCACCCGGCCGATTTCATAGGCGCCCTGCTGGTTGTCTGAGGAGATGAATGAAACGTAGTTGTCGCTGTCCGCGCCTATGTCCGAGATCACCACCGGAATGCCGCCATCCTCGGCCAGCTTGAGCAGGGTCACGGCGGCGGAGGAGTTGGTGGGGGAGAGGATGATGCCGTCCACCGGCTGGCGGATGGCGCTGATGGCGTTCTCCAGCTCCTGGCGGGCCTGGTTGTCGGCGCTGAGCACCCGCAGTTCATAGCCCAGGGCCTGGGCCTGCTGGCGGATGCCCCGGGCCATGATGTCCCAGAACGGGATGCGGATGTCCGAGACCAGATAGGCCAGGGACTTGCTCGATGCGGGAGTGGCCTCAGCGGCCTGCAACGCCAAGCCATGGAGCGCCAAAAGCAGCAGAATGAGCGGGAAAAGACGAGGGCGCAGGCGTGGGATACAGCGTGTCTGCATGTTCGGGTATTCCTGATCTCCATAAGGATGTTAGGATTATAGCCAGCTTAGTCATCTTGCGGCCACAGAATTGTCATTCCGGCAAGCCTGGGTCCAATAGCTTGCCTGGGCGGTTTTATCTCCATTCCCTCGGTCCATGCCATGAAACTCGCTTGCCTGCTGCTGTTTGGTCTCTCTCTCCTGGTCTCACCACTGTACGCAGCAGGGCAGCAGCCGGGTGACGGGGAGCAGGCCTTCGTCTTCGGGGTGGTGCCCCAGTTCGAGGTACGCAAGCTGCACGCCATCTGGCGCCCCATCCTCGACCGGCTGCAGGAGAAGACCGGCTACCGCTTTGCCCTGCGCGGTTCGGCCAGCATCCCTGAGTTTGAGCAAGAATTTATTCAGGGCCGCTTCGACTTTGCCTACATGAACCCCTATCACCTGGTGGTGGCCAACCAGAAGGCCGGCTACATCCCCCTGGCGCGGGATCAGGGCCGCCAGCTGTTTGGCGTACTGGTGGTGCGCCAGGACAGCGCCATCCAATCCCCGGCCGAGCTGGACGGGCAGGTGGTGGCCTTTCCCGCGCCCAATGCCCTGGGTGCCTCCCTGCAGATGCGCCAGGAGCTGGCTGATCGCTTTGGCACCACCGTCATCCCCAGTTACGTCAAGACCCATGATTCGGTCTATCTCAATGTACTGCTGGGCAAGGCGGCGGCCGGTGGCGGGGTGCAGAAGACCCTGAATCAACAAAGGCCCGAGTACCGGGATAATCTGCGTATCATTCATCAAACAGAAAAGGTGGCGCCCCATCCCCTGGCGGCCCTGCCCAGGGTGCCCGAGGAGGTACGCCAGCGGGTAACCCAGGCCCTGCTGGAGATGGGCCAGAGCCCGCCGGATCAGGCCCTGCTGGCGCGTATCCCCATGGCCCGCATCGGCAAGGCCGAGCTGGCCGATTACCAGCCCCTGTTGAAGATGGACCTGCAGCGGTTTTACCAGGGGCCTTGAGCGCCCGCCAAATCCTGAGCTCCGAAGCATGAAACTCCCCCTGAAACTGGCATTGCCGCCCCTGGCGGGTTTATTGCTGACCCTGGCTGTGTTGCATTTTTATTGGGCGCCGCAACAGGTGGAACAGGCACGGCAGGCGTTTCAAGCGCAGACATCGGCCCAGCTGCGGGCTGCCGAGCCGGCCCTGATCAACCAGCTGCTGGCGCGAGACCTGGCAGCGGTGGTTAGCAGCCTGGATGTGCTGCAGGCGGAGCTTGCCGGGCGCTGGTTTAATCTGGAGCTGTACGACGACCAAGGCAAACGCCTCTACCCCCTGTTTGGCCAGCGTCGGGCGCCACAGCTGGGCGAGGAGTTCATCGAGCAGCGCCATCCCTTGGAACTGTCCGGTACCCAGCTGGGCTATCTGCGCCTGGACCTGAACTGGGCCGAGCCTCTGCGGCAGGTGGCCAAGAAGGTGGAGGGCATCCGCAATTTCATCTTCCTGCTCATCCTGGTGGTGACGCTGATCGTCTTGCTGGCCAGTTATCGGCTGATTATTTACCCGCTGCGGGTGTTGGAACGGGCCACCCAGCGCATCGCCGAGGGGTCCTGGGACCTGCAGCTACCCCCCGGCGGCGCGGATGAGATCGGCCAGCTCAGCGAGCACTTTGCCAAGATGGCCCTGGAGCTGCAATGCCGGGAGAAGGCACTCAACGACCATGCCGTGGTCTGCCTGACCGATGCCCAGGGGCGCATCCTGCGGGTCAATGACCGCTTTGCGCAGATCAGCGGCTACAGCGCCGAGGAGTTGATCGGCCAGACCCATCGCCTGATCAAGTCCGACCTGCACGACAAGGCCTTCTATCAGGCGCTGTGGCGCACCATCCAGCAAGGCGACACCTGGTATGGCGAGTTCTGCAACCACAAGCGAACGGGCGAGCGTTTCTGGGTCAGTACCAGCATCACCCCACTGCCGGATAAACAGGGCCGACCGGAACGCTATCTGGGGATATGCACCGACATCACCCCGCAAAAGCAGGCGGAGCTGGCCATGCGTGCCGCCCGCGAGGCGGCCGATGCCGCCAACCGCATGAAAAGCGAATTTCTGGCCAACATGAGCCATGAGATCCGCACCCCGATGAATACCATCATCGGCATGTCCCAGCTGGCCCTGGATAGCGGTCTGGAGGGCCGTGCCCAGGGCTATGTCAGCCGGGTTAGCCAGGCCGCCGAGTCCCTGCTGGGGATCATTGACGATATCCTCGACTTCTCCAAGATCGAGGCCGATAAGCTGCACCTGGAACAGCGGCCCTTCGAGCTGAATCAGGTGTTCCACAAGCTGGATGTTCTGCTTGGCTTCAAGGCCGATGAAAAGGGCCTGGAGCTGTTGTTTGATATCGATCCCGAGCTGCCGCCCCGGCTGCTGGGCGATGCCCTGCGCCTGAACCAGATCCTGGTCAATCTGGTGAACAACGCCATTAAATTCACCAACCAGGGCAATATCATCGTCCATGCGCGGCAGGATCAACTGCCAGCGGAAGAGGCGCAGGATGAGGCCCAATCCGGCACCAACCTGCTGCTGCACTTTCAGGTCCGGGATACCGGCATAGGCATGAGCCAGGAGCAGCAGGCCCGGTTGTTCCAGCCCTTCAGCCAGGCCGACGGCAGCATCACCCGCAACTACGGCGGCACCGGCCTGGGCCTGGCTATCTGCAAGCGTCTCACCCAGATGATGGGCGGGCGCATCTGGGTGGAAAGCGCCCCCGGCCAGGGCAGCTGCTTCCACTTCACCCTCAAATGCCGCCCCGCCGAGACCCAGCCCGGCCTACCCCGGCCGGATCGGTCCCTGGCCCAGTCGCGCCTGCTGCTGGTGGACGACAACCCGGCGGCGCGGGAGATCCTCGCCCACCTGGCCGCCGGGCTTGGCCTGAATCCGGCCAGCGCCACCTCAGGCAAGGAGGCCCTGGAGCAGCTATTCCAGGGCGTGACCCAGGGAAAACCCTATGATTTCATCCTCTTGGACTGGCAGATGCCGGGCATGGATGGCTACGAGTGCGCGCAGAAGATCCAGCACAGCATCAACCCGCCACCCAAGATCATCATGGTTACCGCCCACGGCCAGGAGGTGCTGCTGCAGAAGGCAGAACAGGACGACCTACCCCTGGCCGCCCTGCTGCACAAGCCGGTGACCCCCTCCAGCCTGCTCAATAGCCTGCTACAGGCGCTGGGTCGGACCGGGCTGCAACGGCACAACAGCCAGGATCAGGCCGATTACCGGAAGATTGCCGCCCGGCTGGCCGGTGCCCATCTGCTGCTGGTGGAGGACAATGTATTCAATCAGGATCTGGCCATGGAGCTGCTAAGCAGGAATGGCATCGGCGTGGAGCTGGCACAGAACGGTCAGGCGGCCCTGGACCGGCTCAGACTGGGCCGCTTCGATGGGGTGTTGATGGACTGCCAGATGCCGGTGATGGACGGCTACACCGCCACCCGCCTGATCCGCCAGCAAGGGGAATACCACGACCTGCCCATCATTGCCATGACCGCCAACGCCATGGTGGAGGACGTGACCAAGGCCCTGGATGCGGGCATGAACGACCACATCGCCAAGCCCATCAATCTATACCAGATGTTCAGCACCCTGGCCAAGTGGATCAAGCCCAGACAGCAAGCGGACGCCTCTTTGCCAACGCCAGTCCAGGATCAGGGCCAGCCCCAAGCCCCAAGCAAACTACCGCTGTTCGCGCACATCGACAGCCAGAAGGCCCTGGCGATGCTGGAAGGAGACGAAGAGCTATACATCAACCTGCTCAGGATGTTCCAGCGCAATCAGGCCGACAGCATCCCCCTTATCCGCCAGGCCCTCGCGGTCGATGACAAAGCCACGGCGGCGCGCGCCGCGCACAGCCTCAAGGGCACCGCCGGCAGCATAGGTGCCACAGGGCTACAGCAACAGAGCCAGGCCCTGGAGCAGGACATCAAGCAGGGACAGGAGATCGACCCCAAACGGCTGGAGCAGATGGAGGCCCTGCTCGAACAAATCCGCGCCGAACTGGCACCCCTGGCAGAAAAAACATCCGAGCAACCCCAACAGCCTCAGGCCCCCTACAGCGATGCAGAGCTGGACCAGCAACTTCAGCTACTCAGGGAGATGGTCGATGACTACCAGGTGGAGAGCAAGGACAAGCTGGCGGAAATTCTTGCCCATCTCGCTGCGGGCACCCTGCGCCAAAACCTGGCACAACTGGGTCCGGACCTGGAGCAGTTTGAATTTGACCAGGCCAAGGAGTGCCTGAACCGAATAATCCCGGCACCTTTCAGTGATGGAAAAGCACCTGAAGCATTACCCTAAAAAGAGCATCTGGCCACAGAGCCACAGAGCGCACAGAGAAAAATCAATATGTTGGAAAGCACCCATTCAACACCTTCTAGGAGCCTGTCGGGTTTAGGTGCCCGTAGCGAGCAAGGTGGGAGAACGAGAACAAATTTTCACGATTTTGAGGCGCTGAGTTTCCCTACGCAATGAAAAATCGGGGCCAATGTTCAAAACAATTCTGGGCCGTTCTTCCCTCCGGCGCAGTAGGTGCATCCTAAATCCGACAGGCTCCTAGGTCGGCCTGTGACAGGGTGGTTGGGATGGCAGCTTGCTGCGCGACTGGTATGTTGAGTCCTAACCCGGCGAGGCCGGAACCAAAAAAGCGTAGAGGAGATCGATCAGGCCGGGCAGGATCAACGCCGAGGCCAGGGCCGACAGGGCCATGGCCAGGCCGGAGAAGGCCCCCATCTGCTGGCTCAACTGAAACGCCCGCGCCGTGCCTATGCCATGGGCGGCAACCCCCATGGCGACGCCCTTGACGCTATCATCCCGGATGCGCAGCAGGCGAAACAGGCCGTTGCCCAGCACCGCGCCGATGATGCCGGTGGTCACCACCAGCACGGCGGTGAGCGAAGGCAGGCCGCCGATGGCCTCGGCTATGCCCATGGCCACCGGCGTGGTCACCGATTTGGGTGCCAGGGACAGCTGGGTCTCCAGCCCGGCACCCAGCCAACGGGCAATGCCCAGGGCGCTCAGCGCACCCAGTAACACGCCGAATATCAGGCTGATGAGGATCGGCAGCCAGAGCTTACGCAGGCGCTCCAGTTGCAGATACAGGGGCACGGCCAGAGCGACCGTGGCCGGGCCAAGGAGAAAATGGACGAATTGGGCACCGTCGAAATAGCTGTTGTAGGAGATATCACCCAGTTTCAGCAGCAAGATCAGCAGGGCCACCGCCGTGAGTACCGGATGCAACAGGGGCGTGCTGCCGCAGCGCACATAGAGCCAGTGCCCCAGGCTGTAGGCGACCAGGGTGGCGGTGAGACCAAACAGGGGCGAGGCGGCGAGATAGACCCAGATCTGTTCCATGTTCAGCCACCAGCCGCCAGCCGCCAGCCTTCAGTTGGCTGTAGCCCGGATGCAGCGCAGCGGAATCCGGGGTTATCGCTGACAGCTGGCCGCTGGTGGCTGGCGGCTGACCCATTCACCTCTGCCACCGCAACAGCCACTGCATCAGCAGTGCCGTCAGGCCCAGGGTGATCAGGCTGCCCAGCAGCAGGGCCAGGCCTATGGCCAGCCAGTCATCGGCCAACTTGTCAAAGTGCAGCATGACGCCGACACCGGCGGGGACGAACAGCAGGGAGAGGTGGCCAAGCAGGTTGGAGGCCGCGCCGTTGAGGGCATCGGGCAGGCCCCGGCGCAGGATCAGGGCGACAAACAGCAGGGCCATGCCCAGCACCGGGCCGGGCAGCGGCAGCCGCGCCAGGTGCACCAGCACCTCGCCGACGAGCTGAAACACCAGCAACAGGGTGATACCGTGCAGGAAGGGCATGAGGGGGCGGCCAGCCGTCAGCTCATAGGGCGGCCCGTGGCCGCCGTGCCCTGTGGCGGGGCGCAACCCCATCACAGCTAGCTGGCTTGGCGGCGGGCAGGGCCAGCCCTATGCCGCTGGCCTGAGCTTTGCACCTCCGAGCCAGCGCTCGGAGCTCCCAGGATGCTGGGGATGGGCAAGGCGGCTTCACCCTCACCTCGCGCACCCAGAACCCCAAAAAAAGACGCAGAGTTGACAACAGGTCATAGCTTAAAGACAGAACATACAGACTCTGCGTGCTCTGCGCTTCTCTGTGCCCTCTGCGTCCTAAGACCCTTGGCATTCCACTCACTGCGGGCGCAATACCGACTCAGCCGTCGGCGTTGATCTGGGCGATGATCTCCTGCAGCCGCTCCTCGGCCTCATCGTTGCCCACCTGACAGGTGCCAGCAGCCTGGTGACCGCCGCCGTCGTATTTCAGGCACAGCTCGCCGACATTGGTCTTGGAGCTGCGATCCAGGATCGACTTGCCGATGGCAAACACCGTGTTCTGCTGCTTCAGGCCCCACATCACGTGGATAGAGATATTGGTCTGCGGGTACAGGGCGTAGATCATGAAGCGGTTGACGGCGTAGATGGTCTCTTCGTTACGCAGGTCCAGTACCACCAGGTTGTTGTGTACAGTGCTGCAACGCTGGATCTGCTCCTTGGCCTTTTCCTCGTGCTCGAAGTACAGCTGCACCCGCTCCTGCACATCGGGCAGCTGCATGATCTCGTCGATCTGGTGATCGGCGCAATACTCGATCAGGTCCATCATCAACTGATAGTTGGAGACGCGGAACTCGCGGAAGCGGCCCAGGCCGGTGCGGGCGTCCATCAGGAAATTCATCAGCACCCAGCCTTCGGGATGGAGGATCTCCTCGCGGCTGAACTGGGCCGCGTCACCCTTGTCCACCGCCTCCATCATGGCGTTCCAGCGCTCGGGGAAGCGCCTTTCGCCGCCATAGAACTCATACACCACCCTGGCCGCCGAAGGGGCATTGGGGTCGATGATGTGGTTGCCCTGCCTTTCGTTGCGCAGGGTCTCGCTCAAATGGTGGTCAAAAGCCAGGTGCACCCCTTTGACATAGGGCAGATTGGTGGTGATGTCATACTCGTTAATCTCGATCTTGCCATCCTGCATGTCCTTGGGATGGACAAACTTGATGTCGTTGATCAGACCCAGCTCTTTCATCAGCACTGCGCACACCAGCCCATCGAAATCGCTGCGTGTTACCAGGCGGAACTTGTAGGTTTCATAGGACATGCTATCCCCTTGCTTGAACGTGCTTGAAAAAATGGTGAGGGCATCGAAAGGAGAGAACATAGCACCCCTGCCCTGCCGAGTAAATTGTCGGCTGACCCGGCCTGCGCCAAAGGACCTTGGACGCATCCCTCAAGACTGACCCAAATCAAGGCAAATCCGCTCCGCCAGGCCCAGACTGCGCCCCCTCGCCCCAGAAATCGATCCAACGCCCATGAGCCTACGCAAACCCTGGTTACTGATCCCCCTTGGCCTGCTGGCAGGCGTTGGCCTGTTTGCCCTGTCCATCATCAATAGCAAGGCGCCCCAGCAAAGCCAGACCCCCAGCCCGCCGCTGGCGGTGCGGGTGATCGAGGTGCAGCCCCTGGCCTTCGTCTATCAGGCCCAGGGCCATGGCCTGTCACGCGCCGCCGAGACCTGGCAGGCCAGCGCCACTGTCGCCGGGCGGGTGATCTGGCAGCACGACGACCTGGATGACGGCAAGCTGCTGCCCGCCGGTACCGAACTGCTCAGGCTCGACCCCAGCCGCCATGAGCTGGCCCTGGCGGCGGCCGAGGCGGAGCTGGCCAAGCTGGAGGCCGAGAAGCGGCAACTGCAGGTGGAAGAAGACAACAGCCGCCGCCTGCTGGCCCTGGAGCAAGAACGCCTGACCCTGGCCGAGCAGGAGCTTGCGCGCATCGAGGAGCTGGCGCAGAGCGGCGCGGCCTCGCGCACCAACCGGGATGAACAGACCCGCGCCACCCTGGCCCAGCGTCAGGCGGTGCTGGCGCTGGAGAACCAGCTGCGTCTGCTGCCGAGCCGGTTGCAGGCCCTGCAGGCGGCAGTGGATGCCGCCGACAGCCGCCGAGGCCAAGCCCAGCGCGACCTGCAAGACACCCGCTTCGTCGCCCCCTATGACCTGCGCCTGAGCCAGGTGGAGATCGGCCTGCACCAGCAGGCCGCCGTGGGCCAGCGTCTGTTTCGCGCCGACAGCATCGAGCGGGCCGAGATCGAGGCGCAGATCCCGCTGGACCAACTGATGCGGTTGATGTCGGCCACCACCAAGGGAGCCCACCCCGAGCAGGGGCTGCTGTCCCTGGATCAGCGCCTGCATCTGGAGCAGATCCGGGCCGAGGTCAGCCTGGCCGGCTTTCCCGAGGTACGCTGGCAGGCCCAGGTCAGCCGCATTGGCAGTGGCCTGGACCCGGCCACCCGCAGCGCCCGGGTGGTGCTCAGCGTGGAGCGGCCCTATGCCGATCTCAACCCACCGCAGCGGCCCGCCCTGCAGCCGGGCATGTACCTGCAGGTCAGGCTTTCCGTCCCCAGCCCCGAGGCGCGGCTGGTGATCCCGCGCACCGCGCTGAAGGCAAACCAGGTACTGCTGGCCGATGCCGAAGACCGCCTGCTGCGCCGACCGGTCGATCTGGATTTTGTGCAGCAGGACCTGGCGGTGATCAAGTCAGGCCTCAACCCCGGCGAGCGGTTGCTGTTGGACGAACCCCAGCCCGCGCCCCAGGGCATGGCCCTGCAGCCGATACGGGATGAAGCGGCGCAACGGCGGCTAGTCCGTCAAGCTCAGGCTGCGTCAGTGGATAAGAAACCATGATCCGCTGGTTTGCCAGCCACCCCACCGCCGCCAACCTGCTGCTGTTGCTGCTGTTGGCCATTGGCCTGTTCTCCGCGCCGCAGCTGCGCCGTGAGACCTTTCCGGATTATCGGCCCACCGAGTTCAGCATCGAGCTGCGCTATCCCGGTGCCAGCGCCGCCGATGTAGAGGACAGCCTGTGCCGCCGCCTGCAGGACGCCCTGCAGGGGGTTGAAAACCTCAAGGAACTGCGCTGCACCGCCCAGGACAACCTGGCCAGCGCCGTGGCCAAGATGCGACCCGGCGGTGATGTACTGCGCTTTCGCGCCGATCTGGACACCGAGGTCAAGGCCCTGCGCGACCTGCCCGCACGGGTGGAAGAACCGATCCTGCGCCAACTGCACCGCAACGACCTGGTGGCGGCGGTGGCCCTCAGCGGTGACCTGCCCCTGCGCCAGCTGGAGAATCAGGGTCTGCGCCTGCAAGACCGGCTGCAACGCCTGCCGGGGGTGAGCGAGGTGGTCATCCGCGGCCTGGCCGAGCGCCAGTGGCAGATTGCCGTGCAGCGCGAGCAGCTGGCCCAGCACGGCCTCTCGCCACGGGATCTGGCCCTGCGCCTGCGCCGCCAGAACCTTGATCTGCCGCTGGGGATCTTGGAGCGGCCCGAGGGCGAGCTGCTGCTGCGCTTTACCGACCAGAGCCGCAGCCTGGATGAACTGGCCAGGCGCGTGGTGCACTCCAGCCCGGACGGCGGCGAGCTGACCCTGGGCCAGATCGCCCGGCTCAGTGAGGTCAGCAGCCTGCCGGAGGAGCAGATCTGGTTCAACGGCCGCCCGGCCCTGGTGCTGGAGGTAAGCAAGGGGCTGCAGGCCGATGCCCTGACGGTGATGGAACTGCTACAGGGTTTTGTCGCCAGCGAAAGCCGACGCCAGCCCGACGGCCTGCGCCTGCAGATCACCCAGGACATGACCGGCATCGTGCGTGATCGCCTGCAAATGCTGGTATCCAATGGCTTTCAGGGGCTATTGCTGGTGGTGGCGGTGATGAGCCTGTTCTTCCGCCCCCGGCTGGCGCTTTGGGCGGTGTTTGGCCTGCCCGCCGCCTTCTTTGGCGCCTTTGCGGTGATGGCCCTGACCGGGCTGTCGCTGAACATGATCACCCTGGTGGCCCTGCTCATGGCCATAGGCATAGTCATGGACGATGCGGTGGTGATTACCGACAACATCGCCGCCCATGGCGATGAACAGCCCAGCCCCCTCGAAGCCGTGACCCAGGGTGCCCAGCAGGTATTCCCCGGCGTACTGTCATCTTTTTTGACCACGGCAGCCGTATTCCTGCCCCTGTCCTTTCTCGCCGGTGAACTGGGCGCTGTGCTGCAGGTGCTGCCGGTGGTGCTGATTGCCGCCCTGGCCGCCAGCCTGATCGAGGCCTTCTGGATCCTGCCCCATCACCTCAAGGGCAGCCTGCAATCCGGCCAGCCCAGCCGCTTCCGGCTGGCCTTTGAGCGTGGCTTCGAGGGCTTCAAGGGGCGTGTGGGCCGCTTCACCGATGCGGCCATCCGCCAGCGTCATCTGGTGCTGGGGCTGATGCTGGCCTTCCTGCTCGGCTCGGTGAGCCTGCTGGCCGGAGGCCATATCGGCCAGGAGGCCATGCCAGACATCGACGGCGATGTGCTGGAGGCACGGGTGCTGCTGCCCCAGGGCACCCCCCTGGCCCGAACCGAGGCGGTGGCGCGGCAGATCGAGCAGGCCCTGCAGCGGCTCAACCAGGAACTCTCGCCGCAGCAGCCCCAGGGTCAGGCCCTGGTGAAGGCGGTGCAGGTGCGTTTCAACCAGAACCTCAGCGCCCGCGAGGCCGGTCCCCACGTCGTGACCCTGATCGCCGACCTGCTCTCCGCCGAGCAGCGCAGCATCAGCCTGGACCAGCTGAGCAGCGCCTGGCGCGAGGCCATTGGCCCCCTGCCGGGGGTGCGCAGCCTGATCATCCAGGAGCCCGGCTTCGGCCCGGCCGGCATCCCCATCGAACTGCGCCTGCAGGGCGAGGATCTGGACCAGCTCAGAGGCGCCGCCGATGCCCTGGGCACCCACGTGGCCAGCTATGTGGGCGTCTATAACCAGATCGACGACCTGCGCCCCAGCCGCCCCGAGTACCGCCTCAGCCTGTCCCCCGGTGCCCACGCCCTGGGGCTGGATGCCGAGGAGCTGGCCGGCCAGCTACGCGCCGCTATCCTGGGCGAGGAGGTGGAGACCTATCGGGTGGGTGATTGGGACATCGAACTGCGCGTGCGTCATGCCCTGGAGGACCGCGACAGCCTGGCCGATCTGGCCCATCTCAGCCTGAAACTGGCCAACGGCCAGCGCGTGCCCCTGTCCGAGGTGGCGCGGATCGAACAGACCCAGGGCTGGGCCAGCATCACCCGTATCGACGACCGCCGCACCCTCACCCTGGAGGCCAACCTGGACCCCAAGATCGCCAACGCGCAGCAGGTGGTGGCGGCCATCCAGCAGCACTGGCAGAAGGCGCTAGCCCAGGACTTCCCTGGCGTCCGCTTAGGCATTGAAGGCCAGGTGGCCCGCTCCGGCGAGACCGGCGCCTCCATCAAGCGCGGCCTGATCATGGGCCTGATCGGGGTGTTTCTGATCCTCTCCTTCCAGTTCCGCAGCTACCTGGAACCCATCGCCGTCATGCTGTCCATCCCCTTCGCCCTGGTGGGCGCCCTCTGGGGGCATCTGATCATGGGCTATTACCTGTCCATGCCCTCGCTGATCGGCGCGGCCTCTCTGGCCGGGATCGTGGTGAACAACGCCATCCTGCTGATCCAGTTCATCAAGCAGCACCGTGATCGTGGCCTGCCGATAATCGAAGCGGCAGGTCAGGCCAGCCGCGACCGCCTGCGCGCCATCGTCATCTCCTCCAGCACCACCATCCTCGGCCTGGCCCCATTGCTGGCTGAGAGCAGCACCCAGGCGGCGGCGATCAAACCCCTGGTGATCTCGGTGGTATTCGGCCTCCTGGTGGCTACTGTCCTGGTGCTCATCGCCCTGCCGGCGCTCTATGTGCTGATGGACGACTGGGGTTGGACGAATCAGAAGACAGGGGACAGGGGACAGGGGGCTGAAGACTGAAGGCTGAAGGCTGAGAACAGAAGCCGCTTGAGTCATCAGACTTCTGTCCTCAGTCCCCTGACTTCTGTACCACGTAACTCAGCGCATGACCGTTTTGCAGGGTCCACTGCAGGGCGTCTTTTACCCCTTCGGCGGCGCAGAACAGCAGCCTGTCGCCCAGGTGCAGGCGGGTCTTGAGTTCCGGCAGGAGCACCTGGTCGCCCCGTGAGCGCAGCATCAGAGGGATGCAAGCCAGTGGCTTGTCGCGGTTTCTGGGGTTGCGCAACAGGTCTTCCAGGGTCATCAGGCCGCCCCGGTGCAGGTGATGATAGACGGCGTAGGCCGCCTCCTCGTCCAGGGTCAGGTCCCAGACAAAGGGCACCTGCTGCTGCACCAGGGCGGTTATGCGGCTGATCAGCTCGCAGGCCCATTCGTCGTCTTGATACAGCGCCAGGCTCTCGAACTGGTGCAGCATGGGCGTGGCCAGCAACATGCGGATGCGGTTGGCGATGATCTGGCTGGGACGCATGAGGATGTCGGCATTGACCGCATCAAACAGCTCCGCATTCTCCTGCCGATTCTGCCGAGCAATGATAAACAGCTCCGGGTTCAACTCCCGCGCCGTCATGATGATGGACAGGTTATTGACGTCATTATCGGTACCGGCCACCAGCCCCACCGCTGTCTCTATGCCCGCCTGTTGCAGGGTGCCCGCCTCCGTGCCCCAGCCGGTAACGTGACTGCCCTGGGGCAGGCCGGTCTTGTCCGGGGTGGCCTCGATCACGGTGATTTCCACCCCCTCATCCCTCAGACGGCGATACACCACCTTGCCGAAGCGGCCAAAGCCGCACAGCACCCAGCGCCCCTGCTTGGGCGGGTAGATGGGGTCGTTCAGCGGCGAATAGACCACCCCGGTGAGCCAGTCGCGCAGCAGGTACAGGCCCGGTGACTGCATCGCCGTGGCCAGGTGCAGGGCAAAGGTATCGTAGGGGTCGATGATGTGATCGGTGCCGAAGGAGGCCATGTTGGCCTCGATCTCATGGGAATCGGCACGGCACAGCACCTTGATCCTGGGGTGCAGCAGCTTGCTGGAGATGGCCACCTTGAGGTTGACCTCGCTGTCTGAGGTCAGTGCCGCCACCCCGGCGCACAGCGGGTGGCGCAGGCCGGCCTTGAGCAGATTGGCCGGGCGCGCGGAATCCCCCAGCAGGGCCGGGACAAACTCCGGCAGGCCCTGCAGACGCAGGCTATTGATGCGCTCCTGAGCGGCATCCATCACCACCGCGTGCTGGCCGCGCTCAAGCAACTCCCGCACCAGCACCTCGCCGGTATCGCCATAGCCGCAGACGATATAGAAGGGCGCGCGCTGGCGGCCGACCTGGCGGGCGAAGCGGCGCTGCACAAAGGCCTGCTGCAGGGCCCGATCCTGCAGCAGGGTGATCACCGAGCCGATGGCGTAGAGCCAGACGATCACCGTGGCATAGATGGCAAAGATCACCCACAGCCGCTGGGCGTTGCTGAATTCCAAAGGGATCTCGCCAAAGCCTATGGTGGTGGCCATGTAGCTGACGAAATACAGGCCGTGGAAGAAGCTCAGCGGCTTGCCGTCGATGCCGGGGATCAGCACCAGGCCGAGCAGGGCGATGCTGAACACCACCACCAGGGAGAGCAGCGGCGTGCGCATACGCCGCAGGATCATGAAAAAGATGTTATCCAGCATGGCGGGCTGCCGGGCTCAGCGGCGCAGCATCACCGTTTCGATGATCAGCAGGATCACCGAGATGACATTGGCCAGCATGGCCCCACCGGCCAGGGAGACCACGGAGACCATCACCGCCGAGGTCAGACCGGCCTCATTGATATGGGCACCATAGGCCCAGACCGCCGCCGCTGCGGCCAACTGCAGCAGGGCCACCAGGCTGGTGGCCAGCATCACCGCCCCCATCTGGGTACGATCACCGAACTTGAGCACGGTGGCGATCAGGTTCACCAGGATCACCGCAAACAGCTCGAAGGCATGATGGTGCTCGGGGTCTTCTATCTCACCGATATAGAAGCCAAAATTCAGCGTCAACGCGAGCACGATGAAAAAGCCAAAAACCACCTTCTCCGGATTCATTGCACCTATCCTCTGATTGTTGACACCTTTTGCTGGGCCAGCCGGTTCGCTGGCTGAAGCGGGCTGGCCGGTGGGAGCCGCCCGCTCGCCGAGCGAAGCCGAAGCCGAAGCGACCGCCGGGCATTCTCGTACAGCCAGAGGACAATTGCCAGCCGCCCTGACCCTCTCGCCAGGCCGTTGAATCGGCGGCAATTCCGGCCGTATTCAGGAAAATCTGCATAACTCGTTGACAGAACAAGATTATGACAACAAAATTGCACCCCTGTGCTGGCTATGCGGCACGGCTTAATCCCGTCTATCCCGTCACGCGGACCGGGCAGGGGCGCAAGGGGGCACCACTGCCCTTTCCCGGTCATATAAATCAATAACCTATCCGGAGAGTGATAATGAGTGATACCAACCGATCGGATTATTGGCAGGCGAATGTACGCCTGGTAATGATCCTCCTCGTCGTCTGGTTTGTCGTTTCCTACGGTTTCGGCATACTGCTGTTTGAACCCCTCAACGCCATCGAACTGGGCGGCTACAAACTGGGCTTCTGGTTTGCCCAACAGGGCGCTATCTACACCTTCCTGGTGCTGATACTCATCTATGTAATCAAAATGAACGCGCTTGATAAAAAGCACGGCGTTCAAGAAGACTGATCGGGGGAATCATGGATCTGCAAACACTGACATACATCGTAGTAGGGGCGACCTTCGCCCTCTACATAGGCATCGCCATCTGGTCGCGCGCGGCCACCACGGGCGAATTCTACGTTGCCGGCAAGGGCGTTCACCCGGTACTCAACGGCATGGCCACAGCGGCCGACTGGATGTCCGCTGCGTCCTTCATCTCCATGGCCGGCCTGATCGCCTTCACCGGCTACGGCGGCTCCGTGTTCCTGATGGGCTGGACCGGCGGCTATGTGCTGCTGGCCATGCTCCTGGCACCCTACCTGCGCAAGTTCGGCAAGTTCACCGTACCTGAGTTTATCGGTGACCGCTTCTACTCCAGCACCGCCCGTCTGGTCGCCGTGGTCTGCCTGATCCTGGCCTCCATCACCTACGTCATCGGCCAGATGAAGGGCATAGGCGTGGCCTTCTCCCGCTTCCTGGAGACCAGCTATGAGGTCGGCCTCTATTCCGGCATGGGCATAGTCTTCATCTATGCGGTACTCGGCGGCATGAAGGGCATCACCTACACCCAGATTGCCCAGTACGTGGTGCTCATCTTCGCCTACACCGTACCCGCCGTGTTCATCTCCCTGAACCTCACCGGTAACCCCCTGCCCCAGCTGGGTCTGGGTGGCGAGCACCTGGCCAGCGGCATGACCCTGCTGGACAAGCTGGACCTGATCGTTACCGACCTGGGCTTCAAGGAGTACACCACCTCGAAGATGGGCAGTACGCTGAACATGTTTGCCTACACCCTGTCGCTGATGATCGGCACCGCCGGTCTGCCCCACGTCATCATCCGCTTCTTCACCGTGCCCAAGGTCAAGGATGCCCGTTCTTCCGCTGGCTGGGCCCTGGTGTTCATCGCCCTGCTCTACACCGTGGCCCCGGCCGTGGGTGCCATGGCCCGTCTAAACCTGATGAACACCATCCAGATTGGTGAAGTCGGCTCGGCGGAAGGCAACATGGTGTACGAACAACGCCCGGAATGGTTCAAACGCTGGGAGACCACGGGTCTGCTCAAGTTTGAAGACAAGAACGGCGATGGCCGCATCCAGTACTACAACGACAAGAATGAGGACTTCGTCAAAAATGTTGCCGAACCGGCCGGCTGGAAGGGCAACGAGATGGTCAAGGTGGACCGCGACATCATGGTGCTGGCCAACCCAGAGATCGCCAAGCTGCCCAACTGGGTCATAGCCCTGGTGGCCGCCGGTGGCCTGGCCGCCGCCCTGTCCACCGCTGCCGGGCTCTTGTTGGCGATTGCCTCGGCCATCTCCCATGACCTGCTGAAGAGTACCTTCACCCCCAATATGACGGAGAAATCCGAACTGCTGGCTAGCCGCTTCGCCATGGCCGGTGCCATCGTCGTGGCGGGTTATCTGGGCTTGCATCCGCCGGGCTTTGCTGCGGGCACCGTGGCCATCGCCTTTGGTCTGGCGGCATCCTCGATCTTCCCGGTGCTGATGATGGGTATCTTCAACAAGCGCATGAACAAGCAGGGTGCCGTGGCCGGCATGATCGCCGGTATCGGCGTCACCATGCTCTATGTGTTCCAGCACAAGGGGATTCTGTTCATCCCCGGCACGGCCTTCCTGGGTGATATGCCAGAAAACTGGTTCCTGGGTATCTCGCCCAATGCCTTCGGCTCTGTTGGGGCCCTGGTGAACTTCGCCGTGGCCTTTGCGGTTGCCAAGGTAACCGCGCCACCGCCGGAGCACATCCAGCACCTGGTGGAAGACATCCGCGTACCCAAGGGTGCCGGAGTTGCCACCGACCACTGATCTCGATTCCCTGAATTGAGTTAGAATAAAAGCCCCGCACCCGCGGGGCTTTTTTTTCGGGACTCGGCAGCCCCGTGGCCTGGATGCAGCGAAGCGGAATCCAGGGAGGCCGAGCCCAACGGCAACCCGGATGCACAAGACTTGTAACTCTTTGCGTTCTTTGCGTTTCCTGTAGGGGTCAATTATAAGAGTCTGGCCTATACTCCACGATAGTTCAATCTTTTCCTGGAGTTACGCCATGGCTACTGCCTATTCCTACATTCGCTCGCACAACGCACCCCGGAAATTCGTCACGAGGCTCGTGACGAATTGGGCGACATCGACCAGACCTCCGTGCTGGACGATCTTTTAGCCTCGCTAGGCGAAGCGGAAAAGCTGAAGGGGTTTTCGCCCAACCTGAGCTGGACGCACTACCGCACCCTGAGCACCGTGGAACAGCACGCCGAGCGACTGTTCTACGAGATCGAGGCCGAGCGCTGCAACTGGAGCCAGCCGGTATTGGAAAGGCAAATTCACAGCCATCTGTTTGCCCGCCTGCTCAAGAGCCAGGACAAGGCGGGTGTGCTTAAGCTGGCCAGCGAAGGCCAAACCGTTGAACGTCCGATGGACGTGATCAAGCATCCTTATGTGCTCGATTTTCTGGAAATCGAGGAATCGCACCGTTTGCATGAAAGCGAATTGGAAGCGGCGCTGATCGAAAAGCTGCAACCCTTTTTGCTGGAGCTGGGCAAAGGCTTCGCCTTCGTCGCGCGCCAACAGCGCATCAGCACCGAGTCGCAACACTTTTATATCGACCTGGTGTTTTACAACTACCTGCTCAAGTGCTTTGTGCTGATCGGCCTGAAGATGGGCAAGCTCACCCATCAGGACGTCGGGCAGATGGATATGTATGTGCGGATGTATGACGATCTGAAGCGTGCGGGTTGTAGGCCAACAGGTAGACCCACAGCTCTTTGATGGCCATCTCCGGGGTCTTGCAGCGCAGGTGTGTCATGCCGAGGGTGGTCTTGATGTTGCGCAGATCCAGCTCCACGTTCCAGCGGCACCGATAGAGTGAGGAAGTATCCTGTTTGGATTGATGCTAAGAAGTTACTTACTCACGTCTTTACTTCTTCCCCAACCCTACGTCCGAAATGAAGACCAAGCATGAAAGCAGTAGGGAGCATTACCTAATTGTTCCAGAGCAACCAAAGTGCCGAGGCCGTCCAGAACAGTAGGCATCGGTGGGCGATTGGAAGACGAACGAAAACTCAAGTCTGTGCCCAAACATCATCACTAGTACTGCTGCCATGCAGGGGTGAGCGTACCCTGAATAAACGCGTAATGCTTCCCACCTGTAAGGCAGTAAACGAAAAATGTAAACGGCGTCAGGGGAGATGACCGAAATTAACGAGACCTAACCTCGATTTTTCGATTCGTTAAACAGTTGCAGAACGGTAAGCTCTACATTCTATGGAGGAATTATAGGAGGAATAATGGGGTCTCCCATTATCGGTGGAGAATTGGAGCTTCCATGGTAACAAGCTACAAGCTGTTGGGGAGATTGTTCTGGCGTGGTTGAGCCTCATATGAGGCTAAGCTGCAATTAGCCTAGCACGTTAATTCAGTTGCCAGCCTACTTCAGTGTTTGGCTGTCAGATACACAGTAAGCGAATTTAAGGCATTGTTCATATGGATCAAGCATCAACAAAAACGATAGAAGAGGCTACTAAGACTATCCAGCTCTTCCATGAGGAGTTAGAGAGGCTTATTCGGAAATACAGGAAGAAAATTGAAGAACTCGAAGTCTTACTTTCTCCTGGGGAAGAGAAACTGTCCGGACGATACTGGAGAGCCGTTGCCTATATTGATTCGCTAATAAAGCTGCGACTATTTATTGAACAGAACTTTAAGTTTATAGAAACAATGGGGGTTTTATCTGTAACTCGCTATGTGTTTGAATTGTCTGTTTGGATGAAATTATTAATCAACGATGACAGATATGGCATTGTTTATCAGTACCAGCTCTTGGACAAACAGCTTCACTTTTATTAATTGTTGCATAAGTAATGGCAGTATATAATTGGCTGCATGAGCACACAGATCGAAATACGTGAACAGCGCCGTAGGGAGGTGGTCGAGGCCATCGTGTTGAGGCAAGAGCCTGTGCATTTAGTGCAGCGAATTTACAATGTGCCGGAACGCTCCGTGTTTAACTGGCTGTCTCTGTATCGCAGTGGTGGCTGGGATGCGTTACGTGAGGGAGCGCGCAGTGGCCGTCCGCGCAAACTGTCAACGGAAGACATGCGCTGGGTCTATTACGCGGTAACCCTGGGAAACCCGCAGCAGTACCAGTTCGATTTCTGCCTGTGGACACTCAATGCCTTACGGACGCTGATCGAAAAGGAACGCAAGGTCAAACTGAGCAAGAGCGCCGTCAGTCGTCTGCTGAGGCATTTGGGCCTCAGCCCGCAGCGCCCCATCTACAAGTCCTACCAGCAAGACCCGCGCAAGATCGACCGCTACCTCAAGGAAACCTTTCCCGAGGCCGTGGCACAGGCGCAGCGCCTTGGCGCGGCCATCTTCTTCGTGGATGAGGCTGCAGTGCGCAGTGATGCCCATCGCGGCCTGACCTGGGGCAAGATCGGCCAAACGCCCGTGGTGAAGAACAGCGGTGGCCGCTTTGGTCTGAAGGTGATCAGCGCGGTCTCGCCTCGCGGCGACATGCGTTTCAGCTTTATCGAAGACAAAATGAACTCGACGAAATTTATCGCCTTCCTGAAAAAGCTGCACCGTGATGCCGGCCAGCCGATCTTGGTCATTACCGACAATGCCCGCTATCACCACAGCAAGGAAACGCAGCGATTCATCGCTGAACAGGAGGGCAAGATACTGCTGGCTTTCCTGCCCGCATATTCCCCGGAGCTCAATCCCGATGAGCAGGTGTGGAACCATGCCAAGCGACGCTTGAGCCAACTTTCAATATTCAACCTGCGCGATATGAAGCGGCACCTGACGTCCATACTGCGCTCTATCCAGAAGCAGGGCTCGCTCATTCGCAGTTTCTTCAGAATGGACAGCACCCGGTATATATTGGAAGCCTTGGGATAAACTGCCAATACTTTTGCAACGATTAATACATGGATTTGGAAAGCCATCTTTTGAAAGAAATAGAGTTTTTTAAAGAGATTCATGCGAAGGAAAACGATATTTTAAAGAAAAAAGTGCTAGAGGCACAGAAAATTGTAGATGAGGAAAGGAGGGATGGGGCATTACGAAATGTAGGAGATAACGTACAAACAATGATTGATGATGAAGCAGCAAAGCGGCTGTGTATATACATTGATGATGCACTAATAAATGGCTATGGATATCAGGCTCATCTAATATCGCAGAAGGCGATCCCAAGTGCTCGCGAAGGAATAGCTAACATAAATAATGAAATCATGGAATTGAAGATAATATTACCGAAAGATATTAAAAAACTTGTTGCAGAACGTTGGAATTGGGAAATTAAAGCTAAAGATGCCGGAATGTCCGATGAATATGAGTTCATTTACTCGTACACAAGTAGGTTATTACATGCAACACCCGCGAGCCTTACGACAAATCAAAAAAACCTAGAGCTTAGAGAATTCGCTATGTTTTTGCGTTATATTGCTATTCGGATTAAAGGCTGCATTTCAGACGCAGAGAAGCTTCTTAATTACAATGAAACCGTGCATTGATTACTTGCCATAGTACGATCCTCAATGCCTAACAAAACCATCCATCGGACGCGCCAAAGGCGCGCACCGCTGAGGGCTTGCATGAATGGATCAGCGTGTCGAGATGAAATTGTCTAGGGCCAGAGGGTTACAAATGGCTGCCTGCCGGGTTAAAGAGTGGATTTGCTTGCCAACGAGGACTCGCACCGTCCGGCCTAGACCAAGCCGCAGGAAAAAGGGGCTGACAGGGTATGTTCACGCCAACAGACACCCAAGCCGTAGGCCATTTGCATCAAGGCTCAACAATTAGAATACACCATGGATCAAGACAAAAGCCTCATCCCCAAACCCGAAACCGAGCTGACCAGCAGCCAGCCCAGCACCCACCCGGTCATCAGCCGCATGACCGAGGGCCTGCTGGCCCAGGCCCGACAAACGGCCTTGCAGCAGGCGAGGTATCGCGTAGGCGATTATGAATTGCGCGAGCCGGATTATCGGCAGATCAGGATTTGGGCTGAGGCCAATGCTATGGAGCCGGAGGAGTTGTTGGCAATTTTGGCTGGTAGCAGTCTGGAGCCTGATGAAGATACGGGCGATGAGTTTGAGTCTATCCATTTCCACCTGCAAGACGGTGCCCTGCTCAGTCTGGTGTGGGACCTTGATCGTCTGCCCCGCTTTCCCGACCGCTGGGTCAAGGGGCTGCGCTTGTTGGCCTTGGGGTTCGTAGCAAAGGATAAAGGCGTTGAACGCGAAGAAATGACGCTGTTGCCCCAGGCGCCCGCCTTGCGGAGACTGGTCTGCATTTATCGGAGTCGCTTTCCACTGACCAAGCTAGATCTCATGGGTATGCCACTACTGACTGAATTGATTTGTCTTAGGACACAAATCCGCGAACTGGACCTATCGCCGGTGCCGGGACTGACTGAGCTGGATTGCAGGGGCAACCAACTGCGCGAACTGGACTTCTCGCCGGTGCCGGAGCTGACCACGCTGAATTGCGGGGGCAACCAGCTCAGAAAACTGAACCTGTCGCCGGTGCCGGGGCTGACCGAGCTGTATTGCTATGAAAACCAACTCAGCGAACTGGACCTGTCGCCAGTGCTGAATCTGGTTCAGCTGCGTTGTTTTGGGAACCAACTTAACGAACTGGACCTGTCGCCGGTGCCGAGGTTGACCGAGCTGTCGTGCGGGGGCGGCTTAATAGCGATCATCTTTGGTGCTAAAGCTGGCTTGGGCAACCAACTCAGCGAACTGGACCTGTCGCCGGTGCCGGGGCTGGCCAAGCTGCGTTTTGACAAACCCGTGGGCTACACGGCGCGGTTTAGTGTCGTCGGGCTGTCTGACAGCGTCAGTGCCAACCGCCTTGACGCCCAGTGCTTCTCGCCCGAGGCGGTATTCTATGAAGACTGGCTGCTGAAACATGCAAACTGCGACCGGCTGAGTCTTTTGCTTGCCAGTACAGTAAAAGGCCGCCAACAAGCGGAAGCCGAAACGGGCACAACAGACTATTGCAGCATCAAGCACATCACCGGTCGCGAAATTGTCGGAGCTTCCAAGGCATATCCTGCTGCCGGAGCTCCAACCGCCAGGAAAGACGATCTGCTGCTGGCGATTACCGGCGCGACCATCGGCAAGATCGGCATCGTCAACCGCTACGACAACCTCGTTTTTTCGGGTGACATGTTGCGGCTCCGGGCCAATGGTTCGATCAATCCCCACTATCTCCTGCTGACCCTGGATCACCACCTCGGCCAGGTTCAATTCAACCGCTGGATCACCGGCTCAACCAACGGCCATCTTGCCCCACGCGATGTTGGCCGGGTTCTGGTCCCGCGCCTTGCTCCTGAACAAGAAGAACAAATCGCTGCGCTGGTGGCTGAGTCTCTTGAAAAGCGGCAGGAGTCAGAACACCTCCTCGACCAGGCCAAATCCCGCGTCGAGCAACTCATCGAGGAGGCGGTGCGGACATGAGCGATAAACCCATGGACGCATCCTTTCCACAGGGTGAGTTTCTGGTCTACGAGGCCGAGAACGGTCGGGTGAAGCTGGAGGTCCGCTTGCGGGACGAGACCGTCTGGCTGACCCAGGCCGACATGGCGGACCTGTTTCAGACCACCCAGCAGAACATCAGCCAGCATATCCTGAATATCTATGAAGAGGGCGAACTGGAGCCGGGGGCAACTTACAAGAAATTCTTGTCAGTTCGTCAGGAGGGCAGCCGACAGGTGCAGAGGAGCCTGGATTTCTACAATCTGGACATGATCATCTCCGTCGGCTACCGGGTGAAAAGCCATGTCGCCACCCGCTTCCGCATCTGGGCGACTCAGCGACTCAAGGAATACATCGTCAAGGGCTTTACCATGGACGATGAACGGCTGAAGAACCCCGATCAACCCTTCGATTACTTCGAGGAGCTGACCCGCCGCATCCAGGATATCCGTACCTCGGAGCGGCGCTTTTACCAGAAGATTACCGATATCTACGCCACCAGCATCGACTACGACCCGACGCTGACCATCAGTATCGATTTCTTCAAGACGGTGCAGAACAAGATGCACTGGGCCATCACCGGCCAGACTGCCGCCGAGATCATCCACTCCCGCGCCAGCAGTGACAAGCCCAACATGGGGCTAACCAACTATCGCGGTGTGAAGGTGCGCAAACAGGATGTGACTATCGCCAAAAACTACCTGAACGAGGAAGAGCTGGCCGCCCTGAACAATCTGGTGGAGCAGTACCTGATTTTTGCCGAAGGCCAGGCCATGCGCCGGATTCCTATGCACATGCAGGATTGGATCGCCAAACTCGACGCCTTTTTAAACATCAACGACCGCGAGATTCTGACCCACGCCGGGAAAATCTCGCACGAGATGGCGAAGCAACTGGCGGAAGGTGAATATGAGAAATTCAGCCGCCACCGGATTACAAAAGCGGACCAGCGCGGCAATGACTTTGACAAGCTGGTGAAACAGTTGCCCACCACCGACAAGAAGTGAAGACCACGCCGCAAGAAGGGGGAGGAACCATGAATCTGACCAGCGAGGACAAGCGGCTGTTGGAGGAGCTGTGCCAGCAGCACGGCGTGAGCGCCGACAAGGTATTGAAGCTGCTCGACAGGGTGCGCGATTACGAATTCAAGGAGCGCCGCACCGGGGTCTATGACTCCCTGCGGGAAATCCTGAAATCGCAACCGGGAGGCGCGTCATCATGAAGTTCATCAAACTGACCATCGAAAATTACAAATCATTCCAGTTTGCCACTGAGATTGCCTTTCCCATGGCGGCGGACGGTCGCAGCATCTTTTTGATCGGCGGCATGAACGGTGCGGGTAAGACCTCGATCATGGAGGCGATCAACTATTGCCTCTATGGTGCCAAGGGGGACGAGATCTACCGCAACATCAACCGCCGCGAGAAGGCCAAGGGCAACGCCAATGTGGTGTTCGAGCTGGTCATGGAGATGGACGACGGCGCGGAGCTGATCGTCAAACGAGCCTGGAGCGCGGGCGCAGTGGCGGAACCCAAGCCCCGCGACCTGACCGAGCGGCTGGTGGTGGTGCGCGATGGCAAGCGGGTGTCGGTGCAGAACCAGGCAATCTGGCAGGATTTCATCCGCGCGGCCATCCCGCCCGGCATCACCCAGTTTTTCTTTTTCGACGGCGAGAAGATTCAGGAGATTGCCGCCGATGATCATTCCGAGGTGCGCCTGAAGTCTTCCTTGGAGGCGGCCCTTGGCATCCAGAATATCAACCGCTTGGCGTCGGACCTGGCCTACATCAAGCAGGAAGAGCGTAAGGGGTTTATTGAGATTTCTGACGAAGACCTGGAATTCAAGCAAAGCGAGCTGAAAAAGGAGAAAAGCAAGCTGGGGCGCAAGCAGCAGGAGCGCACCGGCTTGCAGGAGGAACTAACCGAATAAATAGGGGACGTACCCCGGTTGATCCCGGTATGAACTTTGGTACCGTAATATTGTGTAAGCCCCACGGCTAACGTCTTTCCCTAATAGGTAGGTAGGCTCAAGATAGCCCGGCGGTAGCGGTTTTGTTGACAGGTCCGGCATGTACTTGGCCAGATCGCAAATGATGGCGCCTCTTATGTTGTGGGCGTTCGGTTTGTTCTCTCACCAGAAGACGCCATCGAACTTTCCAAGGAATTGAAGAATTGGCTGGATCGGCCAGAGAACTACTTTACCTGGAAGGATTGAAAAAGGTGCCTATTTCTCTCTTACGATGATCAGCGCCACGAACAACCTGCGCCTGCTATGGGCCAAGCGACGGCTTCGGTCCTATCTCGACACCCATGTGCTATCGCTGAACGAAGAACATTGGTCGGTGCTGAGACGCCTGGCACAGGGGAAGCAGCGAATCCGGTCCGCATTGCCCCTGGACTTCCCCCTCGACGAGTTGGTTGCGGCACGTCTGCTGCGCGTTTATACGGAAGAGCTCAACCAATCCGCATCAAATGGCTCTGTTGCTACCCTGCAATTCGTGGAAGCCGTGAATATCGAGCTCACCTATTCCTGCGTGCTGGATTGTGCCCATTGTCTCCAATCGGACCTGCGCCATGCCGGCAACCATCAGTGGATCGACCCGTCTGCTGTAGAACACTGCCTGGTTGATGCGAGGAACCTTGGATTGGTCGAGACCGGCGTGAACCTCACCGGGGGTGAGGTCATACAGCCCGGGAGCAACCTGCTGGAGATTCTGAACATCACCGCCACGATGGGCCTGCCCGTGCGCCTCAATACCAGCGCCTGGTGGGGTGCCGCCGAACGGGTTCGGCTCGGCGATCACCGCTTCTCACCGGGCGACCTGCTTGATTACTTAATTGAGCGGGGCATGAAACTCATCGCCCTGAGCGTCGATGGCCGTTATCGCCAGTATCCCAGCCTGTGGTCTGCCCTGGTCAAAGTCCTGTCCCTGTGCGATCAACGGAAGTTGGCCACGGAATTGCTGTTCACCGGTGTGTCCGGACCCGATATCCGCAGCACGCTGGCACTGTTGCGGCACCAGACCGGCAGCCCGCTGGGGTCGGTCATCCCCGGGGGTTCCGATGTAGTCGATATCGAGGATAGCCGAAACATCAGCGTGTCACCACCCAGGGTTAGCGGTGACCTGAGTCAAACCGACTGCGCTCTCAAAAGGTTCTATCGGCCCCGCTACCTGCACATCGCCCCGGATGGCGGTGTACGCACCTGCATGTTCGCCAGTGGTGCCGGGTGGCTGGGCAATATCCATGAGCAATCCCTGTGGGATATTGCCAAGGGGTTTCCGCAGCATCGGCTACCGCGTGCGTTTGCTACGCTTGAAGTGACAGGCGATGAACCCAAGAGTGCGTCCCGGCCAAGCCATCCCTGTGCTCAGGCGATCAGCCTGGCGAACAAGATACTGGAGCGGGGTTCAGGACCAAAGGGGCAGAAAATCGTTGGCTCACCACCGCACAAGGTGGAACACCTTGGTGGCAATCCGCCCCGCTTTTCAACTGACGTTGTGGGAGTTCTTCACCACGGCTGCTTCTGATATTCTCACGCAGTCCGTCTTCTGAGGATTGCCCTGAACCACTGGCGAGTGAAGCATTTCTTAAGGGATGCTGAACCTTATTGTTTGTGAAACAGTGACTTTTTCCAGCTAAATCAGCGGTCATAAATCCTTATAATTGATCCATAGATTTTTCTTTGCGTTCTTTGCGTTCTAATTTATCCTTCCGGCCATGCCGGGTTAGGATTAACCCCACACCACTCTTTAAGGCCTGACTCCATGGAAATTGAACTCGAAGAAATCCGCGACTTCCTCGCCCAGCGTCCCCCCTTTGACCACCTGCCCGATGCCGCCCTGGACCTGCTGCTGGGCGAGATGAGCATCCGCTATCTGCGCCGCACCAGTCAGGTACCGCCAGAGGGGGACACGGGTGACTTCCTCTATCTGGTGCGCAAGGGCGCGCTGGAGGTGCACGACAGCACGGGCAAGCTGATGGAAAAGCTCGGCGAGGGGGATTACTTCATCCCCTACTGCGACAACCCGGACAGCGAACGCCTGCAGGCCAATGCCGAGGAAGACACCCTGGTCTATCTGGCCCCCTGCGATGTGCTCAAGCGCCTGCGCAGCAGCTCGCCGGAGTTTGACCACTTCTTCAGCGCCGGCACCAATGAGCGCCTGCGCCTGGCCATCCACCAGATCACCGATGATGGCGGCCTGAACAACAGCAGCCTGATGAATATCTCGGCGGCAGAGCTGTTCGAATCACGGGTGGTACAGACCAGCCCGGACAGCACCGTGCTACAGGCGGCACAGATCATGACCGAGCACGGCGTCTCCTCCCTGCTCATCACTGCCGATGACCGCCTGGTGGGCATAGTCACCGACAAGGACCTACGCCGCCGCTTTATCTGCCAGCGCCTGGCCTATGACACCCCCATTGAACAGGTAATGACCCCCAACCCGATCTATATCAGCTCAGACACCCCAGCCTTCGAGGCCCTGCTGCGCATGACCCGGGAGGGGGTGCACCACCTGCCGGTGGTGGATCCGGACGGGCTCAAGGGGCTGATCTCCACCACCGATCTGATCCGCTATCAGAGCGCCCACGGCCCCTATCTGGTGCGCGAGATCCTCCGCGCCGAGCGCATCGACGACCTGAAAAACAGTGCCGCACGCCTGCCCCGGCTGCAGATCCAACTGGCCGAAAGCGGGGCCACCGCCCATCACATCGGCCAGGTGGTATCTTCGGTCACCGACGCCATCACCCAGCGCCTGCTGGTGCTGGCGGAACAGCAACTCGGCCCAGCCCCGCTGGCCTATGCCTGGGTCAGCGGCGGCTCCCAGGCCCGTCAGGAACAGACCAGCTACTCCGATCAGGACAACGCCCTGATCCTCGCCGATGGATACCAGTCCGAGCACGAGGCCTATTTCGCCGCCCTGGCCAACTTTGTCTGCGACGGCCTGGATGCCTGTGGCTTCTACTACTGCCCCGGCGAGGCCATGGCCAGCAACCCCAAGTGGCGTCAGCCCCTGGCCCGCTGGCGCAGCTACTTCAGCACCTGGATCGAAAAGCCCGAGCCGATGGCGCTGATGCTCTCCAGCATCTTCTTCGACCTGCGCCTGGTGGCCGGCGATGCCGAACTCTTCGACCAGCTGCAACAGGGGGTACTGGAGCAGACCCAGAAGAACAAGATCTTTCTCGCCTACATGGCCGCCAACGCCCTGCAGCACCGGCCGCCCCTGGGCTTCTTCCGCCAACTGGTGCTGATCAGCGATGGCGACCACGACAACACCTTCGACATCAAGCACCGTGGCCTGGTCACCATCGTCGATCTGGCCCGGGTCTATGCCCTGTCCTGCGGCTGCACCGAGGTCAACACCCTGGACCGGCTCAGATTCAGCGCCGCCCACGGTGCCCTCAGCCAGGAGGGCGCGGCCAATCTGATCGACGCCCTGGAGTTCATCTCCATCCTGCGCATCCGTCACCAGGCCAAACAGCTCAAACAGGGCCAGGCGGCGGACAACTACCTGCCGCCCAATGAACTGTCGGCGCTGGAACGCGGCCACCTGCGCGATGCCTTCAAGGTCATCGCCGAGATGCAATCGGCGCTGGATTCGCGCTACCAGGCAAGCCGGTTCTACTGATGGCCTGGTGGACCTTCTGGCGTCAATGGCAGAGCCTGGAGCAACAACGCCAGGCCCTGCTCAAACACACCCCAGCCGGCCCCCTGCGGGACTATCTGGCAGTGCCCTTTGCCGACCCCAACAGTGATTTTCGGACGCTCACCTACACCGCCCTGGACTTTGAAACCACGGGCCTGGAGCCGCAGCAGGATGAACTGCTCAGCCTGGGCGTGGTGGACATGCGCGACATGGCGATCCACCTGGGCACCGCCCAGCACGAGATCATCGCCCCGCAGAACGACATCCCCGAGGCCAGCGCCGTGATCCACGCCATCACCGACGACCAGGCCGCCCTGGGCATCAGCTGCCGCCGGGCGATCGAACTCCTGTTGCAGCGCCTGGCCGGCAAGGTGCTCATTGCCCACTATGCCCGCCTGGAACTGGGCTTCATCAACGCCTGTTGCCGCCGCCTGTACGGCGGCCAGTTCCTCATCCCGACGGTGGATACCCTGCTGCTTGGGCGACGCTGGATCGACAACCGCAATCTCTACCTGCAACAATCCGACCTGCGCCTGAACGCCCTGCGCAACCGCTTCAACCTGCCCCGTTACAAGGCGCACAACGCCCTGACCGACGCCCTGGCCACTGCCGAACTGTTCCAGGCCCTCACGGTACAGCGCCTGCCGGAGCGCCATGTGCCGCTCAAGGAGCTGGAGTACCGCGGCAAGTATTGAGGACTCGGCAGGCTGACCGCTGGCGGCTGACGGCTGAAGGCTGGCCGCTGATAGCTGATGGCTGACCGTTGATATTGGTGTAGAATCAGCCCACACCACACCCTATCCGGAGGAAAAAATGGCTGAAAACAAGACATACCCGGTACCCGAGGCCTTCGCTGCCCAGGCCAACGTCACCAAGGCGCAATACGATGACATGTACCGCCGCTCCATCGAAGACCCAGCGGGCTTCTGGGCCGAGCAGGCCAATGCCTATCTGACCTGGTTCAAACCCTGGGATACCACCCTGGACTGGAGCCTCAAGCAGGACGATCTGCATATCGAATGGTTCAAGGGCGGCAAGCTCAACGTCTCCTACAACTGTCTGGACCGTCACCTGGAAAACCGGGGTGATCAAATCGCCATCATCTGGGAAGGCGACGACCCCAACGAAGACCGCAAGATCACCTATCGCCAGCTGCACGAAGAAGTCAGCCGCTTCGCCAACGTGCTCAAGTCCCGTGGCGTAAAGAAGGGCGACCGCGTCTCCCTCTATCTGCCCATGATCCCCGAGGCCGCCGTGGCCATGCTCGCCTGCACCCGCATCGGCGCGGTGCATTCCATCGTCTTCGGCGGTTTTTCTCCGGATGCCCTGCGCGATCGCATCCAGGATTCCGACTGCAAGCTGGTCATCACCTCCGACCAATCCCTGCGCGGCGGTCGCAAGGTTCCGCTCAAGGCCAATGCCGACAAGGCCATAGCCCAGTGCCCCGGCGTCACCAGCTGCATCGTCGTCCAGCGCGGCGGCGAGCCGGTGGAATGGGACGAGCAGCGCGATATCTGGTATCACGAGGCCCTGGCCGCAGCCGATCCGGTCTGCCCGGCGGAAGAAATGGACGCCGAAGACCCCCTGTTCATCCTCTACACCTCCGGCTCCACCGGCAAGCCCAAGGGCGTGCAGCACAACACCGCCGGCTACCTGCTGCAAACCGCCATGACCCACAAGACGGTATTCGACTACAAGGACGGCGAGGTCTATTGGTGTACCGCCGACGTCGGCTGGGTCACCGGCCACAGCTACATCGTCTATGGCCCCCTGACCAACGGTGCCACCACCCTGATGTTCGAAGGCATCCCCACCTACCCGGACATCTCCCGCTTCTGGCAGGTGTGCGACAAGCACAATGTCGCCACCTTCTACACCGCCCCCACCGCCATCCGCTCCCTGATGGGTGCCGGCGAAGAGCCGGTGAAGAAGACCAGCCGCAAGAGCCTGCGCCTGCTCGGTACCGTCGGCGAACCGATCAACCCCGAGGCCTGGGAGTGGTATCACCGCGTGGTGGGTGAAGAGCGCTGCCCCATCGTCGATACCTGGTGGCAGACCGAAACCGGCGCCCACATGCTCACCCCCCTGCCCGGCGCCACCCCGCTCAAGCCCGGCTCCGCCACCTTGCCCTTCTTCGGCGTGCAACCCTGCCTGCTGGACGATCAGGGCCATGAGATCGAGGGCAACCCCGCCGAGGGCAACCTGGCCATCAAACACCCCTGGCCATCGATGATGCGCACCGTTTACGGCGACCACAAGCGCTTCTTCGAGACCTACTTCGCCATGTTCCCCGGCTACTACTTCACCGGCGACGGCGCCCGCCGCGACGAGGACGGCTACTACTGGATCACCGGCCGCGTCGATGACGTGCTCAACGTCTCCGGCCATCGTCTGGGCACCGCCGAGATCGAATCCGCCCTGGTGCTGCACGATAAGGTTGCCGAGGCCGCCGTGGTGGGCTACCCGCACGACCTCACCGGTCAGGGCATCTACGCCTACGTCACCCTGATGGCGGACGAAGAGGGCAGCGACGAGCTGGCTGCGGAACTGGTCAAACTGGTGCGCACCGAGATCGGCCCCATCGCCAAGGTCAACATCATCCAGTGGGCCCCCAGCCTGCCCAAGACCCGCTCGGGCAAGATCATGCGCCGCATCCTGCGCAAGATCGCCGCCAACGAGATCGACGCCCTGGGCGACACCTCCACCCTCGCCGACCCAACGGTGGTGGATGACCTGATCCAGAATCGCCAGAACCGTTAGTCGGCCGACAGCCGTCAGCCAGCAGCCACCAGCGGCCAGCTCGAAAAAGCTGGCCGCTGGCGTTTTGGGCACCGGCCAAAATGGCGCTAAACTGGGGTTGATGGGCTTTGGCAGCGCTTTTGTTGGATCGCAAAGGACGCTAAGAAGACGCAAAGGGCGCAAAGGGTTACAAAAGTTGCAGTTCTGTAGCCCGGATGCAGCGAAGCGGAATCCGGGGAGGCACTGCAGAACATACGAGTGTCTGCTCAGCAGGCTATTACTTTGCACCTCCGAGCCAGCGCTCGGAGCTCCCAGGATGATGGACAACGGCAATGCTGTTTCACAGTAATTTTTAATGGAGCAATCATCAAGTGCCAATTTTTGACATTTCAGGTGACAAATTATCTGCCGTAGAACAGAAGAACTTTGTACTGGAAAAGGATCTGCAGTCCCTGATTGAGAAAAATCTCGAAACAGTCTTCAATTGCAGATTTATTGCGAGTGAGTTCTCAACTGGCGCTCAACATGCTGGAAGAATCGACAGCCTCGCATTATCAGAGGAAGACAATCCTGTCATTATCGAATACAAAAAAATCGAATCATCAGAACTGATAAACCAAAGTCTTTTCTACCTACATTGGATTCAAGACCATAAGGGTGATTTTGAAATCGCCGTACAAAAACAACTCGGAAGCGGAGTCAAGGTAGATTGGTCTGACGTTAGGGTTATTTGTCTTGCTCCAAACTATAAAAAGTATGACTTGCACGCTGTGCAAGTCATGGGTGCAAATATCGAGCTATGGAAATATCGATTATTTTCTAATAACTCACTTTACCTTGAAGAAATTTTTCATACTTCGAAACCAACGGCATCCACCACATCTGCTGTTGTAACCGAAAACAGATATAAAAATCCTGTTATGGTTGAAGCTGGCAAAAAAGCCGCACTAACTCGCGCCACGACAACTTATACGATCAACGAACGACTTGAAGGAAAAAGCGAAGAAATTCATGCGCTAACAATGACAATTCGCGAATTTATTCTTGGCTTGGATGAGTCCATAGAAGAAATCCCCAAAAAGCTCTATATCGCGTACAAAATTTCTCAGAATATTGCATGTATGGAAGTAAAAGGAAAAAATATTAAGCTGTTCTTAAAGCTTAAGCCGTCTGACATTCCTAACGAAACTCCATACTACAGAGATGTTACTTCAATAGGTCACTATGGCACTGGAGATGTAGAGTTTACCATATCCTCAGAAACAGAGTTCGAGTCAGTAAAAGAGTTTATTGCCATGGCATACAATAAGGTTGGTGGTTAATGGTTCATAATAATAGCACAAGCTCGGTCAGCCAATACAAATCAACTTCTACTAGGATCCAGCAAAGCCACTTTTGTCTAGCAAAATGACAGCAGACAACAATAGGACAATCACTTTGTATTACAGCTAAATCCTCTAGATCGGGCCAAAGCCCGACCTAGAACACGCTGCGAGTCCACCGATGTCATACTTTGGCTGAGAATTATGGGTAATCAGGGAACTCTTTGCGTTCTTTGCGTGACCTTTGCGCCCTTTGCGATCCTGATTTGGAGCATGTTTTGCCACTTTCTCGTTCCCACGCGCCGCGTGGGAATGCCAAAGTTCCGCGCTGCGGACCCTCTTCGCCCTGGCCATACATCTGCTACTTGATATAGACCGGATCAAGGCCCAAGGGCGTCAAATTATGCGGTTCGTTGGTTCTGCGGCGCGGGAGGCGCTGCGTTCCCACACATCGCGTGGGAACGAAAAAAACAAAGGCTTCTATTCTAGACCTGACCCCGAATTCTCGGCCTGTTCCTGGTTCAGCCTGGGTTCAGCCGGGTTGCCTATACTGGGAACCATGGCAACCACGGAGAATCCCCATGCATTACACCATCAAACCCCTGTTATTCGGTGCCGCCCTGCTTGCCGCAGGTTCGGTTCAGGCCCAGCCGAGGTGGCTGGATCAGGCCCAGAGGGATGGGGTCTTCCATTCATCGCGCCAGGAGATCCAGCAGGTACGGCACCATCGCCGCCCCCATCGGTATAGCCCGCAACAGGCCCCGCGCCGTTCCTCGCATCGCGGCCGGAATATCGTGGTGCCGCTGGTGGCCGGTGCCCTGATCGGGGCCATTATCGCCAACCACAACAGCCAGCCCAGCTACAGCGGCAAGGGGGGCTATAAATCGGCCAAGCGCCGCTGCGACCGCGATTACCGTTCCTATGATTGGGAGTCAGACACCTTCGTCACCTACGGCGGCGTGGTCAAGCTCTGCCCCTATGTACGTCCCTACTACCGCTGAGGCCGATAGCGGGAGCCCTGCTGGGTATCGCGCCTTTGCAGTTCGGCGGCAATGCCGTCGATTACCCGCCACTTGCGTCCGCACCAGTCCGGGGCCAGCAACAGATCGCCCTGGGCGGTGGCGGTGAGGCGGTGAAAGCTGACCTCGGGCGGGGTGCGCTCGACCATGTCGGCGGCGATCTGCAGATACTCCTCGAACCCCAGGGGCTGATACTCGCCCCGGCGCCACTCGTTGGCCAGCTGGGTGCCTCGCACCACATGCAGGGGGTGCAGCTTGAGGCCGTCCACCCCCAGCGCCACCACCCGATCCAGGCTGATCAGTGACTCTGCCCCGCCCTCGCCGGGCAGGCCGATGATCAGGTGGGTACAGAGCGGCAGGCCTCTGGCCCGCGCCGCCTGGGCGGTGTGCTCGTAATCGGCAAAGCCATGGCCGCGATTGACCCGCTCCAGGGTCTTGTCAAAGGCGCTTTGCAGGCCCAGCTCCAACCAGACCTCGTAGCCCTCATCCCGGTAACCGCAGAGCAGGTCCAACACCTCGGCGGAGACGCAATCCGGCCGGGTACCCACGGACAGCCCCACCACCCCTGGCACCGCCAGGGCACCCCGGTACAGACGGTCCAGCTCGGCAACACTGGCGTAGGTGTTGGTGTAGGTCTGAAAATAGGCGAAGAACAACTGCGCCTTGGTGCGTTTGGCGATCACCCGTCGGCCGATCTCGATCTGGCCGGCCACGTCCGGGTCTTCCCGCAGTCCGGGTCCGAAGGAGACGTTGTTGCAGAAGGTACAACCTCCCCGGCCCTTGCTGCCGTCCCGGTTGGGGCAGGTGAAGCCGGCGTGAATGGCGATCTTGTGCACCCGCTGGCCGTAACGGCGCAGCAGGTCCTGACCGAAGGTGTTGACCTTCTGTGGCAGTATGCTGCTCATGGGTAAAGGGCCATCCGGCCTGCGCGCAATGGCGAATAAGGGCAAAATTTCATCAAGGCTATGGTGTAATTTAGTTGATTACTGCGAAACATCCGTGCCAATTTTCGCGTCCCGAGACCCGAGTCCCGAAGCGCACAAGAAGGTGTTTCATGTTCCGGGGTGGCGCTGCCCGCTCCATGTCCGTTAGGACTGGGATGCGGGTGAACAGGGCTGGAAATAAAGGCCTACCACCAGGCACAGCACGCACCTTATCACCCCCTGGCTGCCGCTTCACCACGGAAGCCGAAAGGTCTTGCCGCGCAACGGGCAGGGCAAAGGCCGGGGCCGAATCGGTTTTTCTTGCGCTATATCAATGGCAGATTTGGCCGAGGGGTGGAAACTGTGGCCAAGTTCAGTGATTTTAAGAGACAGCCAGCATGTTCCGCAGCCATTCCCTGCACCCGTCCGCAGACCAGCCCCTGGATCAACCGCCCCGGCAGATCCGCTTGCCCAGGCCCCTGTCCCTGCCCCTGCGCCTGATGCCCGGCGGGCTGCACAGCAGGCTGCTGGCGCGGATGCTCAACCACACCCTGGCCCAGCAATTGGCCGATGCCGAACTGGACATGATGCAGGGCCGCACCCTGCAGGTGAGTATCCAGGACGCCGGCATCGACTACCGGCTGACCCTGGAGGACGGGCGGATGCAGATCAGCCATAACCCGCCGGATGTCATCCTCAGCGGCCATTTGCACGATTTTCTGTTGCTGCTGACCCGACGCGAGGACCCGGACACCCTGTTCTTTCAGCGTCGCCTGTCGATCCAGGGCGACACCGGCCTGGGCCTGAGCATCAAGAACTTCCTCGATAGCCTGGACTGGGACGAACTGCCCCTGCCCGGCTTCGCCCAGCAGGGCCTGGACAAGACCCTGGACCTGTATCAGCGAGTGTTTCGGTAGCCAGCCACCAGCTGCCAGCCTTCAGCAGTTGGCTTGTGGGGCAGCCTTCACCAAGGGGAAGCTCCTCGCCCTTTGGCTCGGCAGTGGGCGCGGCCCGCCCTGTGCTGTCGGGTTTCACGAGCAAGGAAACGAGGGCTCGCTTGGCCTTTCACCCTTCTCCCTTCGAACTTCACAATTTCTGAATCCCCGCCCTGCCGTGCCAGTAGCCGTTGCAGGCCCCGCCGGGCATGATCGGCTGCAGGCCTTGCGCCAGTTCCGCCGCCTGCTGCGGATGGTCAAGGGCCTGACGGAAGGCGCGGATCACCCGGCCGGTCTGGCTCGACTGCGGGCTTAGGCGCAACACGTCCACCCCCAGTTGCAGCAATTCGGGCACATCGGCCAGCAGGCTTTGGGTCTGCGCCGATAGGGTCTGGATGCCGTTGAGGGTGAGAAAGGCCTGATCCTCCTGGGTCTGCATCAGCAGGCCATCGGGATGGTCCAGGCAGCGCAGCTGGCAGTCGTCCTTGGGCAGGTTGTAGTGCCGTGCCGTGTAGCAGCGGGCGGAATAGGCCAGGGGCAGGCGGCCATAGGCAAACACCTCGGTCTGCAGCCCCTCGGGCAGCTCGGCGCGCATGGCCCTGAGGCTGTCGCGGCCCAGCTCCACCGGCAGAACCCAGCGCTGCATGCCCTGACGCGCCAGCACCGCAAGCCCATGCGGGTTGTAGTTGTTGATGCCGGTACCCGCCACCCAGGGGCCTTGGCCCGCCAGCAGCTGCACCGCGCCCATGTCATTGGCCTCGACGGCAAAGCAGCCATTGGCGCACAGGCGCCTCAGCTGTTTAAGCTCCGATTCCGCCTCCAGCAGACACATGGCCGAGAGCACCACCTCCTTGCCCGCTGCGGCCAGCTGCTCGGCAATCTGCAACCAGCCATCCAGGTCCAGGCTGCGCCGCTTGCTGCACACGGTCTCGCCCAGATAGACGATATCCACCGGCATCTCGGCGATTTCGGCATAAAAGTCGCGCAGTTGCTGTTCTGGCCAGAAGTAGAGCACCGGCCCCAGGGCGAGACGCGGGCTCATTGCCAGGGCCTGCTATAGGCACCCAGGGTGGTCTGGCTGCCCTCGGATACCTTGGCCAGGGCACCGTTCCACTCCGCCGTGGTCTGGTAGGCCGCCGGGTCGCGCTGGGCCCGGTCTATGGCCTGACGCCAGACCTGGGTGACCTGCGCCACATAGGCCGGGCTGCGCTGGCGGCCCTCGATCTTGATTGCCGCCACGCCCATGCGCAGCAGTTCCGGCAGCAGCTCCAGGGTGTTCAGGCTGGTGGGTTCTTCGATGGCGTGATAGGTCTTGCCGCTGACCTGAAAGCTGCCCTTGCAGATGGTCGGGTAGCTGGCCGGCTCGTCCTTGCCGTAGCGTTCGATCAGTACCGAGCCCAGGCGCGTCTCCATGCCGCTGGCGGTCTCGCGCCATTCCACGTGCTCCGCCGGCGAGCAGGCACCGTAGGTGTTGGGCGACTGACCGCTGGCATAGGAGGACAGCAGGCAGCGGCCCTCGACCATGACGCAGAGGCTGCCAAAGCCGAATACCTCGATCTCCACCGGGCTGTTCTGCACCACGTGCTCCACCTGACGCAGGGACAGCACCCTGGGCAGCACGGCGCGGCGGATGCCGAATTGCTCCTTGTAGAAGCGCAGGGCCTCATAGTTGGTGGCCGAGCCCTGTACCGACAGGTGCAGCGGCAGCTGGGGATGGCGCTGGGCGGCGTAGTCGAGCACGCCGAGATCGGCGGCGATCAGGGCATCCACCTGCAGGTCGGCCGCCACATCCACCGCCCGCTGCCAGGCCGACCAGTTGTGCGCCTGGGGATAGGTATTCACCGCCAACAGCAGACGCACGCCCTTGCTGCGCGTCAGTTCACGCGCCTTATCCAGGTTGTTCTCCTGCAGATTGAGGCCGGGAAAGTGGCGGGCATTGGTGGTATCGCGCAGGCCGGTATAGACGGCATCGGCACCGTGCTCAATGGCCGCTTTCAGCGAGGGCAGATTGCCCGCAGGACAGATTAGTTGCATGATTGGACTCACAAAAAAACAGGCGGCATGGTCTCAGCCGAGGCCCGGTCAGGGCCATGATTTAGGTCAAAACCTCAATCTGCGCAACCTTGATCTACCCAATTAAGAGACGCAGAGGGTGTCAAATCCCACCTTTACTAAAGGGGGGGCAGGGGGGATTTCTTCAACGCCTGCGGAACCACCCGCGCCAAAATCCTCCTCAATCCCCCTTTTGCAAAGGGGGAGGCCAGTTCTCTACCCATTGAGCGCCCTTCGGTCAGGGGCAAAAAACCGATTGAAAGTCTGTGTAACGCCTTGAAATATATGGTGAACAGCCCTTTCTAGCAAACCCAGATGTCAGGTCACAGGATTTGGCTCACCAGCGGCGGCAAAGATCTCGTCATACAGCTCCCAGGCGGCCAGGGCCTGTTCGCGGCTGATTTTCTCCATCGCCTGGCCCAGGTGCACCATGACGAAATCACCGGGCTGAAACGCCTCGTGTTGCAGCATCAACAGCCCCACCTCGCGCTCCACGCCCTTGGCCTCGCACTGGGCGCTGTACTGACCGACCGATTTGATCTGCATGGGGATACCCAGACACATGCGCTTGCCCCTTAAAACCACAACGGCCAAGTATGGCGCAAGCGCCGGGGCTTGTCATCCGGGCAATGGCACACGGCTAGAAATTGGGTTTGGCTGTCACTAAAGATTCAAGGGCCTGGGGGATACTGGGGGCCTACTTTCCTGGCCTGGATCGGGCCAGAGGCAACCGAGATATCCCCTTGAAACCGAAGCGTCTTTTACAAGGTCTCAGGCCCGCCTTGGCCTGGCCGCTGTGGGCTCAGCTGGCACTGGCGCTGGGGCTGATTGGTCTGATCCTGATCCTGCTCATGGGGCTGGCCATCGATGGCCTGGCCCGCCAGCAGAAACAGCAACTGCTGGAGGACTTCTACCACAGCCAGTTGCAATTGCTCACCGCCGCCAGCCTGGATGCCCTGGCCAGTGGGGACAGGCAACGGCTGGATCAGCTGGCCCAGGCGAGCATGGATCGGCTGGGGCAGATCCGTTACATCCAGTTCAGCGACGCGCAGGGGCGCGGCCTGATCCAACGCCAACGCGACCAGGCCGGGACCGGTCAGGGCAGGCTGATCCTGCTGCAACAACAGCTGACGCACGCTGGTCGGCCGATTGGTGTCGTCCGGCTGGGCTGGGACCCCAGCCAGGAGCAGGCCAGGCTCAATCAGGGCGTGCGCTGGTTGCAGCTGATCCTGGTGTTTCTGCTGCTGTTGGCCGGGCTGGTGCTGTCCTTCTGGATCCACTGGCTGGTGATCCGCCCGGTCAACGGCCTGGCCGGGCGCATCCAGCGTTTTCTTGACCATCAACAGGCCCTCAGCCCCGGCCAGCAGGGTGCCCGTGAACTGCGTCAGCTCAACCAGATGGTGCAGCAGTTCGGTGACACCCTGCAACTGCAACGGCTGGCGGAGCAGGACCTGCGCGACAGCCAGGACCAACTGCTGAAGAAGGTGGATGAGCGCACCGCCGAACTCAACCAGGCAAAGGAGCGCGCGGAGCAGGCCAGCCGCGCCAAAAGCGAATTCCTTGCCACCATGAGCCACGAGATCCGCACCCCGATGAACGGCGTGCTGGGCATGGTGGAACTGCTCGATCAGACCGAGCTGAACGCGCACCAGCGGCATTACCTGAGAAGCATCAAGCGCTCCGGCCAGACCCTGATGCGTATCATCGACGACGTCCTCGACTTCTCCAAGATCCAGGCCGGCCGCCTGGACCTGCTGAACGAGCCCTTTGACCTGCGCCAGGTGATCCAGGAGGTGGTTGATCTGTTCAGGGATCAGACCCGGCACAAGGGCCTGGATCTGCAAGCGCAACTGAACCCCGACCTGCCCCCTGGACTGCTCGGCGATGCCAGCCGCCTCAGCCAGATCCTGTTCAATCTGCTGGGCAATGCGATCAAGTTCACCGAGCCCCATGGCCGGGTGCGTGTTCGGGTCAGCCTATTGCCCTCCCGGGCCGAGCGCCCCCTGCTACAATTCGAGATCAGCGACAACGGCATCGGCATCCCGCTGGACTTTCAGCCCTACCTGTTTCAGGCCTTCAGTCAGTCGGACGGCTCCATCAGCCGCAAATACGGCGGCAGTGGCCTGGGGCTGGTGATTGCCAAGCGGCTGTCGCGCCTGATGGGCGGTGATCTCTGGTTTGAAAGCGAGCCGGGCCAGGGCTCTACCTTCTGGTTCAGCGCCCGTTTTCAGGCCCTGGATGATCAGGCCTGGAGCCAGATGCGGTCCTGCCAGCGCCTGCTCGGCCAAGACCCACTGGAGCATGAATACGATGCACGGGTACTGTTGGCGGAGGATAACCCGGTCAATCAGGAGGTGGTCATCTCGGTGCTGGAACGCCTGGGCTGCCGGGTCGATGTCGCCTTCAACGGCCTGGAGGCACTGAGCGGCTACGCCCGCAAGGCCGATGAATATCAGCTGATCCTCATGGACTGCGAGATGCCGGAGCTGGACGGCTACCAGGCCAGCCGCAAGATCCGCCGCCTGGAGCAGGCCCGCGGCCTGCGCCGCACCCCCATCATCGCCCTCACCGCGCACGCCCTGGAGGGGGCGCGGGCCGCCTGCCTGGCGGCGGGCATGGACGATTATCTGAGCAAGCCCTTCCGCTTTGCCCAGATAGCGGCCCTGTTGATGAAGTGGCTGCCCACCACGCGCTGGCGACTGCGCCAGGCGATGGCCGCCAGCGAGACAACCCCCAGCCCGGAGGACCGGACCCGGCGCTGGGTCCGGCGGTCGGTCATGCAGTGCTTGACCGGGGGCAGATCGAGCAACTGCTGGAGCTGGATCAGCGGGGTCAGGGCGGGCTCTGGGCGCGCAGCGTGCAGGCCTATCTGCAGGAGGCTGAGCGCCTGCTCGGCGAGATCGAGCAACACCTGGCCGCCGACCAGCACGAACTGCTGCGCCGCGCCGCCCATGGCCTGAAATCATGCAGCGGCAGCCTGGGGGCGGCGCGCATGTTCCACCTGGCCCAGACCCTGGAGCAGGCAGCGGCCCAGGGCCTGGCCTCGGTGGAGCACCTGCTGCATCTGCAAAAGGCCCTGGAACACACCAGAGAGCTGTTGCAGGACGCCTGTTAAGGACTACCCTCCGTCCTCTATCTTCTGTCCTCTGTCCTCTGTCCTCTGTCCTCTGTCCTCTGTCCTCTGTCCTCTGTCCGTAGTCCTCCGTTCTCTGCCCCTCAGGCCGCGCAGGGAACCGCCTCAAGCAGGTCTTCTACCCTCTGCGGCTGCTCCTCTTGCTGGCCATGCAGCTCCAGCAGACAGGGCTTGCCCAGATAGAACCCCTGGGCATAATCAACCCCGATCTTTCTCAGCAAGGCGAGGCTCTCGGGGGTCTCGACGAACTCGGCGATGGTGCGCTTGCCCAGGGCATGGGCCATGGCGTTGATCGCCGCCACCAGCTCCTGATTCACCGGGTCCCTCTCCAACTGACGCACAAAGACGCCGTCGATCTTGAGAAAACGCGCCGGCAGATCCCGCAGATAGGCATAGGAGCAGTGACCGGTGCCGAAGTCATCCAGGGCGATGGCAAAGCCCAGTTCATCCAGCTCGCGCAGCAGGCGCTTGGCCTGGTCCTTGTCGCTCATCGCCGCAGTCTCAGTCACCTCAAAGCAGATACGCGCCGGATTCAGCCCCTGTTGGCGGTACTCCCCCTTGATCAGCTCCAGCAGTTCGGGGGCGTTGAGGGAATGACCGGAGAGATTGATCGACACCCGCGGCCGCTGCTCCGGGGGAAAGCCGTGCAACCACTGGAAGCACTGGCGAATGACCCAGATATCCAACGGCAGGGACAGGCCAAAGCGCTCCACCGCCGGCAGAAAGGCCCCCGGCGAGATCCACTGGCCCTGGCGGTTTTGCGCCCGCAGCAGGATCTCCAGGATGGGCTCGTCACGCTGGGGATTGAGCGGCGCTATGGTCTGGCAGAACAGGCGCAGACGGCCCTCCTGCATGGCATCCGACAGCTCGCTCAGGCTGCTCACCTGCAACAGCCGCTGACTCATCTCCGGGGGCTGGTTGCAGGCCACATAGAGGCGGTTGCGACCCAGCTCCTTGGCGGTGTGGGCGGCCATATCCGCGGCGTTGAGGGCGGCGGAGATATCCCCATCGAACTCATCCAGGCCCACCAGCCCCATGCTCAGGGTGAGGGCGAACAGGGGCCGAGTGTTCAACTCGGCCACCCGCTGGCGGATGGTCTCCGCCACCTGCACCGCACGATCCTTGGGGCAATGCTCCAGCACCACGACGAACTCGTCCTCGCCGTGCCAGCACAGGGAGCTGTGTTTCGGCAGATTGCGGCGGATCACCTCACCCACCGAGGCCAGCAGGCGGTCGCCCTGTTCCAGGCCATAGAGGGTGTTGAACAGGTTGAACTGGTCCAGGTCCACATAGAGCAGCAGATGGCCACGACCGCCATTGCGCCCCACCAGCCTGGCCAGATGCCGGGTAAAGGCATATTTATCCAGCAGATAGCCCTGGCCGGTCAGTGGATGGCCAGCCGTCTCGATATCGGGCCGGGGCACAGGGCCCTCGGGCCGACGGGCGGGCTCGGGCTGCGCCACGCCGTGGCGGCCACCGGGCAACAGCAACAACAGGCCCAGGCTGGAGAGCCAGACCAGTGGCAGCAAGCCATCGCTGAGCAGGGGGCTGGGCAGGGAGTGCCCGCCTGCCCCAGGGGATAGATAAAGCAACAGAAACAGGCTACCCGGCCCCAGGATCAGGGCCAAAAGCAACAAAATGCGCCAATGATGCATCGTAAATCGCACGAACACAGCAACCTCCCCCAGGCCAGGCCTGGATGTAGGGTTAACCTTCCGGGCCACGGCGGGGCCTGGATGATAGATAACGGGCAAGGCCCGAAGACAATGAACGCGGCAGAACGAGGCCGTAGCACGGAAAGGGGCTAACAGAGGGGTTAGCGGTAGAGGTGGACCTGCCGGGGTAGAACCCAAGGCAGGTCGGGGAGGGGCGAAAGAAAAGGCCCGAAGCGCAGCGAAACAAGCCAGGCTGCAACTACACCCTAGCCCAGCCGGGGATAATGTCAAGGCTCGATTCAGGGCCTTTTTTGACTGTCACAAAGGGTCTGCAGAAAAACCCTGGGCCCTGAGTTGGTTGCCGAGTATTCCTGGTTGGTTATTCAGTAATGGAAATATTCTCCAGCGGACCTTTTTCAAGTATTGGCAGACAAGGACCCAGGCCCCTGGGCAGGGGCCGGCGGGGCATCCAGGCATTGCCACAAAAGCATCACCTGAGCGCAAAGAATGGCTGCTAATCTGATCCGCCCGACACGAACTACACTGAGGCCAGATGATGTTGCACAGGGCAAGCCAATCCCCTGCCGATAAGGCCATTCTCAAGGCCGGCCCCGGTCAGTCAGAACAACCGGAACTGGGCCGCTGTTACCGGGATAACCGGGGTCACAGCTTCGTCGTCCAGGCCCTGGGCGGACGTATCCTCATAGAATACGCCAATGGCGAGTTCCGCACCCTGGGCAGGGATCAATGGCAACAGCTACAGCCGGTACCCGCCCTGTTCTAAACCCCTGCCGATCGGCCAAGGGGCAAGTCGTTACCCTGTGCGATCTCTGCGTCCTGAAATTCTCGACTTGTTGATCAGCATTTCACTGACAGGAAACCAAGGACATTGGAAAACCAAACCATGACAGCGCAAGCCCAAAGCGAACTCCTCATTGCCGATGATGACCCCATACTGCTGGGCCTGGTGGCCGAAGGACTGACCCTGGCCGGTTACCGGGTGCGCCAGGCCAGCTGCGGCAAGGCGGCCCTCGGTCTGTGTCGGGAACAGGCACCGGACCTGGCCATTCTGGATATTGGCATGCCGGATCTCAACGGCATAGAACTGGCCGAGATCCTGCGCCGCGAAACCCAGGTGCCGGTGCTTTTTCTCACCGGCCATGGCGAACAGATCGTGGTGGACAAGGCCATGTCCTCGGCCCAGGGCATGGCCCTGGGCTATGTCCTCAAGCCGGTGAAGATCGATAGCCTGATCCCCCAGGTACAGGCGGCGCTGGAGCTGTCGCAACACCTCAACGGCCTGAAATGCCGCGAGACCCAGTTGCAGGACAGCCTGAGCAAGAGCCATCAGATCGACCTGGCCACCGGCATCCTGATGGAGCGCTTTCACCTGGGATTGAGCGAGGCGGAGGAGGCCCTGCGCCGTCAGGCCCGCTCGGAACGACGCAAAATGGCCGATCTGGCGGCAGAGATCATCGCCGCCTCGGACCGACTCAAGACCCCGCTCAGGGTGCAGCAAATCCTGCTGGAGCAAGAGCCCGGCGGGCGCAGAAGATCCCGCTCCTGAGGCGGCGGGAATCACCCCCGGCAAGGCCGACCCCGTCTCTGCCATCGCCCAAGCCCTGTCCTCGCCAAGGACCGCTACGGCCCGGCTTGTTCGGCAAACAGGCCAATCAAGTCATTGAGAAATCGCCAGCCCAGGGGGCTGGCCTGGATGCGCTCTGGGCCTGGCCGCAGCAGGCCGAGGTCATGGGCCTGTTGCAGGGGGGCTGCAATGACCGCCGGATCAAGCCCGGTGCGCTGGCCGAACAGCCCCAGATCGACCCCCTGCTTCAGGCGCAGGGCGTTGAGCATGAACTCCAGGGGCAGCTCGCTGGCGCTCAATATCCGGTAGCTGGGGCGGGCAGCGGGGTTGGCCAGATACCGGCTTGGCCCGCGCGGCCGGGCGTAGCGGCGTATCCGGCCTGGGGCCTGGGTCAGCTTGCCGTGGGCACCGGCCCCTATGCCCAGATAATCGCCAAATCGCCAGTAGTTGAGGTTGTGGCCACAGGCCCGTCCCGGCCGGGCATAGGCAGACACCTCGTATTGCCGCAGACCGGCCTGCTCCAGCAGGCCCTGACCCTGCTCCTGGATATCCGCCAGGCTCTCGTCGTCGGGCAAGCTTGGCGGGCTGTGGTAAAAGGGGGTGTTGGGCTCCAGGCTGAGCTGGTACCAGGATAGGTGCTCAGGCCCCAGCGCCAGGGCCTGATGCAGATCGGCCAGGGCCTGGGCCTGGGTCTGGCCGGGCAGGCCGAACATGAGGTCGATATTGAGGTTATCGAACCCGGCCGCCCGCGCCAGCTCAATCGCCCGCAGCGCCTGGGCCGCATCGTGGACCCGGCCGATGCGCCGCAAACAGCCGTCATCGAAGCTCTGCACGCCGATAGACAGGCGATTCACCCCGGCGGCGCGATAGGCGGCAAAGTGCCCGGCATCCACCGCGCCGGGGTTGGCCTCCAGGCTGATCTCCAGCTGGGCGGACAGCTCTGCCAGCCCCGCTATGCCCTGCAACAGCTCGGCCAGGGCCGGGCCGGAGAGCAGGCTGGGGGTGCCGCCGCCGATGAAGATGCTGCCAATCGGCCTGACTGGCTGCCCATCCAGCTGGGCCTTTAGATCCGCCAGCAGGGCCTGCACATAGTCGCCATCGGCCAGCCGCCCCTGGGCGTGGGAGTTGAAATCGCAATAGGGGCACTTTTGCAGACACCAGGGGTAGTGCACATAGAGCCCCAGAGGCGGGACCAAGGCCTGGCCGCTGCCATCCAACAGCAGCGGCCTATGCCGAACCCTGGCCGATCAAGGCCAGCTTCTGCTGTCGGGACAAGGCCTTGATCTCCAGTTCTCGGCGCAGGGCCTGGCCCTGGTCGGTGCTGGTTTCGCTATACACCAGCTCCAGGGGCAGGCGGCCTCGGGTGTACTTGGCTCCCTTGCCGGCGCGGTGCTTGGCCAGGCGCGCCTGCAGGTCGGTGGCCACGCCGGTATAGAGGCTGCCATCACCACAGCGAAGCATGTAGAGGGTCCAGGTCTTGTTGTTCATTACCAATAAGGTCGCGCTGTTCGTTCGCCCATGATCACTGGACAGGGATCTTATCTCAACCCGGTGCATTACCGTGAGACATCCGTGGCAACTCACGAGTCCCGAGCCCCGAGTCCCGAAGCGACCATGATAGGTTTCATGTTCAGGGGTGTCGCTGTCCGCTCCATGTCCGTTGGGCGGCCATAATCCATCACCAGGACCGAGGGTCGGCAATTGGCGTACAATCCCCCCATCACTGGTTAAGAGCACTGATCCGGCACTATGCCCAACGCCCTGGATACTTGGTTTGACTTTCTCAAGGATCGGCCCCTGCCGATCCAGGCCGCCATTGCCCTGCGCGTACAACAGACCCTGAACCGCGCCATTGCCTCCCACCATGACTTTGCCGAGATCCTGCGCTTTGGTCCGGGCATGAGCATCGAGGTGTTTCGCAGCCTGCGCCGCCTGCATGAGCCACCAAAGAACCCCATCGAAACCCTGCCCCACGCCATCGCCATGCTTGGCCTGGAACCCCTGCAACTGGCCACCCTGCGCATGCCCAGCATCGACCGCCTGGCCGATGAGGCCATCCCCGGCCTGCGCCTGTGCTTTGGCCGGGCCATCCAGTCGGCCTATTTTGCCCGCCGCTGGGCCGAGATCAAGGGGCTGGGCAACCCCGAGGCCATAGGCCTGGCGGCGCTGGTGGATGAGTGCGCCGAAATGGCCCTGTGGAGCAACGCGCCGGAGCAGATGCTGGCCATCAACCGGCTGCGCGCCCAGGGCAGCACCAGCAATGATGCCGCCCTGCGGGTGCTGGGGGTGAGCCTCAACCGCCTTAGCCTGAGGCTGGCGGAACACTGGTTTCTGCCGCCGCTGACCCTGGAGTCCCTGAGCAACAACGTATATGAGACCCGCCCCCTGTGCGTGGTGCTGGCCACCCACCTGGCGCGCACCATTGACCAGCAATGGGTCAACCCCAAATCCGCCCTGCTGCTGGAGCTGATTCAGGAGTTTCTCGATTGGGATAACGCTCAGGTCGTCGCCCTGCTGCACCGGCAGGCGGCGGAGATTGCCCGCGCCGCCCAGTTCACCGGCCTGCCCATGGCCATTCATCACCTGCCCTTCATCACCGAGCAGGCATCGATCAAACGCCGCTCAAGCCCGCTGCCCGCGACCCGGCTGGTCAAGCAAAGGCGGCAGCCACAGCCGGGCACGCCCAAGCCAAACAGGGCACCCAGCGGGACGGACCAGGCCCAATCCGTTCAGGCCAAGGCCGTCAGCAAACCGGCCCAGTCCAGCACCCCGACCCCGGAGGCCAGCCCGCCAGCCGCGCCCCAGCCGACAGCCACCCACAACGGCGGCCGGACCGACTTTGCCCAGGCCCTGCGTCAATTGGTAACGCTCATCCAGCGCAAGCTCGGCCTGCAACGCTGCCTGTTCGCCCGCCAGAACGATGCCGGCAGGCTCAAACAGGAGCTGCTGGTGGGCCTGGATACCGAGCCCCTGCAAGACTTTGATCACGAACTGCGCGGCAGCCTGTTTTTCGCCCTGATGCAGAAACCCGTCGGGCTTTGGTTGAACTCGCAGAATCGGCACCGATATAAGGGTCTGATACCCAAGGATGCCGGCGATTGGTCAGACAAGGACAGCTTCATGATGGCCCTGTTTTGCGACAACCGCGCCGTCGGCCTGATCTACGCCGACAACAACGGTGCCCCCCTGAACAACGACGACTTCATGCGCTTCAAGACCGCGATTGAGAAATTCAGTCAGGTCATGACGCAAAGCGGCAGATGCCCCGAGCATGTTGCAGGCCCTAAGGCCGATGAGGCCATTTCGACGGACCCCAGTTGACCGACCCAGCTAACCCTGAGCCAGTTTCCGGTTCTTCCAGCATCAGGATCAGTAGTTATGAAAGAAAATCAGCACAGGCCGAGCGAGATCAGCCTGCACCGTAAATCACGCCTGCTGGTGATTGGCTTCGATGACGGCAGCCGCTTTGAGCTGCCCTGCGAATACCTGCGCGTACACTCCCACGCCGCCGAGGTAAAGAGCAGCGGCCAACCGGTCACCGGTAAGGAGGAGGTCAACATCGAGCGCATCGAGCCACAGGGCAACTACGCCCTGCGCATCAGCTTCGACGACGGCCATGACACCGGCATCTATTCCTGGGAGACCCTCTACGACCTGGGTCAGAACCAGGAAGGCTATTGGCAGGACTACCTGGCCCAGCTCAAGGCCATAGGCTACCAGCGCCACGCCGACAGCCCGGCAGCGGGGCAACCGCGAAGCCTCAAGCTGCTCTACTTCGCCTATCTGGCCAAGCTGCTGCGCCGGGACAGCGAGGAGTTGCAGGTACCCGCCTCGGTGCAGGATGTCACTGGCCTGCTCAAATGGCTCAGGCATAAATGGCGCGACAAGGGCTATCTGCTGGAGGATGAGCGGGTACGGGTCACGGTCAACCGGCAGTTTGCCGAGCCCTTCACCCGCCTGGATGGCGGCGATGAGGTGGCCATCACCCCCAACTCGCCCAACCCGCCACCGCCCCCGGCCAAGCAGTGAGCCGAACTGATGGGCATGAGAATCCCCCTGGGCAGTCTGGTCATCATCCCCTTTGCCCTCTTCATCCTGGGCATACCCTTGATCCTGCTGAATTCGGCACCACCCTGGCCCTTTATCTGCGAGCCGGAAACCCAGGGCCAGCACCCCAACCACCTGGCCCTGCAACAGGCACGGGAGCGGGCCTGTCGGCAACGGCCAGCCTCCCCCATTGAGCTTAGCCAGATCTGGCCCGGTGATTGGCAGCGGCTCGAAGCCTTCCGCCCCTACCGCAGCAACCTATCGGTGATCGAACGGGTTGGCCTTGATCTCAGGGTCCTCAGCTGTAGCCGCAGCCAGCTGCACGACGAATGGAGCCAGCTGGTGCTGGTATCGGCCGATGGCTCCCTGCTGGGCTTCGATGTGGCCACCGAACTGGCCCGGGAGATACCCAACAGACTGGAACGGGCCGAGGCCAGGATCAGCCCGAGCTGCCCAAGCCAGTGACCTCAGCCCTGGGCCTGCCGATGCAGCTGGCGCAAGGTGGCCAGGTCCACATAGCCCTTGGCCAGCGCCGGGCCGGCCAGCACCTGGGCCGGTTGGCCCGGCTCGCCCAGCTGGTCCAGCACCAGGCTGGCACCACTGAAGTCCTGCTGCCGGGTGTAGTCGTTGACCGTCACCAACAGGGCCTTGATCTGGGCATCACGCGCCGCGCGCAGGCCGTTGTCCGAGTCCTCCAGGGCCAGGCATTGCTCGGCGCTGACCCCCATGCGCTGCATGGCCCAGAGATAGATGTCCGGGGCCGGTTTCTTGGCCGCCACCAGATCACCGGCGGCGATCACCTCGAACCAGTCGTTTGATTCCGGCCCCAGGGTGCTGTCAAGCAGGGCGCTGACGTTCAACGGCGTGGTGGTGGTGGCTATGGCCAGGCGCAGCCCGGCGCTACGCGCCTCTGCGATCAACCGTTTTACCCCAGGGCGCAGGGGGATGGCCCCCTCGGCCAGCATCTGGGCATAGTGGCGGGTCTTGGCCTGGTGCAGCCCGGCGATGAAGCCCGCCAGGTCCGGCGGGGGCTCAAAGCAGCGATTGAACCGCTCCAGATAATAGTGCATACGCTCCTTGCCGCCGGTCACCTGCAGCAGCTGGCCATACAGCTCTTCGCTCCAGTCCCAATCCAGACCGGCCTCGGCGAAGGCGCGGTTGAAGGCCAGTCTATGGCCATCGCGCTCGGTATCGGCCAGGGTGCCGTCCACATCGAATAGCAGAACATCCAAAGATGCCTTGTTTGATTCCGCTGTCACTTCAGCTCACTCCCGCTATGGATAAGATGGCCAAGCCTAGCAAGCCACCCCGGCAATCGCCAGCACCCTCCTGAGCCGCCGTCCTGAGTCACCGCCCTGGACCGGTCGTAAGGGGCTCACCGGGACGCATCGGACAAACCCAACAAGGTCGAATTAAACGGTAGAATGGGCCCATCGTGAACTCATAGAGGACAGCCCCATGGAACTTAGCCCGCTCAATGCCGTTTCCCCCATCGATGGCCGTTACGCCAGCAAGACCGTCGATTACCGCAACATCTTCAGTGAATTTGGCCTGATCCGCCATCGGCTGCTGGTGGAGGTGCGCTGGTTGCAGGCCCTGGCCCAGCACCCCGAGATACCTGAGGTGCCGCCCTTTGGCGAACACGCCAGTAACCTGCTCAACAATATCGTCGAGAAGTTCAGCGAAGAGGACGCGCGCCGGGTGAAGAACATCGAGCGCACCACCAATCACGATGTCAAGGCGGTGGAGTATTTCCTCAAGGAGAAGATCGCCGGTAACGACGAGCTGGAGCGGGTCAGCGAGTTCATCCACTTCGCCTGCACCTCCGAGGACATCAACAACCTGTCTCATGCCCTGATGCTGCGCGAGGGCCGCGGCCAGGTGCTGCTGCAACAGATGGATGATGTGATCGAGGTCATTCGCCGCCTGGCCCATGCCCATGCCGAGCGGCCCATGCTCTCGCGCACCCACGGCCAGCCCGCCTCCCCCACCACCCTGGGCAAGGAGATGGCCAATGTGGTCCACCGCCTGCAGCGCCAGCGCGCCACAGTGGCCAATGTCGAGCTGCTGGGCAAGATCAACGGTGCGGTAGGCAACTACAACGCCCATCAGGTAGCCTATCCCCAGATCGACTGGCCGCGTTTTGCTCAGGACTTTGTCGAATCCCTCGGTCTGAGCTGGAACCCCTACACCACCCAGATCGAGCCCCATGACTACATGGCCGAGCTATTTGACGCCATCGCCCGCTTCAACGCCATTCTCATCGACTTCTGCCGCGATGTCTGGAGCTACATCAGCCTGGGCTACTTCAAGCAAAAGACCCTGGCAGGCGAGGTGGGCTCCTCCACCATGCCGCACAAGGTCAATCCGATTGATTTTGAGAACGCCGAGGGCAATCTGGGCCTGGCCAATGCCTTGTTCAGCCATCTCGGCCAGAAGCTGCCCATCTCCCGCTGGCAGCGCGACCTGACCGACTCCACCGTGCTGCGTAACATGGGCCTGGGCTTTGCCTACACCAGCATCGCCCTGGGCTCGGCCCTGCGCGGCATCGGCAAGCTGGAAGCGGATGACGCCCGCCTGCTGGCCGACCTGGACGCCAACTGGGAGGTGCTGGCAGAGCCGATCCAGACCGTGATGCGCCGCTACGGCATAGATCAACCCTATGAAAAGCTAAAGGAACTGACCCGCGGCCAGCGCATCGATCAGGCCGGCATGGCCCGCTTCATCGACAACCTGGAGCTGCCCGCCGAGGTCAAGGCCGAGCTGCGCGCCCTGACCCCAGACAGCTACACCGGCAATGCCGCCGAGCAGGCGCGGGGGATTTAGGCCGCAGATGAAGGCCATAGCAAGCGCTGCAACAGAGACCCTGGCGGAGCTGGTCGCCAGCGAGCGGCTGGATCAGGCCCGGCTGGGGCTTACACCTGGCCGGGTTCAGCTCAGCGGACGCGAGCCCATGCGCCTGATGGCCCTGGCCCTGTGCCAGCAGGCCCGCCGTCAGATACGCCTGTTCAGCCAGGGCTTCGACCCCTACAGTTACAGCAACCTGGAGTTCTACCAAGCCGTTCGGACGCTGGTACTACGCCGACCCGGCCCTGGGCTGCAGGTCATACTGCAGGACAATGAGGGGGTGCAGCGCAAGGGTCACCGCCTGCTGGACCTGGCACAGCGCCTCAGCTCAGGTATCCAAATCTACCGGCCGCAACTGCCCGAGCACCGCGACCACGCCGAGAACTTTCTGCTGGTGGACGGCCAGGGTTATCTCTTCCAGCCGCTGCACAGCCGCCCGCAGGCCAGCGCCGCCTTTCACGACCCGGCCAAGGCCCGGCAACTCGACCGCTTTTTTGACCAGGTACGCCAATACAGCGAGGCCGACAGCCAACTGCGTCGGTTGTGTATTTGATTTCCTGATTACCCACAAATCTCAGCCAATCGAATAGGGCGGCCCGTGGCCGCCGAGCAACCACTAGGGGCAGGCTTCATTGCTGTGGCTTGGCGGCGGGCGCGGCCCGCCCTATGCCGCACGGCAAAGCTGGCCTCCCACCCCCGGACATGCACGGCCAGCCAAGCCGAGATAATGGCTGAGACACATGGGTAATCAGGATCAGGTTTGATTTTGAGATAACTACTTGCCCCGCCTTTCCTTCAGGGGATGTGCTTGGCGGGTTAGAGCCTGTGCCGGTTCAGGGCCAGCCATTGCAGGGCGATGATGATGCTGGTGGAGTTGGCCCGGCCCCGATACAGCTCGGCCAGAGCCAGTTCGGCGGGCATGACCAGCAGGCGGATGTCTTCCTGCTCCTCGTCAAGGCCGTGAATGCCGCCAAGCCCGGTGCTGTCGATCAGGCCGCAGTAGAGGTGAATCTGCTCGTCGGACAGGCCTGGGCTGACCCAGAAGCGGCAGATGGGGATCAGCTCCAGCAGCTCGGCACCCGCCTCCTCCATGGACTCGCGTCGGGCCACCTGCTGCGGGGTCTCGCCCACGCCTATGTGCCCCCCCACGGTCTCCAGCAGCCAGGCCGCCTGTGCCTGCCCCCCGGAGCCTGCGTAGGCACCGATGCGAAACTGCTCCAGCAGGGCCACCTGATCCCGCTTGGGATCGTAAAGCAGGACCGAGGCCGCGCCCAAGCCTTGCAGGCATTCACGTTGGATCGGCTCGCTCAGGCCACCGGCAAACAGGCTATGGCGCAGTTGGTAGCTGCGCACGCGCAAAAAACCGGCGGGCATGTCACGGGCTTGCAGAATCTCGACCTGCATGGCCTGGGCTGGTGGATCCTCTGCCGGGACCTTCATGCGGGGCTACATCGGTTGCCCAGGGGGTAGTTGCGGGCCGCTTGGTTCGGAATCTGGCTCGGGATCGGTTTGGGGCTGTGCCTTGAGGGCATCCATGAGTTCGGTGCCCTTGTGCCTGGCCGCCTCGCCCGCCTGATCGAGCAGTTCCGCGCCGCGCTTGAGGGCGGGCTTGACCTCTTGTTGCATGAGCCTGCCGCCTTCCTCAGACAAGGCATCCACCACTTCGGCACCCTTCTTTACCCCCTGCTCGGTGGAGTCCTTGATCGCCGCGCCGGTCTCTTCCAGGGCCGGGACTATGTCTCGGATCGCCGAGTCCATGCCTGCCCCGGCCCCGCCGAGCAGGGATTCCATCTTGCCCGGTGCCTGCGCCTCGTCCGGCGGCAGGTCCGCAGCCAGGCCGTGATCGGCCTCGATCTCTGCGGCGATGTCATCGGGCAGATCGCCTTCGGCCAGAGCGGCATCCGGGTTTGCCGCTGTGGTCTCGATCACCTGCTGCGCCGGCACCACCGGGGTGGGCTCTTCACTGCAACCGATCAGCGGCAGCAGACAAAGGGGCAAGATCAGCTGTTTTTTCATCGCCAGTCCTCAGAGTAGTCGTCAATTAAGCCACAGAGGCACAGAGATAATCAAAAAGCCCTCCGTGATCTCTGTGGCTCTGTGGCCAATTACTCAAAAGCCTCAGTCCAGATCTGCCGCCAGGGATTGGCGTACATTCTCCGGTGCCACTACTTCCTCGCGGTAGGCATCGTGGTCTATGCCGGCCTTGATCGCCGCGCCCTGTTTGACCGCGGCACACATTTCTGGACTAAGCTCAAAGCGCACAAAGTGCACCGATGAGGTCTTGTCCTCGGTCTCCCGATCCAGGTCTTCGTTGGCGATGGGGTTGACCCGCTCAAAGCCCTCTACCTGGACATAGAGCCTCTGCTCCACGCCGATGAGCTTGGCCAGCATCTGCTTGCGCTGATCGATGTCGCTGTATTCCATCATGAAGGTGGCCTTCCAGTTGTTGCCATCCGGGATCAGCGGGTTATAGACCTCCAGCTCTTCCTGGATGCCGGCCTTTTCATAGATGCGTTCGATGCGCAGCATTTCCTGCACCTGGTATTTCATCGTCAGGGCATCTTCAAAATACAGGCTGGCGTGCTCGCCAATGGCCAGACGACGGTCTTTTTTGTGCTCCATCACCTGCTGACGGAATACCGGGCGGGCCTCGGCGTATTCCTCCAGGCTGAACAGGTCTTCACGGGTCAGTTTTGCCATGTCAATCCCCTCAGTGGTGGGCGATGGGCTTGTCGGTGAACAGGTAGTCCTTCAGCTCCTTGTCGAAGCTTTGGTCCCTGCGCCTGATCCACTCCAGCACCATGGCGGCGTGTTCCTTTTCCTCGTCCCGGTTGTGGGCCAGTATGGCCTTGAGTTCATCGTCCTTGCAGGCATCGACGCGCTGGTTGTACCAGTCCACCGCCTCCAGCTCTTCCATCAGGGAAAGGATGGCGCGATGCATGTCGCGGGTTGCGTCGCTCAGTTCTTCCACCGGCTCGTGGTAGCCTTCGTTTGCCATGGTGCAGTTCTCCTCGGTTGTGTGAGTTGATAGAAATTCAGGACGCAGAGAGCGCAAAGTTTAGATTTTCAGCTCATTCCGAACCATTTCAGCTCTGCGATCTCTGCGCTACTCGGCGTCCTCTGCGTCCTTATTGTCAGGGTCTTCCGGCTCCAGCCAGAGGTCGCCCAGCTCCAGCTGGATGGCGTCAAAGGGCGCTGCCCTGACCTTGTCGTTACCGGCATAGTTGGCCAGGTTCAGCCAGTGCTTGTCCTGCAGCTGGTAGGTCTCCAGGGTGCGGTAATTGGGGTCCAGCAGCCAGAGCCAGCCCACCCCGTGGCGGGCGTAGATGGCCATCTTCTCTGCCCGGTCGCGCCGCTGGCTGGCCGGTGAAAGAATCTCGCAGACCCAATCCGGCACCACCTCAAAGCGGTGGCCACGGGGCAATTGGGGCATGCGCTCCTTGCGCCAGCCGGCGATGTCCGGCACCAGCACCTCGATATCACGGATCAGGTGCAGCTCGGGTTCGTCGATGATCCACCATCCACCCGGCCCGCCGCGACCGCGCTGGAATGGCACCAGCAGGTCAGCTCCCAGCACCGAATAGGCCAGCGCATGCCCCCCTGCGGGCCGAGGGTTGGCGATCAGGCGGCCATTGTAGATCTCACCCACCTGCCCCTCCGGCAGGGCCACAAGCTGAGCGTAGAGATCCTCCAGTTGCCGGGCCGGCTCGCCCATGGCGGCTAGATCCGGTAGGCCTTGCGCAGCAGGCTGATGGGGTGTTCAGCGGGCTTGCCGCCCCCCATGATCTCTTCGATGTGGTGACCGGCCATGGCGCAGTCGCTACCGAAGTGATCCGGGGCAAACTTTTCCACCCGACTGGCCACCGGCTTACCGATCTTCACGGCAAATTCATGGTATTCCTTCTTCACCGCATAGGTGCCGTCGTGGCCAGAGCAGCGCTCTATGATCTCCACCTGGGTGTCGGGGATCAGCGCCAGGGTCTCGCGGGTCTTCTGGCCGATGTTCTGCACCCGCTGATGACAGGCGGCTTGGTAGCTGACCTTGCCCAGGGGCTGCTTGAACTCAGTGTTCAGCTTGCCTTCCTTGTGGCGCAGCATCAGATATTCAAAGGGATCGTAAAACGCCTCCTTGACCTTCTGCACCTGAGGATCCTTGGGGTACATCAAGGGCAGTTCCTGCTTGAACATGAGCACGCAGGAGGGGATCAGCGCAGTCAGGTCGTAACCTTGATCCACCAGCGCCGCCAGCAGCGGGATGTTGACCTTCTTCGCCTGCTCGACGGATTCCAGATCCCCCAGCTCCAGCTTGGGCATGCCGCAGCACTTGGAGTCGTTGGCCAGCACCACCGGGATGCCGTTGTGCTCGAACACCGCCACCAGGTCTTCACCGGGGCCGGGCTCGTTGCGGTTCATGTAGCAGGTGGCGAACAGGGCCACCTTGCCGGTGGTGCCTGCGGCGGGCTGGGCCTGATTGCGGCTGCTGTGGTTGGCCAGACGCTTCTTCAGGGTGTTGCTCTGAAACTCGGGCAGCTTGGCCTCGGCGCTGACTTCCAGCACGGATTCCAGCACCTTGCGCGCCGGACCCATCTTGTTCACCGCGTTGATGACGTTGGACAGCACGGGAATACCGGCGAAGTTGCCCACTTCCACCGTGCTGGTGAGAATCTTGTCGCGCAGCTTGACCTCGCCCTTCTTGAACTTCACCGCCTTGGCGCGCAGCATCAGGTGGGGGAAATCCAGGTTCCACTCGTGCGGCGGCACATAGGGACACTTGGTCATGTAGCAAAGGTCACAGAGATAGCAGTGATCCACCACCTTCCAGTAGTCGGCCTTGACCACCCCGTCCACTTCCATGGTTTCGGACTCGTCCACCAGATCAAACAGGGTGGGGAAGGACTGGCACAGGCTGATGCAACGACGGCAACCGTGGCAGATGTCAAACACCCGTTCCAGCTCGTGGTACAGGGACTCCTCGTTGTAGAACTCGGGGTTCTTCCAGTCGAGGGCGTGACGGGTGGGCGCCTCCAGATTACCTTCTCTTACGGCCATCTCTCTGTCCTCTCGGTTTTATCGAATTGAAATTCTGCCCCAACCCGCCGGAAGACAGTTCCGGCGGGCGAGGTTCAGGTGCCAAAATCAGGCATCAGAATCAGGCGTCGAGCTGATCCAGGGCCTTCTGGTAGCGATTGGCGTGAGACCGCTCGGCCTTGGCCAGGGTTTCAAACCAGTCGGCGATTTCGTCGAAACCTTCGTCGCGGGCATCCTTGGCCATGCCCGGATACATGTCGGTGTACTCGTGGGTTTCACCGGCAACGGCGGTCTTGAGGTTGTCGGAAGTGGCGCCAAAGGGCAGGCCAGTGGCCGGATCGCCGCATTCTTCCAGGTATTCCAGGTGGCCATGGGCGTGGCCGGTTTCACCTTCAGCGGTGGAACGGAACAGGCTTGCCACGTCTGCATAGCCTTCTACGTCGGCCTTGTTGGCGAAGTAGAGGTAACGACGGTTGGCCTGGGATTCACCGGCAAACGCATCTTTCAGGTGTTGTTCAGTCTTGCTGCCTTTCAGTTCCATAGGTAGTTCCTCGGTTGGTAGTAGGGATGAAAAAGTTCACGCCGATCAGGGCTAGCAAAGAACCCGAGTCGGCGTGGAGACAAAGATAACGGATGGGGGTTATCAATTGAAATCGATAAACTTGAATTGATTGATAGCTTTTCTTTATCAGCCCCCAGCCGGACGGTACCGGGCTGGGGGTTGTGAACCCAAGCTGGCTATCGGGTGATGGCGATGGGGAAGTCCGGTACCACCTGGGGGATCTCGGTCATCGGGTGCTGGCGGCCTCCGGTCAGTTCCTTCACCCGGCTGGTGACGTAGAGATCCAGCTCCTTGAGGTCGATGCGGTGGTCACCGTTGTAGTTGGCCTTCATCTCCTCCATGCCCTCGATCAGCGCCTTGGTGAAGGCCCCGTGACCCCATTCCGGGTTCTCCACGCTGGACTCACGACCGGTGGCGGCGGACATGACCACCACGCCGCCCTCCACCTTGCGCAGGTCACGCAGGGCATCGGTGATGTCGCTGGCGTCACGGGTCAGGCCACGCTTGCCGGTGATGCTGCCGGCATGACAGGTATCGGCCAGCAGCCAGCGGGTACCGGGCAGACGGTCCAGGGTGTCCTGGAACTCATACCACTTGACCCCGGTGCGGCGCAGGCTGTCCATGTCGGTATCATGGGGCATGAAGTAATATTGGCCACCGCCATCCTTGGTGCCGTGGCCGGCAACGAAGATCACCGCCAGATCACGCTGGGTGGTTTCCCGGATGAGCCATTCCAGACCATCCAGGATATTGTCGCGGTCGGCCAGACTGTTGGTCAGCAGGCGGGTCTCCACCCGTTCATACAGCTTGCCCTGCTGGGACTTGAAGGCGCGTGCCACGGCCTCGGCATCCTCGTCGGCAAAGTTGAGGTTGTAGCCCTTGTCCGAATACTTGGATACGCCGATGGACAGGATGTAGAGATTGGGCCTTTCCGCGCCCTCGACCGGCTCGGTCAAGGCCACGGGCACCGTGCCTGCGGCGCGCAGGCCATTGGCAGCGGCGATCTGCGGTTGCGGCCCAGGGGCCGCCGCCTGATAGATGGGGGTGACCGGCTGCACCTGAGGTTGTGGCGGCTGCGGCTGATAGGCGGGCTGGGTCGGATATTGCGCCTGAGGATAGGGCTGTTGCTGGGGCTGCGGCTGATACTGCGGCTGATACTGGGGCTGCTGGCCCGGTTGAACCGGATAAACCGGCTGCTGCTGGGCCTGATACTGGGGTGGCGCGCTGCGCTGGGCAATTTGCAGCAATTGCTGATCGGTCTGCGCCTTTTGCTGGGCCAGTTTTTGCGCCGCCTCGGCGATCAAGGCGTTCTCCTGATCCGGGGAGAAGGCACCGGTGGCGATCATCCCCCGCGCCTGCTGATAGGAACTGATGGCACGTCGGCTGCCTGGACCAATGGCACCGTCGATGCGGCCGGTATAAAAGCCCTCCACCTTGAGGGCCGCCTGCAGGCGCTTTTTGGTACCCCGTTGTTCATAGCCGGCATAGGCCAGGTAACCGCCCAGATCGGCCAGCTCCGCCTGATAAGTCAGAATACCGACCACATCCGGGGTGAGGATGCCGGTGGGCACCATGTTATAGCGCTGCTGGAATTGCATGATGCCGGACTTGGTGGCGTAGGAGTCCAGCTTGCCGTCCATGGGGCCGGAGTAATAACCGGCGGAGGCCAGGGCCTTTTGCACCTTGACCGCTTCCTGATCGACCCTGGGGGCTGCGGCGCGACTGCTGCTGCGTCGGCTGCTGCTGCGCTTCTTCTTGTTCTGCGAGTTGATGATGGCGGTGCCGATGGCGGCACCCACCAGGCCACCAATCAAGGCACGGGAGCCGCTGCCGGCCAGCGCCTGTTGCGGGACCGCCGCTACCGAAAGGCCCAAGGCGGCGGCAAAGACCATGCTTCTGTTCATTTTCTGTAACATTTCTCTATCCCCTATACGCTTTAGATATACATTCCGAACAAACCCTGGGCGCAGTTTGCATCCCCTGTCAGGTAAAGATAATACAGAATCCCTGGAAATGAACCGTTAATTTGGTCACATCATCGGCAACTACCTTATCCACTCTGCGCCCTCCCCGCTTCTCGACTCTGGCACGCCATGCAATCCTTTGCGTCCTCTGCGTCCCTTCGCCGACCTGGCCATGCGGAAGGCAAGGCAGCCCCGCTACCTAGGCCCGGCAAGCTCCGCCACCTTGGCCCGCAGGGCCTCTGAGTCGGGCCGCTGCGCCGAGAGCTTGCGCCAGCTGTTCAGGGCATCATGGCGAAAGCCGTTGGCCTCCAGGTAGCGGGCGAAGGTCAGGCGGCGGGCAAAGTCCTCGCCCAGTTCGGCGCTGATCTGATCCACCCGGTCGGCCTGCTGGTTGGTGGCGATGGAGAAATCCGCCGTGCTGAAGATCATGTCTTCGCCCTGTTTTGCCTCCAGCTCCCAGGTCAGGCGCTCACCCTGGGGCAGTTCGACGTCCTTGGGCAGGCGGAAACGGCCGATATCGCTGTTGCCGATAAACAGGGACTTGCCCTGTTCCGAGAGGATCTCCAGCCGATAGCTGAAATCCTTCTCGCTCTGGCCATGCACCCGCCAGCTGAAGATGGGACGGGGTTCGAGGATGGTTGAAGCCACCGGATAGGTCAGCTCGATCACCTGCTCCTGGGGCATGGCCTTGCGCATCAGTACCGCCGCCTGGCTCAGTTGCGCCGAGGACAGCATGGCCCCCTCGCTGGAGAGCAGCAATGCCTCCCCGGCCAGCGGCTGGCCATCTACCTGTACCTGCTCTTCCACCAGCACGGCCTGCACCCCGCCGGGTAGATCGAACTCCTTGCCTGAGCGATAAAACACCAGCTTGAGGCTGGCATCCGCCGCCAGGTCAAGGGTGCTGCCGGCCGACAATTCCGCCAGCAGGTTGACCGGCTGCCCGGCCAGGCGCACATCCCCCTGCACATCGGTGACCATGGCCACGGGGGCCTCCGCCAAGGCAGGATTGAGGCCCAACCCGATCAGACCCAACAAAATAATCAGCCGAATTTTCATTGACATAGTTCCTTCCCCCTTGTGTGAAACGCATTTGATCAAATCACCACCGGCGACGGCGGCCCGCCCGGCACCGCCGGCCAGCCGTAGATGGCCACCGGCGAGCGCCCCTTGACCGGGATCTCACCCAGGTCATCAAAGCCTTCGGTGGGCATCAGGGCCTGATACACCGCCGCCGACACCACTACCGGGTAGCCGGTCTGTTTGGTCAGCCCTTCCAGACGGCTGGCGGTGTTTACCACATCACCGATGGCAGTATAGTCATTTCGCTCGGCCGAGCCGATATTTCCCACGATCACCTCGCCCAGATGCAGGCCGATGCCGATCTTCAGCTGCGGCAGCCCTTCCTCGGCAAAGGCCTGATTCAGACGCCGCAAGCGCTCCAGCTTCTCCTCGGCGGCGGCCATGGCGTTGCGCGCCGGTACGGCGGTGGGCTGGGGGGCACCGAATACCGCCATGATGCCATCGCCGATGAACTTGTCCACCGTGCCGTCGTGGTTCTGGATGGCGCTGGCCATCTCGCCCAGATAGCGGTTGAGAAAGGCCACCAGCTGGGTCGGCGGCATCTTCTCGCTCAGGGTGGTGAAATTGCGGATATCGGAGAACATCACGCAGGCATACTGCTGCTTGCCGGACACCCCAGGCTCCAGCCGTCCGCTGAGGATCTCTTGCAGCACCTGCGGGCTGACATAGCCCTTGAACAACTCCTTGAGGCGGCTGCGTTCGGCGATCTGCATCCAGAGCTCAACCCCCTGCCGCCCGGCCAGCACCAGTAGAAGGCCCAGCAGCAACTGGCCTGCGGGCAGGAAATGCCCCTGGCCGAGCAGGCCATACTGGACCAGCAACAGACCAGGGGTGAAGGCAAGGCCCAGCAGCAGGGCCGCTCGCGGCGTGGCCGCAGGCCACCAGAGCAAGGCCAGCAGGAGCAACAGCAGATGCGCCAACACCTGTGGCAGGGGTTGAATGAAGCCATCCAACAGCAGGTTGCGCAGGGCCTGGGCATGGATCAGCACCCCAGGCACGAAGTGGTTGTTGTGTTCCTCCCAGGCGGCCAGATTGACCGGTTGATAGTGCCGATCCTCAAACGGCAATACGCTGCCCAGCAGCACCACCTTGTCGGCAAAGGTCCGGCGCAGGCGATCGCCCTCCCCTTGCCGGTACCAGTCCAGCATCTGTTGCAGGGGCACATAGTCCAGCGCCCGGCCCTGGCTGTAGTCGATCAGCCCCGCGTTGGCCTCCAGCCCCAGGTGTCCGGCCATACGGCTGACCAGGGTCGGCAGGGGCCGCTGTGCCGCGCCCAACATGGGGGTGAAACGGCGTACCACCCGGTCCGGGTCCAGCTTCCACAGGACAAAGGCCTGCCCCTGGTTACCCACCAGCGACAGAAAGGGGGAGTGCACCTTGCGCGTATTGCCGTTTTGATCAATGGTGATGCCCAGCACCACCGAGGCCACCTGGCGCATGGCCAGCAGGCCCTGCAGCAGCTTCTGATCATAGCCTGGGGCGAGACTATTGTAGGAGCGGTCCGGCAGGGCCAGATCCAACCCCACCACCTTAGGGCCAACCAGGGCCAAGGCCTGGAACATCTCGCCCAGATGCGGGTGCCAGAGGGCAAAGGGCTCGGGGAAGCTCTCGTAGGTCTGCTCATCGATGCCGATGAGCACCACATCGGCATCCCGTTGATCCGGGCTGATCTGGCGCTTCAGCTGGAACTGCCAATCGAGCAGCAGCAGGTCGAAACGCTCCACTCCGGGCAGCAGGGGCAACGCCAGCAGCACCCCCAGCAGCACGACAAGGCCTATCCGTCTGCGCCTTTGCCAGGCCTCTGGGGATAGCGCCCGGCTCATCGGCCACCCGCCTCCCCGCTGTGTACTGGGGCGGTCAGCAACTGGGCCGACGAGGCCCCTTGCCGACCAGGCTGCCAGGCCTGAGATTGCAGGCCGATGGGGATTGGGATAGAGCGGGAGATTGCCATGGGCGGATTCTCCGGCCTGACCGCGCCCTTGTCCAGAGCCAATCAGATAGAGAATCGGCCTCCCCCTTTGCAAAAAGGGGATTGAGGGGGATTGAAGCCCCCCTGCCCCCTTTGTAAAGGGGGGAATCTGACTCCCCCTTGTTGAAGGCGAGAGGGGGCAAGTCGTTACAGACGAGCTAACATTGAGAGGCAAGTAGTTGATCCCAGATCGGGGTTGATGCAGGATGATCGGCTCGGAGGAGGCCCAATAGCTCGGTCCCAGTCCGATCCCAGGCCTGCCCATTGCGCTCACCTTTGCCCCGAAGCGCCCGCCCTGCCTTGTGCAGAACACCCGTCGGGCCGATGAGTTTAACCTGCCAGCTGGCACACCACAGGAGACACCATGGACCTGTTACGCACCCTCGGGTTGGACAAACCCATCGAAGACCCTGCCGAAGAGCGCGAGCGCCTGCACCTTTATATCAATCTCAAGCTGGCCTCCTCCGGGCAACCCTATTACAGCGATACCGACGCCGAGGGCCTGCTCAACATCGCCGGTGATCTGCTGCAGGCCTATCGGGAGAAGAACCGCCTGTTATCCAATTATCTGTGCCCGGTGGATAGCCGCATCCAAGGCTTCATCAACAACTACCTGGCCGACCTGGAGCTTCCCAGCATACCGCGCCTGCCCGCCCAGACCTTTGTGCTTGACCGCCACGGCCTGGCCCGTGAACTATCCCTGCCTATGGATGGCGATGAATTCCGCTCCAACATCATCTCCAGCTACCGTATCAAGCAGGGCGTGCTGCACAACCCCGCCAGCGATCGGCGCACCACCCAGGGCTCCTTCCATGTGGCCGAGGGTGGCCTGCCCATCCCCGGCGACAAGAAGGCGGTGCCCAAGCGCAGCTTTGCCCTGATGCTGGGCGCGGCCCTGAATCCACCCCAAGCCCTGAACCGGGTACCCTTCGCCGCCAACCGCGAGCAGCAGGTAGAGATCATGGTATCCCTGCTACTGCGTCCGGTGATCTGCCCGGCCATTCCGGGCATAGAGGCGGAAAAATCCATGGAGATCCGCTTCTTCGCCCCCGGCAACCTGGTCAGTAACCTGGACTTTGTCGAGAGCATCTTCGGCAACGGCGGCAACCCCAACCTGGCCCAGTTCGACGCCGCCCTGGACGTGGAGCACTGGAGCGGCCACAGCGGCTGCGTCATCCTCGCCCCGCAGCTGACCCGGCTGACCAAGAAGCAGCTGGCCCTGCCCCATTGGGATGACGCCAACGAGCGCCAACGCCACGAGGGCATGTGCTGGCGCGATGAGAACGAACTGTACAACGACGGCGAGGCGTTCAAGATCACCGCACGGGACCTCAGCGGCACCATAGTCACCATCCTGGCGGACAACTACTACGGCTACTGCAAAAAGGAGGTGAAGACCCAGATCAGCTTCGCCGCCAATCTCTACGGCCTGGCCGAGGAGGAACACGCCGGTGGTGCCCTGGCCTTCCAGCGGCGCAACCACGGCGAGGAGTTCGGCGTCGATAGCCGCACCCGCGAGCCCGGTTACGGTTTCGACGAAATGGTGCAGCGCTATGGCGCGATCATGGATCTGCAGCCCGAGGGCTATGCCATCGACAAACGCTTTGCCGACATCATCTACCTGCATCAGGATCTGCGCATGGACCTGAACACGCAGAGGATCAGCTGGCGCTACCAGGGCCAGCAGCAGAGCATGCGCCTGCAGCCGGGCAAGATCTACATGCAGCCCAACGGCTACAAGGTCGAGATGATGAAACACCCCGGCGCGCCCTCCTGGCGCCTGGTGGGCACGGATGCCGAGGGCACCTTCTGCCACAAGCCCTGCACCGTCTCCGGCGGCGGCAAGTCGGAGATATCCAAATCCCTGGAGGACGCGGTGATCTACGCCCCCCTGTTTGTCGATCACCTGGAGACCGACCTGGAACGGGTGCGCGAGATCTTCGAGCGCGACTACAGCAACCGCTTCCGCCCCGGCCACGAGGGCGAGGACCGTGACCCCAGCCGCCAACCCCTGAGCAGCGAACGCAGCCTGGGCTCGGTAATCAAGCTGCTCACCCCCTCCTCCAGCCACACCGACGAATACAACGCCTGGCTGGCGGAGATCCCGCCGCGCATCCTCGCCCTGGTGTTCCTGATCAAGCGATTCTATCGCCCGGAATGGGGCGACGACTGGCACCGCTATCTGTCGGTGGACGAGGTGGACGGCGCCCCCGGTCATGAACTCAAGCTCTACGAGCGGCGCATCATCGCCTCCTACCTGCGCCTCGGCTTCGACCCCAAAGGCAAGTGGCGTACCTTCAAGGTCCGCCAGGACTTCATCGCCGCCGAGAAGGTGCAGATGGAGGACGACATCAGCGCCTCGGTGGTGGCCCCGGCGCATCTGCTCTGCGACTGCTTTACCGGTCGCCCCAGCGACCGCAGCCTGAAGCTGGTAAAAAACTGCGAATATCGCCTGTTCCAGCGCCCGGATGACGCCGTTATCCCCGGCTATGACAAGCAGGCCGAGCAAGACATGGCCAGCCTGGACAACTTCATCGCCAACTACGAGCCGCTGGATCAAACCAAGCTCGCCGCCGTGACCGAGGACGTGCTCAACTTCTGCGCCTTCACAGACCCCATGCGCAACCTGCTGCAGCGCGCCCGTGAGGACGGCGACAGCTATGTGGTCTCCTCCGCCCATCCGCGGATTGTCGATGGCAAACCCTCGAAGAACCCTCGCTATCTGCAGACCCGTCTCGACCTGCAGCACCCCATCCGCACCTACGTGGCGGAAATGGGCGCGCGCCTGCACCGCAAGCTGCCGCTGGATCAGCCCCTCTGCCACCCGGTGGATGCAGTGCTCACCGGCCGGCGCAACAACCCGCCGGAGCCGGGCATCCGCCCCCTGGCGGTGTACAACCCGATCCACTATCAGGAGCTACCGGAGTTGTTCATGGACTTTGTCTGCTCGCTCACCGGCAAGTCCCCCTCCACCACCGGAGCCGGCAGCGAGGGCGCTCTGACCAAGGGCCCGTTCAACGCCCTGCGCCCCACCGCCGATCTGAACAACGCCCTGGTGTCCTACATCCTTACCGACTACCCCGGCTTCTCCAGCTCGGCCGGCCACATTGGCCCCAATGTGCGCGTCGATCACGACATCAGCCTGCTCATCCCGGAGATCTGGGCCCGCCTCGACCCCCAGGAGCGCGACCCCAGGTATCTGATCGAAAAAGGCTATCTGGAAAAGCTCGAAGACTTCGAGCATCAGGGCAAACGGGTGCTGGCGAGCCGTCTGGGCTATCGCATCACCGAGCGCTTCGTCCACGGCTATATGGGCAAGATCTTCGACAACCCCAACGCCGCCCTCACCGACGCCATCCTCCGCCCCGAGACCCAGGACATCGACTGCTTCGTCGATGGCATCAACAACATCGTCGAGGCCCAGCAAAAGGTGGCCCAGCGCTACATCGATGACGGCAGCATCGACGAGGCCTGTCCGCCGCTCAAGGCCCTGCTCTATATCATGGCCCAGGGCCATTACCAGGGTCTGGACGCGCACCACCCCAGCATCCGCGCCATGTTCAACCGCGACTACCTGCTCAACGCCGACTGGTATCAGGAGCGCCTGGAGGTCAAGCAGGAACGCGACATCCAGCTGTGGAAACGCCACGTCCACAGCCTGCAGGAGTTCAACGACCTGGCCAGCCACAGCGACGTGGCCGAGCGCCTCAACGTCGCCGAGCGGCTGGAGCTGGCCAAACAACGCCTGGAACAGGTGCAATCGGCCGACTACCTGGAACAACTGGTAGGCACCCTCGGCGCCGACCCCCTGCGACCCTACCGCGAAACCCAGCAAATGCAACAGCAGGCCGCTTGATGTTCGGAATGCCATTAGGGGACGCAGAGACCGCAAAGAAGCGCAGAGAACGCAGAGATGAATTAGATCAACTGCAAGGCCTCTTGTCCCCTCTCCCCCCTGGGGAGAGGGCTAGGGAGAGGGGGGCAGATCGTACAACTGTAGCCCGGATGCAGCGAAGCGAAATCCGGGGTGACCCTTTGCACCTCCGAGCGGGTGCTCGGAGCTCCCAGGATGATGCAATACAAACTCCGCGTCCTCTGCGCTCCTCCGCGCCCTCTGCGTCCTTAAATCTCAGCACAACCCTGGCCACCGGGCTTTGCCTGCTCAGCCTGTTCAGTGCCAACCTTTATGCAGACTTCGACTTGCCCAAGCCTAATGCCAACAAGAATCCAGACAGCAGCTTCGAAACCTGGCTCAAACACAAACTCTGGCCCGACGCCCAGGCCCGTGGCATCAGCCCGCAGACCTTCGCCGCCGCCACTCGTGGTCTAGAACCTGACTGGAGCCTGCCGGACCTGATCAAGCCCGGCCAGGCCGAGCCAGACAGCAAGGGCCAGACCGAGTTCGGCAACCCCTCCGCCTACTTCAAACCGGGCAACATCAACTTTCTGCTGAGCAAGGTCAAATCCCTGGAACAACGCTGGGACAAGACCTTCAGCCAGATCGAACAGCGCTACGGCGTGCCGCGCCACATCATCCTCGCCATCTGGGGGCGGGAGACCGCCTTCGGCCAAGCCAAGCTGCCCCACGATGCCATCCGCGCCCTGGCCACCCTCGGCTACGCCGGTGCACGCAAGGAGGAGTTCTACCCGGAATTGCTCGCCGCCCTGCAAATCCTCCAGCAGGGCCACATCGGCCGCGATGGTCTGAAAAGCTCCTGGGCCGGTGCCCTTGGCCACCCCCAGTTCATGCCCTCCAAATTCCTCGAATTTGCCGTGGATTTTGACGGCGATGGCAAGCGCGACATCTGGAACTCGGTGCCCGATAGCCTGGCCTCCATCGCCAATTTCCTCAAGCAACACGGCTGGAATCCCCAGCGCGACTGGGGCCAAGAGGCGCTAATTCCCGCCTCCGTCGGCTGCCACCTGGAAGGGCCGGATCAGGGCCAGCCCGGAGTGGCCTGGCGCAGGCTTGGCATCCAAACCCGGCTGCCTGAGGATCAGGGGGCTGGGCAATTCTTTCTGCTCATGCCCGCCGGCCGCTACGGCCCCGGCTTTCTCGTCAGCGAGAACTTCTATGTGCTCAAGGACTACAACGAATCTGACCTCTACGCCCTGTTCATCGGCCACCTGGCCGACCGCATGCAGGGCGGCCAGCCCTTTGAGCAACTCTGGCAGGACGTGCAGGGCCTCAAACGCCGCGATGTGCGCCGGATGCAGGAGCGGCTGATCCAACTCGGCCACGACGTCGGCGGCGCCGATGGCCTGGTCGGCTTCAAAACCCGCCGCTCCATCGGCCGCTGGCAACAAAGCCAAGGCCTCAAACCCAGCTGCTGGCCGGATCGGGAGTTGGTCAAGCGGCTCCAATGAGTAATCAGATGGGACGCAGAGGGCGCAAAGGAGCGCAGAGAACGCAGAGATTCAAAATTTCACCCGCTCTTTAGCATGGATGCTGCGAAGCGAAAGCCAGGGTGGAGTGCGCTAGACAGTGGGCATGTCTGTAATTACGGTGACACTTTACCAATTACACTAATTTTAGTTGTCTCGGGTCATTCTTCTTCGAAGGGGGCCGGGCACGATGATACGTAGGGAAATGGGTAAATGGTAACCTGTCACCGTAATTCCCTAAGGTGCTCATTGATCAGCCCGGCCAGTTGTTGCACGTAGGGCTGTTCCATCATCTGTCCGTGCGAGCCGTCCATCCAGCGCAGGCAGACCCCTCCGCTTGCCAGCCCCTGCCAACCGCTGTAGTCATCCCCCGGGACACCGGGTGCCTGGCGCGAGGATAGCCTTGGGCGCACCAGCAGCAGGCGTCCCTCCAGGCCGCGTGGCTGGTAGCGTACCGCCGCCAGGCCGTTGTTCTGGAACAGCGTCAACAGACGTCGCATACCGGCTCGATCCATGCCTTCAGGCAGGAAGTCCGTGCCCTGGCCGCGTTCCAGGATGAGATCCAGGCGCTCGGTCGGGCTCAGCGGTCGTAACTCCTCCGCCTTCACCAGGTCGAGTTCCTCGAACAGTATGGCCAGGTACTCCGCCTCATCCTGACGCAACAGATCGCGCACCGGGTCGGCGACCGCCACGGCATCAAACAGCAGCACATCGCTGGTTTGCTGACCGCTGCGCTGCCATTGGTAGGCCGCCTCGTAGGCGAGCAGGCCGCCAAAGCTCCAACCGGCAAAGATCAGGGGGCCGCCGGGCAGGACCTCGCGCAAGGCCCGCAGATAGGCCGCGGCCATCTCCTCCACACTCGCCAGCAGCGGTTGATGGGCCTCCAGACCGTAGGACTGGACCATGTACAGCGGCCGCTCCGGGCCCAGGGCCTGGGCCAGGCCTTGATAGCAGAGCACGTTACCACCCACCGGGTGAAAGCAGACCATGGGGGTCAGGCCGCCTGTGGCGTGAATGGCAACCACCGGGTGCCAGTCCGAGCCCCGCGCCGAGTCATCGATGCGGCTGGCCAGCCGCGCCACGCTGGAATGGGCGAACAGGTCCGCCAGCGGCAGGTGTATGCCAAAGGCCCGCTCCACCGCCGCCAGCAGGCGTACCGCCAGTACGCTGTGGCCGCCCAGCACAAAGAAATCGGCATCTATATCCTCCACCGGGAAATCCAGCACCTCGGACCAGATCCTGAGCAGTCGGGCTTGGGTTTGGGTTTCCGCAGGGCGCGTCTGGGTCGGTCGGCTGGCGGTTTCCGGGGCAGGCAGCCGCGCCTCATCCACCTTGCCGTTGGCGGTGAGGGGGATCTCCTCCAGCGGGATCAGCCAGGACGGCACCAGATAGGTCGGCAGGCGGGCATCCAGGTCGGTCTTGCAGGCGGCCAGGTCGAACCCGGCGCGGGGCACCAGGTAGGCCGCCAGTAGCAGATTGCCGTCGTGATGGGGGTCGCAGGCGAGCACCCTCACCTGGCGGATCAGGGGGTGGGCGGCGATTGCGTCCTCCACCTCGGCAAGCTCGATGCGATTACCGCGAATCTTCACCTGCCGATCCTCGCGGCCGAGAAAATGCAGCAGCCCGCCGCTCAGCCATCGGCCCAGATCGCCGCTGCGATACCAGATTCGACCCTGCCCATCGGTAACGAAGCTGCGCGCGCTCAGCTCGGCATCGGCCAGGTAGCCGCGCCCTACCCCGGCACCGCCGATGCGGATCTCGCCGGGCACGCCCTGGGGCAGGGGCAGGCCGTTGCCATCACAGACCTGAATACTGACGCCGCGCAGGGGCAGGCCAATGGGGGGTGGCTGGATTGCCGACCAGTTGCCTGAGGTCATGATGTGCTGGCAGGCGGCGACACAGGTCTCGGTGGGGCCATAGGCGTTGACCAGGCGGGCATCGCCATGCCCCTCCAGGGCGTAGAAGCGGCGCGGCAACTCGCTCTGCACGGCCTCGCCGCCGAGGATAAAGGTCCGCGCCGAGGTCCGCGCCCCGCTCTCGCTCCAGAAGTCGAGCAGCAGGGCGAACAGGCTCGGCGTGGTGTCACACAGATCGAGCCTGCGCTCCTGGATAAAGGCGTGCAGCCGGGCAGGATCGCGCCGGGTCTCTTCACCCGGTATGTGCAGGCTATGGCCATTGAGCAGGGTGGCGAAGATTTGCTTGACACAACCATCGAAGGCAAAAGAGGCAATGGCAGATACATTCAGGCCCTCGGCCACCGCCGGATACAGGCTGAACAGGGTCTCGGCCACATGCTCGGCAAGATTGACCACCGAGCGGTGCTCGATCATCACCCCCTTGGGCTGGCCGGAGGTACCGCTGGTGAAGATCACATAGGCCAGATTGTCGGCGGCCACCTCGGTCGGCAGGGGGGCGGTATCCAACCGGTCCAGGGCGCGGGCATCGTAGCGCTGGCGCTGCGCCTGTCGGGTCGGTCCCTGGATGCCGGGCCGGATCAGCAGGTCATAGGCATAGCGGGCCGGCTCGAAGCCCTCGGCGGCGACGGCGCTGAAGCTCAACGCCGGGGGCGCATCCTGCTCCGCCGCCCAGTCCGCAAAAAAGGCCTGCGGCACGAACAGATCCTCGGGGAAGTCGAGCCGGGTCTGATAGCCTGCCCCGGCATGGTCGCGGGCGAATGCCGCCAGGTCTGCCAGATAGGCAGAGCGCCGCTCCAGATCCCAGACGCTGCCGGCCAGGATGGCCCCGCCTGGGGCCAACAGCTTGAGCGCCTTATCCAGCACCTGGCGCAGATAGGCAAAGCCGGGGAAATTCTCGATCACGCTGTTGAGCACGATCAGATCGAAACTGCCTGGCTGGAACAGATCTATGTCCCTGGCGGCAAGCTGGCGCACCGAGACCTGGGTCAGGCCATGGGCCTGGGCATAGTGCGCCACCCGCTCGATATTGCGCCGGGAGATATCCGTCGCCAGGTAGGACGCCGCCAGGGGTGCCAGATGGCGCATGGTGAACCCCGAGGCGCATCCGATCTCCAGCACCCGCGCATTCTCCCCCAGCACCGATGCGGCCAGACGCCGGGCATTGGCCCCAAAGGCGTGCATCGCCTGCGCGGGCAGCGGCAAGCCGGTGAAGGCGCTCTTCCAGCCACCGGCGGCGATATCATCGGCCCCCTCGCCGGCCAGATGATCCCACAACTCGGTGGACATCATCGCCCCCGGCGCCTCGATCAGGCTGTCCATGTCGTTACTATCAAGGCAGAGGATCTGGCGCAACGCCGGGCATTGCCACTGGAGCCGGTGCAGATCCCGAATCAGGCTGGCCTGGGACACCAGCAAGGGGGCCGCCGCCCGATCGAGCAGCTGTGCCCGGCGTGCCAGCGGCAGCATGGGGTCGATCGGGACATAGGCGCAGCCCGCCTGCAACACGCCCAGGGCCGCGGCGACAAAATACCGGTTACGCTCGAACATCAGGCCGATGCAGCTCTCCCTGGCCAGCCCCCTGGCCTGAATGAAACGGCCGATACGCCGTGCCTCCCGGTCGAGTTCGGCATAGCTCAGGTCGGCCGTTTCGTCCCGCACCGCAAGCCTGTGCGGATGGCTTGCCACCCTGCGCGCAAAGCAGGCGACAATGCTCTCGCCAGGCCCCAGACCCGGCCCGACTGCCTGGCCCCTGGGCTCGATCTGGCCCGACTGGGGGTCAAACGGCAAATCACCGATCTTCATTCCAAATTCCTCAGTTAAGCCACAGAGACACAGACGACCCACAGGATGTGGGAAGGGGGTAATTCGCACCCCCTCTCCCCAGGGGGAGAGGGGAGAAGAGGCCTGAGCAGTGTAGCTACTTACCCACTCTCATCTTTAAGGAGAGAGAGTCAAACACCCCCTTTACAAAGGGGGAGGTGCCAAAATCCCCCTCAATCCCCCTTTTGCTAAGGGGGAGGCCAAACTACCCCAAGCTGGTCATTTTTCACCGCATCCATAGGCTAGGCCCAGTGGGAGCGGGCTTGCCCGCGATTCAAAAAAACGCCGCAGGGCTCATTCCTTCAAACTTCTCACTTTTCAAGCGCCCTTCGCGGCCAAGGCCGCTCCTACACCCCTGGGCTGGCCGATGGGAACGAGCTTGTCCACGACTCCAGCCACTTGCCGATCGAGGTGAGACAAGCGCCCTTCGCGGCCAAGGCCGCTCCTACACCCCTGGGCTGGCCGATGGGAACGGGCTTGTCCACGACTCCAGCCACTTGCCGATCGAGGTGAGACAAGTGGGTTCGGGACTCGGGAGTTGCCACAGATGTGTCACAGTCATTGCGTTTTCTCTGCATGCCCTGTGGCCCCCTGGCTAAATGCTGTTTTTAGGTTCCTGGGCTATTCAGCCTGTGTCTGCTGCGCCGCGGTGGCGGCGAATTGGCCATAAAAGGCCAGCCATTGCTCGATGGTCTGCCGATTCAGGATATCGGTATCGTATTCCATCGCCAATTGTATCTGCCCCCTTTCTTCGACAAAGTAGAGCAGCAGATCGTACTTGGCGGTGCTGCTATCGACCAGCCGCGCCAGTTCCCGGCCCAGCTCGTCTGCTGCATCCTCATCCATCGGCGGCGGGCGCAGCGGCAGGCCGCCATCGCCCCCCTGATCCAGGGCCTCGAAGCGCTGGTACTCGAACACCACGTTGATCAGCGGCTCGCGGTTGGCCTGACGCCGTGGGGCAAGATCACGCACCAGCTGATCAAAGGGATAGTCTCGCCGGTCCAGGGCCTCGACCAGGGTTTGATGGACCTGTCCAATCAGGGCCTCCAGGCCGGTGTCATCGTCCAGATCCAGGCGAATCGGCAGTACATTGACAAAGAACCCGATCAGGCCCTCCACCTCGGCCCGGTCGCGCCCGGCCACGCCCATGCCCAATACCATCTGCCGCTGACGGCTCAGGCGGTAGAGCAAGGCGGCAAACAGGGCCATGCCGACCGCCGACAGGGGCACCCGCTGGCGCACGGCCAGGGCCTCCAGCCCGGCACTGACCTGGGTCGGCAGTGACAGCCTACAGATATCGCCGCGAAAGGATTTGACCTCGCTCAAAGGGCGGTCCAGCGGCAGGGCGATGCGCCCTGGCGCGCCGGCCAGGCGGGCACGCCAGAAATCGGCCTGCTGCGACCAGTCCTGGCGTCGCTGCCAGAGCGCAAAGTCTTTATAGCTGATAGGCAGGGGCGGCAGGGCTGAGCGCTGACCGCTGGCCGCCGCCTGATACAGGGCACCCAGCTCACGCACCAGGATCCGCGACGACCAGCCGTCGCCGACGATGTGGTGCAGCACCAGCAGCAGCAGCGCGTCCTCATCGCTCAGGCGTATGATGCGACCGCGCACCAGGCTCGGTCCGGCCAGGTCGAAGGGCGTCGCCATTTCCCAGCGGGCCAGGCGCAGCGCCTCGCTGGCGGCATCGGCCCGCTGGCGCAGGTCCACCTCTTGCAGGGGCGGCATGAGCGGCCCGCTCACCCGCTGCACGACGCTGCCCTGGCGCTGCTCAAAGCCACTGCGCAGGGTTTCGTGGCGCTCCACCAGCCAATACAGGGCCTGCTCCAGCGCGGCGCTGTCCAGACTGGCCGTACAGCGCAAGGCAAACAGCATGTTGTAGGCGGCCGAGCCCGCATCCAGGTTATGCATCAGGAACAGCCGCTGCTGGGCATGGCTGACGGGGTAAAACTCGGCCGGGGCCACCGGCGGGATGGCGCGTTTGTCCTGCCCGGCGCTGTCGCCCGCGGCAAGATGCCGGGCCAGGCCGGCGATGGTCGGATCGGCAAAGAAGTCGGTCATGCTGATGCGCACCCCGCAGCGCTGTTCCAGGGCATTCACCACCCGTATCGCCTGCAGGCTGTGGCCACCCAGTTCCAGAAAGCCGATCTGTCGATCCCGCACCGGGTAGCCAAAGACCTGACCGAAGACCTCGGCCACCAACTGCTCTTCGCGGCCAAGGTCCAGGCCCTCCTCCGCGCCGGTATCGCGCAGCGGCTTCAGCCCGGCCAGCTCATCGAGCAGGCGGCGGCGATCGGCCTTGCCGTTGGCATCCACCGGCACCTCGCGCAGCAGATACCAGACCGACGGCAGCATGGGGCTGGGCAGCCGCTGGGCCAGCCAGTGGCGCAGCTCGGTCGGCCCCGGCAGGTCCCCCGCGGCGGGCTTCAGGCAGGCGATGATACGCCCCTCGCCGGCCTCGGTCTGGTACAGGGCCACCGCCCGATCGAGCACGGGATGGCGGCCCAGCGCCTGCTCGATCTCATCCAGTTCGATACGCACGCCGCGCAGCTTGATCTGGCCATCGCGCCGACCGCCAAACTCCAGCCTGCCCTGTTCGTCCCAACGGCCCAAATCGCCGCTGCGATACAGGCGTTGGCCAGGCCGCTCGGGGTCAGGGATGAATGCCGCCTCGGTCGGCCCCGGCAGCTGCCAGTAGCCCTCGGCAAGGCCGACCCCGCCGAGGTGGATCTCACCCCAGACGCCAATCGGCAGACGCCGTCCCTGTGCATCGAGCACCTGCGCCAGGCTGTTGACGATGGGCCGCCCGATGGGGATGACGCCGCGCTCCAGATCGTCCAGGCGGATCGGCCAGCTGGTGCTGAAGCTGGTGTTTTCGGTCGGCCCATAGACATTGATGAAGGTCACATCGGGACAGGCCTCCATGGCCCGGCGTACATGGCTTGGGCTGATCGCCTCGCCACCCACCAGGACCGCGCCCAGCCCCTGGAAACTCGCCGGGTCGTACTCCACCTGGCGGTTGAACAGGCTGACGGTGAGAAACAGACAGTTGATCTGAAACCGCTCAAGGCAGGCATGCAGCGCGGCGGGGTCGAGAATCTCCTCGCGGCTGGCGATGCAGACCCGGCCGCCGTTGAGCAATGGCCCCCAGAGCTCGAAGGTGGCCGCATCGAACGCCAGGGGTCCGGCCTGCAACAGGCGCGTATCCGCCGCCAGGGGGACATAATCGGCACCCAGCACCAGGCGCAGCACCGCCCGCTGGGGCACCAACACCCCCTTGGGCCGACCGGTGGATCCCGAGGTGTACATCAGATAGGCAATGGCCTGCCCCCAATCCTGGACCTCGACCTGGGGCGGCATCTCCCGCTGCCGCCGGGCAAGCCCCTCGGCGGCGAGGATGCGCCAGCCCGAGGGGGCAGCCAGGGCCTCGCGCCCGGCGGCATCGGCCACCACCAGCAGGCAGCGGGCATCCTCGATGATCAGGCGGTTGCGTTGCGGCGGATAGGCGGGGTCCAGCGGGACATAGGTGGCCCCCAGGGCGACCGTGCCCAGGATCAGCGCCAGGGCATCGGCATCGCGCCGGACATGCAGGCCAACCCGATCGGCCGGACCAACCCCTGCCTCCCGCAGGGCCTGGGCCACGCCGTTGGCGCGATGGGCAAGGGCCTGGTAGCTCAGGGCAGTGGTCCCGTCCTCCACGGCAATCGCCTCCGGCCGTGCCGCGACCTGGTCGAGAAAATGCCCGTACAGGCCCCGATCAAGTGCCAAGGGCGGCTCTGGGCCGCGTTCAAAGGCCTGGATACGGGCCGCCTCATCGGCATCGAACAGGGGCAACCGAGCAACGCTGAGGTCCAGATCCGCCTCGATCAGGGCCTGCAGCAGGGCGGTGAAGCCGCGTCCGAGCCGCTCGATGCGGGAGCGGTCGAACAGGTCGGCATAGTATTCCAGCGCTATCTCCATACCGCCGGGCAGATCCCGCACGAAGATGGATAGGTCATTCTTGCACGAGGTACGCGTCAGACTGCGCAGGGGGAATGTCCCTGGCGTGCCCTCGGCCTCGGCAAAATTCATGTAGGACAGGGACACCTCTTGTAACAGCGGTCGCTCAGGGGAGGCGGGCAGGGCCAGCTCTTCAAGCAGCCGGGCCAGCCCATAGGCCCGATGGCGCAGGGCCTCGGCATGGGTGGCGTGGACGCGCTGCAACAGGCGCGCAAAGGGCTCATCGGCCTGCAACCGCACCCGCAGCGGCAACAGGGACACCATCATGCCCGCCATGTCGCGCAGCTCGGCCCGGTCGCGGCTGTCCACCGGCACGGCGATGACGATGTCATCACGAGCGCTGATGCGGTTGATCAGGGCAATCCAGGCCGCCAGCACCAGGGAAAACGGCGTCGCCCCATGGGACTTGGCCAGGCCGCGCAGGCCCTGCACCGTCTCCGCCGCAAGGCGGAAGGAGAGGGTATCGCCACGCCAGGTGTTCACCGGCGGACGCTGCCGGTCGGCGGGCAGGTCCAGCAGCGGCAGATCGCCCGAGAAGCGCTCCAACCAGTAGGCGCGGTCCCGCTCCAGGCCCTCGCCCTCATGGCCCTGCTGCCAGCAGACATAGTCCTTGAGTTGCAGGGCCAGGGGCGGGAGTGTCTGACCGGCATAGAGGGCGGCCAGATCCCGGGACAGCAATTCCAGGCTATAGCCATCGGCAAGGGCATGATGGATATCAAAAAACAGATAATGCCGCCCGGCTCCGAGAAGGATGTACTCGAAGCGCAGCGGCGCGCCGGCCTCCAGGTCGAAGGGCCGGACCCGCGCCGCGCAGGCGGCACCAAGGTCCTCGGCATCGGTCAGATCGAGCAGCGGCAAACGGATCGCCCTGGCCGGTTCGATCCGCATCTGCCACTGGCCGTCGGTGGCGACAAAGCGCGTGCGCAGGATCTCATGCCGGGCCTGCAAGGCCGTCAGGGCCGCCTCGAGCTCGGCCCGATCGACCCCCGCAGGCAGTTCAAACAGGGAGGCCAGGTTGTACGCGGTACCCACATCCCCGGCGGACTCGGCCCGCAGCACGCTCAGCTGTTCCCAGGCGACCGGATAGACATCCCTGGACAGGGCCGGGGCCAGCTCTGGAACCCGCTCTGGAGCCAGTGCCGGAGCCAATGCCGGGGCCTGCGCCAAATCAGGCCCCAGCCCCTTGCCCGCCGTCTCAGCTGGCGTCTTGCCCCGGATGTGGGCGGCCAGCCTGGCCAGGCTGGCATGGGCAAACAGGTCGGACAGGCTGATGGCATGGCCCAGATCGCGGATGATCTGATCGACGATCTGCATACCGGAAATGGAATCGCCGCCAAGGCTGTAAAAATCCACGTCCTCATCGATCTGTTCATAGCCCAACACGCGCTGCCAGATCGCCGCCAGGGCCTGTTCCAGATTGAGGCCTGCCGGGGGAGGCTGGGCCGCTGGCGTTGCCTCTGATCCCGATTCAGCGTCCGGTTCCGTGCCCGATTCCGTGCCCGATTCTGGCCGGGGTTCCGCTGCGGGCCTGGGCTGCGGCGCTGCCGCCACCGGGGCGGCGACCTCCGGCCCCCGAATCACTACCTGAGGGGCGTCCACCCTCAGGGCCCTATGCCAGGCATCGAGGGCCTGGCCTGGGTCTATGCCGCCCGCACTCAGACTGCCCCGAGTGGCGCGTGCCGCCATGCCAAGCTCGCTCAGGGCGCACCAATCGAGGCACTGGGTCGGCCGTCCCTGGGCCCGACGCCAGGTGGCGAAGCCGGCCAGCCAGGCATTGGCGGCGGTATAGGCGATCTGCCCCGGCGCGCCGACCAGGGCGGTGATCGAGCCGAACAGGACGAAGGCCTGGATCGGGTCCTGCCGGGTGAGCCGATCCAGCTGGCGGGCACCCTCGATCTTGGGTGCCAATATCTGGCTCAGCTCCGCCGAACTGCGCTGCGCCAGGAAACCGCCATCGGCCAGGCCTGCGGCATGTACCACGGCGGTGATCGGCCCCAGCTCGGCCCGGATATCGTCCAGGCAGGCCGCCAGTGCCGCGCCATCGGTCACATCGCAGGCATAAAGGCGCAGCCTCAGCCCGGCCTCGCGCAACTCGTGCAGGCGCTGCGCACGGCGTTCCGACTCGGCATCGTCACCGCTGACGCCACCGCTGCGGCCAAGCAGGGCCAGCGACAGCCTGCCTTGGGCCGCCATTGCCTCGGCCAAAGTCAGGGCAAGCCCCCCCAGGCCACCGGATACCAGGCAGCAACCCGTCTCCGGCCATGCCGTGCTATCCGTCTCCAGGGCCGGTTGCAGGATGCGTTCCATGCGCTCGCCCCCGCGCCACAGGGCCAGGGCCGGCCGCTCATCACCGGCCGGGTCAGCGCCCACCGGGTGAGCAGCGGGTTCGAGATCAAACCGATCGAACTCCCTGACCAGCGCCTCGACCTGGGTTCCGGCATCGAGATCGATAAAGCGGCAGTCCAGCAGCGGCTCTTCCTGCCCTGCCGACAGGCACAGGCCGGCCAGCAGGCTGGCCTGGGGGTCGATCTCGACCCTGGACGCCGTCTCCGCAAAGGCCTGCTGCGCAACCAACAGCAGGCGCAGCCTCGATGAGATGCCGAGCATGAGTTCACGCAGCAGGCCGGTGGTCCAGGCGAAGGGGGCCGCGCCACAGTCCGGGGCCAGAATGACATCCCTGCCGCCGACTTTTGCATAGCCCAGGATATCGGCCGCGCTATTGGCCTCCAGGGCCAGCAAACCGAGCGCCTCCAGCTCGTCGCGCAGACGCGCCCACAGGGGGCCGCCGCCGACCAGGGCCAGGGGACGCGGCGCGGCACCCGCCGGCAGAGGTGCCGCGACCCAGGCCGGGATCCAGAGGGATGCCTTGCGCGCCGCCCCGAGACGGCTGAAACGCAGGCCATGAAAGGCCAGACAGGGCCGACCCGTATCGGCCTCGACCAGACTGACATCGACCAGCAGGTCATCGCCCGCATAGCCGCGCCGGGTCACCAGGGCCAAGACCTCCGGCGGCAGCGGGCTGGCATCAAGCAGCAGCGCGTCACAGGCGCTGGGCACGCGCCCGGCGTAATCCAGGGCCAGGCTGGCGGCCACATCCAGCAGGGCGGGATCGAGGGCAAATGACCGTCCCCCGGCCGCCTCGGCAGTATCATTCGGCCGCCGCAACAGGGCCAGTTTCTCCGCGCCATTGGCCGCCACGTGCAGTTCTACTAAACAATCCCAGCGGGCGGAGACCCGCACCCCCTGCTGCTCGGCCTGAAACGCCGCCAGCTGCATATTGTGTGGGCATCTGGCCCGCGCCGCGGCCAGGTCCAGCGCCGCCATCGGCTCGCCGCCGCGCAGCCGCGCCTGGGCAAATGGCGTCCAATGCTCCCCCGCCACGGCCCGCTTGAGGCCGGCCAATTCCGCCTGCCAGGCCCCGTGCCCCTGGCGCAACCTCAGGCTGAGGCTGCCCGCCACCAGCTCATCGGCGCGTACCGGCCGCAGCCAGCGCAGATCGGTAAGCTGGATCGGCCCCTGGATGCCGACCTGGCGCGCCGCCTCTGCCAACAGCCCAGGCAAGGCCATGCCGACCAGGGTTGGCCGCCCCTCCAGTTGATGCTCCGCCATGGGCCAGAAGTCCGCCCCCTGCACCTCACAGGCGAAGCCGAAGCCGTCACTCAGGCGCACCCCGGCCCCCAGCCAGGGGCGTGCCCCGCCCCCTGCCGCTGGCGCAAAATCGGGATGGCAGGGCCTGCGACTGAAGGGCGCGGGGGGCAGGTGCAGCCGTCGCGCCGGGGCTGCCGTGCTCGGCCAGATCAAATCGGCACCCGCCAGATAGGCCGCGCGCATCCGCGCAGCCTCCGCCGCATCCCTGGCGACGGCCCGGGCCGGTTCAGGGCTGCCTGCACCGGCCCCGCGCCGGGCCAGCAGGCTGAATGCCTGGTTATCGGCCTGACCGGAGGCCCTTATCTGGCCTGTCAGATCGGCCAGGTCGCGGACGCAGAATGCAATCCTGCAGGCCAGATGCTGACGCCCTACCGCCAGGGTATGGGCCAGATCGGCCAGGCTCAGATCGGCCTGCTCCAGCCGCTTGGCAAGGGCCTCGACATAGCGCCGCAGGGCGGTCTCATCGGCGGCGGACAGGCCGACGACATAATGGGCGGGCGGCGCATTGCCCTCGCTGCACCGGCCTTCCGGCACCGGGGCCGCCTCCAGGATCAGATGGCAATTGATGCCGCTCAGGCCAAAGGAGCTGACCCCGGCCCGCCGGGGCCCGCCCCGATCCGCCAGGGGCGAGGCCGTCTGCGCCACCCGCACCGGGGCGCGCTGAAAGTCGATGGCCGGATTGGGCGCGGTGAAGAAGGGTTGCGGCGGTGCCCGGTCATGGCGCAGGCAGAGCACCGCCTTGGCCAGACTCAGGGCCCCGGCGGCGGCGTCGAGATGGCCGTAGTTGCCCTTGGCCGAGCCGACGAAGGCGAAGCCGGTTGCCTGGGTATCCTCGGCAAAGGCGCGGCTCAGGCCATCGATCTCGATCGGGTCACCCAGGGCCGTCCCAGTGCCGTGGGCCTCGACGTAGGACAGGCTGTCGAGGGAAACCCCGGCCTGCTTGGCGGCGGCGCGGATCACCTCGGCCTGGGCCAGGGGATTGGGTGCCGCCGGGCCGCTGGAGGCACCATCCTGGTTTACCGCGCTGCCCCGGATCAGGGCATGTATGGCATCGCCGTCCCGCAGGGCCTGGTTCAGAGGCTTGAGCAAAAAGACGATTACCCCCTCGCCCATGCCGGTTCCGTCGGCCCCCTCGGCAAAGGCCCGGGTGCGGGCGGTGGAGGAATCTATGGTCAATTGCCGGGCCGCATCGGGCGGCAGCGCATAGGCCTTGGCGGCACCGGCCAGGGCCAATTCACAGGTCCCCTCGGCGAGGGCGCGGCAGGCCTGGTGCACCGCCACCAGGGCGGAGGAACAGGCGGTGTCCAGCAGCATCGCCGGTCCGCGCCAGTCGTGCAGGAAGGCGCAGCGGGTGGCGATGTTGGACGGTACATTGAGGGCGAAGATCTGCTCCAGACGCTGCGGCAGCAGCCGCCCAAGGGCCTCGCGATAGAGGGGCGAAGCCGAGCCGCCGACAAACACCCCCAAGTGCCGATGATCGAGCGCCGCGCCACCGTAACCGGCATCCTCCAGCGCCGCCGTTGCGCATTCCAGGAACAGACGCTGTTCGGGATCGATCAGGCTGGCATCCATGGGGGCCATGCGAAAGCGGCCGGGATCAAAGCCGAAGATATCCTCCAGATAGGCCGCCTGGCGAAACTCGGCCACCTCGCGCCCCAGCACGGCCGCCAGACCGGCGGCATCGGCGGCACGCCCGGTCGGCAGGGGCCTGACCCGATCGGCCCCTTGCTCCAGCTCCTGCCAGAAGGTATCAGTATCCTCGAAATCCGCCAGGCGAAGGGCCATGCCGATGATGGCGACCGGGCCCTGGTCTGGACTCTGGGCCGCCTGGGCCGCCGTTGATTCGCCGCCGAGTGCCTGAATACGCCGCGCCTGGGCCGCCACCGTGGCGTGGGCAAACAGATCAGCGATACTGAACACCCCCGGCCATTCGTCCTGCAGACGCTCATGCAGGCGGATCAGCATCAGGGAGTTGCCGCCCACCTCCATGAAGCCCTGCTCCGGGGTGAAGCGGGCAGCGGGCAGGATCTCCCGCCAGATGGCCAGCAGGCGCCGCTGGACTGGACTCGAAGCCGGGTCGCCAGCGGCGTCGGTATCGGCAATGGCGTCGGCGTCGGCCTCCAGGGACTGGCCGACAAGGGCCTTGCGATCCAGCTTGCCGCTCGAGGTCAGGGGCAGCTCGCGCAGACGCAGATAACGCGCCGGCAGCATGTATTCCGGCAGCCGTTCGCGGGCATGGGTGCGCAACGCGGCGCTTGACAGCCCCGCTGCCCCATCGGCCTCCGAGGTCAGTAGATAGGCGTGCAGCTCGGTGAAGCCGCCCGCTTCGGCGGGCACCACCAGCGCCCGTTCGACCCAGGGGTGGCCCTCCAGGGCCTGTTCGATCTCGTCGCATTCGATGCGATAACCGCGCACCTTGACCTGATGGTCGATGCGGCCCAGATAGTCGATCCTGCCATCGGCCAGCCAGCGGCCCAGATCACCGCTGCGATAGAGCCGCTCGCCGGGCAGCAGGGGGTCGGCGACAAAGCGCTGCTCGGTCAGGGCCGCCTGCTGGAGATAACCGCGCGCCAGCTGGATGCCGCCGATGTGGATCTCGCCGCTGACGCCGATTGGCACCGGCTGGCCTGAGGGGTCGAGGATGCGGATGCGGGTGTTGGCGATGGGCCTGCCGATGGGCACCCGGGCACCCCCCGGCCAGGGTGAGCAGGGCTGCCAGGTGACATCCACCGTGGCCTCGGTGGGGCCGTAGAGATTGTGCAGTTCACAGCCGAAGGGGACGTGCAGCAGGCGGTTGAAGCGCTCCACCAGGCGCGCATCCAGGGCCTCGCCGCTGGCGAAGACATAACGCAGCCGACGCAACCTGGCGGGGTCCGCGCGACCGTCCTCCAGACAGCTGAGGAACACATCCAGCATGGAGGGCACGAAATGCGCCAGGGTCACCCCAAAGCGCTCGATGGCGTCAACCAGGGCAACCGGGTCCCGCTCCGCCCCCGGCTTGGGCAGGGCGACGGCAGCACCGGTCCAGGACCACCAGAACAGCTCCCACACCGATACATCGAAGGTCACCGGCGTCTTGTGCAGGATCACATCATCGCGCCCCAGGGGAAAGGTTTGCTGCATCCAGAGGATGCGGTTGAGCACGCTGCGGTGCTCTATGCCGACGCCCTTGGGCCGACCGGTGGAACCCGAGGTGAAGAGGACATAGGCCAGGGCCCCAGGCTCGCTTGCCCGGCACTGGGGCGGCCCTTTGGCCGGGGCCAGTCCATCCAGGGCAATCGGCGCGCGCCCTGGGAACAGCTCGGCCAGGGCCGCCAGGCTGAGGATCGGCGGATTGCCCAGATCATCCAGCATCTGGGCGCGACGCCGCTCCGGGTGGTCGGGGTCGATGGGCGCATAGACCGCCCCGGCCATGAGGATGCCATGGATGGCGGCCAGCAATTCCACCCCGCGCCGGGCGCAAACCGCCACCAGGCCGCCGGGCTCGACGCCCATGGCATGCAGGCGCTCGGCCACCGCCGCCGCGCGTTGGGCGAAATCGGCATAGCTGAGGGTCTCCCCCTCGGTCAGCACGGCCCTTGCCTCGGGGCTGGCCCTGAGCTGCTGCAAAAAGGGCTCGGGCAGGCTGCGGCTCAGGTCGAAATCGACCGCCGTGGCATTGAAGCCCTGGGTCACCAGGCGATATTCCTCAGCCCCCATCAGGCTCAGCCCGGCCACCGCTTGGGCCGGGTCGGCCAGGGCCTGTTGCGCCAGCCTGAACAGCCAGCCCATCAGCCGGTCGATGGCGGGCCGGTCGAACAGGTCCGTGCTGTATTCCAGGGTCACCTGGATCTCGCCGCCCTGGGTCTGACCACTCTGGTACTGACCACCCTGGCGCTGAAAATAAAAGGCCAGATCAAACTTGGCGAAGGGAAAGGGCAGATCGACAAAACGCGCCTCGACCCCTGGCAGGTCCAGGGGCTCTGGGGTTGCATCCTGCCAACTGGCAAGTACGTCAAACAGGGGATTGCGGCTGTTGTCGCGGGGCACGCCCAGGCCATCGACCAGGGCCTCGAACGGGCAGTTCTGATCCTCCAGGGCCGCCATGCAGCCCACCCGCGCCGCCTGCAGCCAGGCCGCATAGCCCTGGCTGGGGTCAACCACCTGGCGCAGCACCAGGGTATTGACAAAAAAGCCCACCAGATCATTGAGTTCCAGCTGATCACGACCAGCGGCCAGGGTGCCCAGGGCGATGTCGGTCTGGCCGCTGAGGCGATGAAACAGGACCTGCAGCAGGGCAAGCAGGGCCATGAACAGGGAGGCCTCATGGCGCTCGGCAATAGCCTGTAACTGGCCTGTCAGCTGGGCGCTGAAGGCATAGGTTGCAAACTCCCCGCGAAAGCGCTTCTGCGCCGGACGCCTATGCTCTGTCGGCAAGGCCAAGGGCTCGGGCAAGGGCTCAAGGCGGGCGCGCCAGCGCGCCAGCAGGGCCTGGCCGTCGGCGCTAGCGAGAAAGGTCCGCTGCCATTCGGCAAAGTCCTCGTAGTTGCGCTCCAGCCGGGGCAATGGCGGCGGGGTCGCGCCCGTCTCGCGCCGGTACAGGGCGGCAAGGTCGCGCAGCAGGATCGGCATGGACCAGCCGTCGCAGGCGAGATGGTGTAGCACCAGGATCAGCCGCCAGCGCCGCGCCCCCAGTTGCAGCAGACGCAGCCGCATCGGCCCCTCGCGCAGCAGATCAAACGGGCGTCTGACCTCCTCGGCCAGCAGACGCTCGGCCTCGGCCATGGCATCGGCCGCCGCCGATAGGTCTTCCTCTACCAGCCTCAGCCCACCGGCATCGACCAGGCGCTGACGCAGGCCCATGGGGTCATCGGCCGCCGGGATCAGGCGCAGGCGCAGGGCATGTTGCCGTTCCTCCAGGGCGATCAGGGCGCGGCCCAGGGCCGCCACATCCAGCGGCCCTTCCAGGTCCATGGCCGCGGGGACATTGTAGGCGGGTGAATCCGGGTAGAGCCGCTGCATCACCCAGAGACGCGCCTGGCCGCTGGAGAGGGCGAAGTCGGGGCCTGTGGCCTTGGGTATGGACCGGCGCTGGGGGGCGGCCTGCTCGATCAGACGGGCAATGGCGGATACCTTGCCGGCGCTGAAGATATCGCCAATCGCCGGGCGCGTCCCCGTCTCCTGCTCGATCAGGCTGGACAGGCGCATGGCCAGCAGGCTGTGGCCGCCCAAACGCAAGAAATCGGACTCGGCATCGATGGCAGCGCCCTGGAACAGCTCGGCAAACAGCCGCGCCACCAGGCGCTCGGCATCGCTGCCGGGCGGCCGGGCCGGGCGCTCTGCCTGCGGCGTTCCGATCTGGCGGGCCAGGGCGCGGCGATCCTTCTTGCCGCTGCGGGTGAGTGGGATCTGCGCCACCTGGACGAAGCGGTCCGGGAGCATGAAGTCGGCCAGCATCCCGCCAAGTTGGGCACGCCAACGCGCCTCCGTTGCCTGCTCCACGGCCTGCTCGGCCACCAAACAGGCCAGCAACAGGCGGCCATCGCCCTCGCCCAGGGTCAGCACCGCCGCGTCGCGCACGCCATCCAGCCGGGTCAGGGCCCTCTCCACCGCCTCGGTCTCGACCCGGTGGCCACGGACCTTGACCTGGCCGTCCCGGCGGCCACCGAATTCCAGCACCCCATCCTCGCGCCAGCGGGCCAGATCGCCACTGCGGTAGATGCGTTCATGGGGCGGCCAGGGCAGCCGACCGAAGGCCTTGGCGGTCAGATCGTCGCGCCCGGCATAGCCGATGGCCAGCCCATCACCGGCGCAACAGAGTTCGCCCCAGACCCCTACGGGCGCGGGCTGATCGGCGGCATCCAGGACATAGACCCGGCTGTTGGCCACCGGCCGACCTATGGGCAGGGCCAGGGCGTCCGCCTCACTGCGCCGAATCCTGTGGGTGCTGGTGAAGGTGGTATTTTCGGTGGGGCCATAGCCGTTGATCAGGCGCAATTCGGGGCAGGCATCCAGCACCCGCCGCACATGGGCCGGGCTGAGCACCTCACCCCCGGTGAGCAGGCTGCGCAGGGGGCGCAGGGCCTCGGGTTGTTCGTCGGCAATCCGGTTGAACAGGCTGGCGGTCAACCACATGACGGTGATGCCCTGGTCGATCAAACACTGCCGCAGGCGCTTGGGGTTGAGCAGGGTTTCCTGATCGAGGATCACCAGGCAGGCACCCGCCAGCAGGGGTGCCCAGATCTCCAGGGTGGCGGCGTCAAAACCCAGCGGGGCGGCCTGGGCCATGGCATCCTCCTGGCCCAAAGACAGAAAATCGGCATTGCAACAGAGACGCGCCACCGCCCGATGGGGTACCACCACGCCCTTGGGTTCACCGCTGGAACCCGAGGTAAACAGCACATAGGCGGCATCCCCGCCCTGCCGATCCACCTCGGGCGCGGGGCTGTCGGCATCCAGCAGCCGCGCCAGCTCCAGGCAGGTCAGGGATTCTCCGGCCAGGCGCTGGCGGTTTGCGTCATCGACGATCACCCGGCGCACGCCGCTGTTTTCAAGCAAGGGCCCGAGCAGGCTGGACGGCAGGCCGGGGTCCAACGGCAGATAGACGCCGCCGGCCTTGATCACGCCCAGCAGGGTGAGCACGGCCTGTATGCCCGGTTCCAGGGCCAGCCCAAGCACCTCGCCGGGCACCACCCCCTGGGCCGCCAAGGCCCCCGCCAGACCGTCGCTGAGCCGATCCAGCTCGGCGTAGCTGAGGCTCTCTTCCCCGGCCACCAGCGCCCTGGCCTCGGCCCGGCTGGCGGCGGCCTGGCGAAACAGACTGGCCAGGGAGGCATCCCGTGGATAGGGGCGGTGGCCGGGGTTGAAGCCATCGATCAGCCGTACCCGCTCCGCCTCGCCCAGCAGATGCAGGCGCATCAGCCCGGCCCTGGGACGCGCGGCGGCATCCCGCAGCAGCCTCTCCAGGTGCCCGGCCATGCGAGCAACGCGCTCCTTGCAATAGAGATTTTGGTCGTATTCTATGCCCAGTATCTTCCCGCCATCCGGGCTGGATATCAGACTCAACATGAGGGGGAACTTGCCCACTGCGGCCAGGCCTTGCAGGTCGGGACAGAGGCGTTGCAGCTCATCGTCCGGGTCCAGGGTGACCACGGCATCGAACCGGGCCGCGCTGGTGCCCATGCCATCGCCACAGCGCAGGTGGTCAAGGGGCAGGTCCTGGTGATCCATCACCTGAAGCAATTCGGCCATTGCGTGCCTCAGCAGGCCATGGAAATCCAGCGCCCCGCTCACTTGGGTACGGATCGGCAGGACATTGACGAAACAGCCAATCTGGGCCTGGCTGGCGCTATGGGTACGGCCGGAAAAGGGTACGCCGAGGGCGACCGGGCCGCCGCCGCTCTTGTAGCGGCTGAGCAGCAGACTCACCGCCGCCAGCCAGACGGCCATGGGCGTGGCCTGCTGACCGACCGAGAGCTGGGTCAGGGCGGCGCAGGTTTCAGGGTCGAGCGGATGCAGGTAACGGCGACCCTCGCCCGTGCCCGGATCCGCCTCGTCGGCATCCGTCGGCAAGGGCTCCCAGTCGGCGTGATCCATGCGCGGCGACCAGAATGCCCGCAGGGCCTCCCAGCGCTCGCCCTGCAGGGCCGCGCGGCGCTGCTCCGCCAGGGCGCTCAGGGGCAGAGGCAAGGGCGGCAGCGCCGCTGCCTGGCCCGCCTGCAGCGCCTCGATCCGGGTCAGCAGTTCATGCTTGAACAGGCGCGTCGATTCGCCGTCGATGATCAGGTGGTCGGCCACCAACAGCAGCAACAGGTCTGCCGCGCCAAGGCGGCAGTAGTGCAGCCGCGTCAGCGGTCCGGCGCTCAGATCGAAGGGACGCAAGGATTCGCTGCGGACCAGCTCCTGGAATGCGCCACCGGGGTTCGCCTCGGTAGAGAAGTCATGCACGCGCAACAGCGGCGTGGCGCTGGCCAGGGGCTGCTGATAGAGCTGGCCCGCGCGCTCGAAGAAGACGCTGCGCAGACAGACATGGCGCTCGGCGACCTGGGCCAGGGCCTGCTCCACCAGGGCGCTGCCGGTCTGCGGCGGCAGGCGCATGGAGCCGATGACGGAGTAGGTGCTGTCACTGGCCCGGTCGCGGCGGGCGACCCAGATGGTCTCCTGGGATGGGAAGGCGGCAAAGGCCGCCTCCTGGGGCGCAGGCCCTGCATCCTGCTCTCCCAACAGGCGCAATAATTCCGGCTTGGCCAGGCGCACCCGCTGCTTGAGCGCCTGACTGAACACGCCGGGCGGGGCCTCGAAGCCCAGATTGCCATCCTCCACCCAGAGGCGGATCCCCAGGCTGCGCAACTCGTTCAGCAGGCCCTCGGCCGCGACTGTACTCATAAGGTTCCCGTCTCAAATTCAGAATGGTCCGACGCCTGCCTCTGGTTCTCCAGGGCGTGCGCCAATTGCGCCGGGCTGCCGGACTCCAGCACCAACTCCAGCGGGATACTGAACCCCAGTGTCTCACCCAACAGCGCTGCCAGGCGCAGCGCCAGCAGGGAGTCACCGCCCTGGGCGTAAAAATCCGCATCGAGATCCACAGAGGCAACGCCGAACACCTGCTGCCAGACGGCAACAACCTGATCCTGCACGGACGCCCCCTCAAGGGGTGTACTGGTGGCCACAGGGGCGGCCGCCCTGGGCGGGCGCAGGTCCTGGGCCTGGATCCAGACGCGCTGCCGCTGGAAGGGGTAGCCCGGCAGCGCCACCCGGCGGCGTGGCCGATCGCCATTCAGGCGCTGCCAGTCCGGCTCTATCCCGCCTACCCAGAGGCGGGCGACGACATCGAGCAGGGCCTCGCGGCCGCAATCCGGCGTCGGCTGGGTCGCCAGGCAGGCCTCCGCGGCCATGCCGTTGGCCCGAGCCAGGCGCGACAGGGTCAGACCGGGACCGACCTCGATCAGCACCCGCCCCGGCTCGGCCTTGAGGGCGGCCAGATTATCGGCAAAGCGCACCCCGCCGCGCAGATGACGGCACCAATAATCCGGGTCTTTGGCCTGTCCCTCCTCGATCCAACTACCGCTGAGATTGGAGGTGAAGGGGATCTTCGGCGCGGCCAGTGGGTATTGCGCCAGGACATCGGCAAAGGGTGCCAGAATCGGCTCCATCAGCGGGCTATGGAAGGCGTGGGGCTGGGGCATGCGCCGGGTTGGCCGACCTGCCTCCTGCGCCAGCCGCTCCAGCCGGTCGATGGCCGCAGGGGTGCCTGCCGCAACGCATTGGCGCGGGGCGTTGACGGCGGCCAGGACGGGCCGGTCGGTCCCCTCGCCGGCCGCCTCTAGCAGGGCAAGGGCCTCCTCCTCGGCCAGCGAGAGCGCCAGCATGGCGCCGGCCGGGGCCGAGGCCATCAGCCGCCCGCGCTCGCAGACCAGGGCCAGACCACGGGCAAAATCCATCACCCCGGACACACAGGCCGCCACGTATTCCCCCAGGCTGTGCCCGGCCAGGGCGCTCGGCACTATACCCCAGGCCTGCAACTGCCTGGCCAGGGCGTATTCGATAACGAACAGGGCGGGCTGCGCCCTGTCCGTCGCCGTCAACCGGGCCAGGGCGGTCTTATCGGCGGGATCGCCCAGCAGCAGATCGGGCACATCGGCGGCTCCGCTCCCCGCCAGTATATCCCGCGCCTCGTCCAGGATGGCGCGAAACAGGGGCTCCTCCGCGTAGAGCGCGCGCCCCATGCCCGGCACCTGGCTGCCCTGGCCGGGAAACACAAAGGCCGGCGCCAGCTCGCTGGCCTGACTGTCCCCCTCGATCGTACCTTCACCCCTGGCGGCCTCCGCCAGCCGGGCCAGGGCCTGCTCCAGGTCGCGGGCGACCAGGGCGCGGCGGTAGCGCAAACGCCGCCGCCCCCGTTGCAGACTGTAGGCGGCATCGGCCAGGCCGGGTGCCCCGGCCCCGCCCAGACAGCGACCCAGGGACTCGCATAGCGGTCCCAGGGCCTCCCGGCTGGCGGCCGACAGGGGCAGCAGTTGCGCCTGTGCGTCTCCCGCCGCCGCTGCCGTCTCGCCCCGCTCGGGTGCCTGTTCGACAATCAGGTGCGCATTGCTGCCGCCAACGCCAAAGCTGCTGACCCCAGCCCGCCGAGGCCCCTGCCGGAGCGGCCAGGGCTCGGCCTGGGTATTGACCCGGAACGGGCCCTCGGCAAAGGGGATGCGCGGGTTGCCCTGGGTGAAGTGGCAGGTCGGCGGCACCCTCCCCTCGCGCACGGCCAGGACCGCCTTGACCAGGCCGATTACCCCGGCCGCGGCGTCCAGGTGGCCGATATTGCCCTTCACCGAACCCAGCAGGACCGAGCCCCGCTCCCCTGCCCCATAGGCCTGGTTCAGGGCCGCCACCTCGATCGGGTCACCCAAGGCGGTTGCCGTGCCGTGGCCCTCGACAAAACCGATGGATTCGGCAGCGACCCCGGCATCGGCCAGGGCGGCCCGCAGGCAGGCCACCTGGCCATCCAGACCTGGGGCGGTGAAGGCGGCCTTGGCGCTGCCGTCGTTGTTCAGGCCTATGCCGCGAATGATGGCATGGATGCAGTCGCCATCGGCCAGGGCATCGGTCAGGCGCTTGAGCACCAGCATGGCACCGCCACTTCCGCCCAGGGTGCCATCGGCGGCGGCATCGAAGGGCCGACAGCGGCCGCTGGCCGAACCTATGCCGCCCTGGGCATAGCTGTAGCCACCGGCCAGGTTCATGCCCAGGGATAGGGCACCGGCCAGGGCGGCGCGACAGCGGCCGGCGCGAAGGCTCTCCGCCGCCTGGGCCACCGCCACCAGGCCCGATGAACAGGCGCTGGAGATGGCCATTGCCGGACCGCCAAGGCCCAGCTTGTAGGCCAGCCGGGTGGCGGCATGATCGGCGGAGTTGCCCAACAGCGCGGCATAGCGCTGCAGGCCGACCGGCTCCAGCCGTACCGCCAGAAGGTCCACCAGATAGCTGGGGAAGCCCAGGCCGACAAAGGCCCCGACCGGTCCTTGCGCGGCCGGGTCGCAGGCGGCATCCTCCAGGGCGTGCAGGGCCAGTTCGAGCAACAATCGCTGCTGCGGATCGATCAGCGCCGCCTCGCCGGGGCTATAGCCGAAGGCCGCCGGATCGAATTGCTCGATGCCATGGATACGGCCATGGGCACTGATGAACCGGGGATCTTGCAGCAGCCCTGGGTCCAGACCGGCCAGCCGCAGGGCGGCCGCATCGACCTGGCCTACGCTATCGACGCCATCCAGCAGATTGCGCCAGAATTGTGCGACATCCTCGGCCCCAGGCACGCGCAGGGCCAGCCCGACGATGGCCAGCTCGGCATCCGCCCCGCTGGCCTGTCGGCCCACCCTTGGGGCCAGACAGACCGATCTGTCCGCCTCGGCTTTGCCCGGATCAGGGGCCAGTTCTGGAGCCAGCTCCGGGACCAGATCAGAGACTGGCTCGGCGGCCAGCTGGGCGGCCAATTGGGCGATGCTGGGATAGCGGAACACCTCCACCGCCGAGACCTCGCGCCCGGCCAGGGCGGACAGCCGAGGCAGGGCGGCGAGCACCAGCAGCGAGTGGACGCCGGTCTCGAACAGATTGGCGTCCACGGCCGGGGCCTCGGCATCCAGCAACTCGGCCCAGATGGCGGCGATGGCTCGCTGCAACGCCCTGCGCCGGGCCGATCCAGATGCAGGGAATGAAGGCGCAGGGGATCTCGGGCCAGGCGTCGGCCTGTCCCTGGCCTGGTCGGCAAGCCCCCGGCGGTCCAGCTTGCCGGAGGGCAGTAAGGGCAGGGCCTGATGCATGACATAGGTCTGGGGTACGGCGGCCGCGCTCAGCTCCCGCTTCAGGGCGGCCTTCAGGGCCTGTGCAGATACCTGGCCGACGACATGGGCAATCAGGCGGCCACCGTAGGGGTTCGACTCGAACAGCACCACGCCATCCTCGACCCCCGGCTGGCGCTTGATCACGGCCTCCACATGGGCCAGCTCAACACGCTGACCGCGCAGCTTGACCTGCTCATCCCTACGGCCGCGAAACAGCACCACGCCATCGGCCCGCCAGAGCCCCAGATCGCCGCTGCGATAGAGGCGCGCCCCCGGCGGCCCGTAGGGATCGGGGATAAACCGCTCTGCCGTCTCCGCTGCCCGGTTCAGATAGCCCTGGGCCAGGCCTGCCCCGCCGATGTAGATCTCACCCGGCACGCCGAAGGGCAGCCGACGCAGACGCTCATCGAGGATGCGCAGGACCATCCCCGGCAGGGGCCGGCCTATGGGGATTTCCGCTTCCGTCTCGCGGCCCGGCACACCGCCTGGCAGGGGCCATCCCGTGGCCTCTATGGTGGCCTCGGTCGGACCATACATATTCCAGATGGTGGCGGGGTTGAGCAGCGCCTGGGCGCGGGCCAGCAGATCGGCGCTCAGGCGTTCGCCGCCGAGCACCAGACGGCGCAGACGCAGGCCCTCGGGGATGCCGTCGGCGGACAACAGGACAGACAGCAGTGAGGGCACGGGGGGGTTGAAATGGGTCACCCCCTGGCGTTTCAGTTCACGCCAAAAGGCCGGGCCATCAAGCAGCAACTGACGCTCCGGCAGCCACAGGCTGGAGCCCGTGCACAGGGGCAACAGCACCTGCTCCAGCCAGGGGTCAAAGCCCAGTGCCGCGCTGACGCAGCTGCATTCATCGGCCTCGCCCAGGCCGAACTCGCGCGCCATGCTGTCCATTCTGCCGGCCAGTGCCCTGGCGCTCAGGCCAACGGGTTTGGGCCTGCCGCTGGAACCTGAGGTATGCAGCAGACAGATCAGCCGATCGTCCAGCAAGCGCCGCCTGCCCCCCTGCCCCCCACCCAGCGCCCCCCATAACGCCCCAGGGTCACCCGACAGGGCCTCGCCGCGTAGCGCCCTGGCATCGAGTTCGATCAGGCACAGGTCCGCCCCTTGCGCCACCATAGCCCGCGTGCTGGCCTCTACCAGCAGCAGACGGCAGCCCAGGTCGCCGATCATGCCCTGTAGTTGGGCCGGGGGTTGTTGCGGATCGAGCTGCAACGAGGCGCCGCCGGCCAGCAGGATGCCGAGAAAGCCCGCCACCACCTCGATGGACGGATGGAGACAGAGCCCGACCGGCTCTTCTGGCCGAATACCGGCTTCGCGCAGCCTGGCCGCCACCGCCGCCGCCATCTGCGCCAGCTCCGCGTAGCTGGCGCTCTGCTGCCGCGCACTCAGGGCCCTGGCCTGGGGATTGCGCTGGACATGGGCCTGTATCCGATCCAGCACATGGACCACCTCGCCCAGGGCCGGACCCTGCTCCGCGTCCCTGATCCGCGCGGCCTGCCCGTCACCCATCAGCGGCAGCCCGGCCGGGTCACCCTGGGCATCCCGACATAGGGCCTGCAGCAGGGCCTCAAAGCCCTCCGCCCGATAGGCCATGGCCGCCGCGTCATGGACAGCGGGGTTGTACCACCAGCAGAACCTGGCCTCTGCCCCCGGCGGATAGCCTTGATAACCGCTGACCACCAGCATCAGGTCCTCTACCGGCCCTACGCCAAGGACCAGGGGCAGGTTGGCCTCAAGGCCCGCAAAGGGCTGGGAGCTGGGATAATCCAGTACATTGAAGGTGGCCACGCCCGCCCCGGTTCCTGACCCGGTTCCTGCCCCAATTCCTGCCCAGGGGTCCAGGCCTGCCGCACGCATCAGGCCGCCGCCCAGACGCATGTGCCGCAGATCGCTGCGCAGCTGCCGACCTACCGCCTGGGACAGGGCGATGAAGGAGTGGTGTTCATCGAGGGAGATACCGAAGGGCAGCACATTGACGAAGTGGCCCAGGGTGGCGCGCTCGGCCCGCCCGCGCCGATTCACCAGGGGCAAGGCGCAGGCCGGTCGGAAGGTGCCGGCGTGACGCCCCAGAAACAGCAGATAGGCCGCCAGCAACACAGCATAGAAGGTCACCCCGGCCTGGGCCGAGATCTGCTTGACCCCGGCGATCAGCTCGGGCCGCACTGGCCGCCTGAGCATGTGCGGCGGCATGGACGCTGATGGGCCGCCGGCCCCTGCGCCAAAGCGGGCGGGCCTATGGCCCTGGGCCAGACGCTCGCGCCAGTAGGCCAGGTCCAGCCCATGGGCCCGGCTTGCGGGATAGGCCGCATCCGCAGCAATGAACGCGCGGTAATCGCCCAAGCCGCTGGGCGCGGGTTCAACCCCGCGCAGCCTGGCGTTGTACAGCGCGGCAGTGCGGCTGGCGTGCAGCCTGCCGCTAAAGCCATCCAACACCAGGTGGTGATAGAGCCTGACCCACCAGTGGCGCTCCGGCCCGAGACGGATGATCCTGTCCCGGCTCAAACCACCCCGTTCCAGGTCGAATGGCCGGGCCTTGAGCGCCTCGATTTCTCGCCAGGCGCAGGCCTCGCGCTGCGCCTCATCGGCATAGCCGACGCTCAGGTCCACCACGGCCACATCCGCCTGTGCCACGCCCAGGGACTGTACCGGCACCCCTTGCTGTACGCCAAAGCGCAGATGCAGGCTATCGGCCTCGGTCAGGCTCTGGACTATGGCCTCGATCATCACCGGTACATCGAGCTGGCCCCTCAGTTCCACCAGCTCGCAGAGGTTGTAGGCGCTGGCATCCCGCCCGGTCTGGATATCGAGCCAGATACTCATCTGGGGCGAGGACAGGGGCATAGACCCCTGTCCCTGACCACCAGGTTCTCCGAGCAGGCCCCTTTGTTTCGACGGCATGGCTTCAGACATCCCTTAGCCCAGAGCGCGCAGCAGCTTGAACAGCTTGCGTGCCGAGGCCGGGGGCTTGCCCTGGGCCTGTTCGCGCTGGGCATTGCGCATCAGCTGGCGCACTAGCTGGCGGTCCGCCTGGGGGTATTCGCGCAACAGTTCGGTCAGAGCGGCATCGCCCTCCTGTAGCAGGCGGTCGCGCCATTGCTCCAGCCGGTGGAACTGGCGCGTGTTGGTGGCGTGACGGGCGTCGATCTCGGCGATGAACTGCTCCGCCGCGTTGATGTCTTCCTGGCTCAACAGGCGGGCCAGGTAGCGCAGATGACGACGGCGGGCATTGGCCACCTTCAGCCGCCGCCCTTCTGCCAGGGCCTGCATCAGCTTGTCTGAGAAGCGCAGGGGCAACAACCGCTCCGGGCCTTGTTCCAGCAGGCGCTCGGCCAGGTCTTGCAGGGACTGCATCTCCCGCTTCAGGGCGCTCTTGTTGGGGCGCTCGGCATAGACCCGCTCGGCCCCTTCATCCGCCTCTTCATCACCATCGGCACCGGCTGCGGCACCGGGCTGAACCCAGATGACCTCCATTTCGCCCTCGTCATCCCCTTCCTCCCGGTCCTCGTCGGGCATTTCCTCGGCTTCATGATCGTCTCCATAAGGATCTTCATCCCCGAACCCGTCCAGGCCCTCCAGGAGCTCGTCCTCGTCCCAGTCTTCATCCCCGTCTTCATCCCAGGCTGCGTTCGATGTTTGATCAATGGGCTGCCGTTTCATGTTTCCTCACTCGATATGCACCAGTTGCAGCTGCAGGTTCTGTTCGCCCCGATAGTGATTGATGTCCAGCCGATAGGCGGCATGCAACTCATCACCGGGATGGTCTCGGTGCTCGGCCATGAAGAAGGCGATGGCGTCCAGCTCTGGTCCCTGCTCGGGACGCAGACGGAGTTTGAGGTGCTGCTCGCCGACGATGCGCCGCTGCAGGATGCGAAAGCGGCCATCGAACAGGGGCTCGGGGAAGCGCTGCCCCCAGGGCCCGGCCTGGCGCAGGCTCCAGGCGGTGTCCAGGCTGAACTGCGCCGGGGCCAGCTCGCCATCGCTGTGGATCAGGGGCTCGCGGGGCTCATCACCCAGCTGACGGCGTACCTCGGCATCGAAGGCGGCGGCAAAATCGGCATAGGCGCTGGCGGGGATGCTCAGCCCAGCGGCCATGGCATGGCCGCCAAAGCGTTGAATCAGCTGGGGGTGACGGCAGGCCACGGCATCCAGGGCATCGCGCAGATGCAGGCCCTCGATGGAGCGGCCCGAGCCCTTGAGGCTGCCGTCATCGACGGGGGCGAAGGCGATTACTGGCCGGTGCAGGCGCTCCTTCACCCGCGAGGCGACTATGCCCACCACCCCCTGATGCCAGTCCGCGCCCTGCAGACAGACCCCCTGGGGCCAGCCATCGGAGTGGTCGAACAGCCGCTGTAGCAATAGATCCGCTTCCTGCTGCATCTCCGCCTCTATGCCGCGCCGCTCACGGTTGAGCTGATCGAGCTGACGCGCCAGCTCCATGGCCCGATTGAGGTCATCGGTGAGCAGGCAGTGGATGCCCAGGCTCATGTCGTCCAGGCGGCCGGCGGCATTGAGTCGGGGGCCAGCGGCAAAGCCCAGGTCCGTTGCCGTGACCTGGGCCGGATCGCGCCCGGCCAGGCTGAGCAGGGCGCGTATGCCGGGATTGCCGCGGCCGCTGCGTAGGCGCTTGAGGCCCTGTTCCACCAGGATGCGGTTGTTCTGATCCAGGGGCACCACATCGGCCACCGTGCCCAGGGCCACCAGGTCGGTCAGCTCGGCCAGATTGGGCTCGGGCCGATTGGGGCCGAACCAGCCGCTCTCGCGCAGGGTGGCGCGCAGGGCCAGCAGCAGATAAAACACCACGCCGACCCCGGCCATTGCCTTGCTGGGAAAGCCGGAACCGGGCAGGTTGGGGTTCACCAGGACATCCGCAGCGGGCAGCTCAGCGCCCGGTAGGTGGTGGTCGGTGACGATGACGCCAAGCCCCGCCGCCTTGGCCGCCGCCACCCCATCGATGCTGGAGATGCCGTTGTCCACGGTGATCAGCAGATCGGGCCGATTGCGCAGGGCCAGCTCGACAATGGCCGGTGACAGGCCATAGCCATAGAGAAAACGATCCGGGGCGAGAAAATCGAGCTGCCGAAAGCCCAAGGCGGCCAGCCCGCGCAGCGCCAGCGCCGTGCCCGTGGCACCATCGGCGTCATAATCGCCAACGATCACGATACGCTGGCCTTGGCGCAGGGCCTGCTGCAGCATCTGGGCGGCGGCGTCCAGACCATCCAGCCGCTGCGGCGGCAGCAACCGCCGCGCCTGCAGGTCCAACTGGCTCGGATCGCTCACCCCCCGGGCGGCGTAGATGCGCGCCAGCAGGGGGTCCAGCCCGGTCAGGGCAGACAGGCAGGCCGGATCGGGGCTGCGGCGCTGGATACGTGCTTTGTTCTCAGTCAACTGGCAGAATTCTCTTATCTCTTGGTCTTACGAATCCCGCCCATGATACGCCATCCCCAGCCATCAACCCTAGGCCCAAACCCACTGGACCCTTCACCGAGCGCAACCGAAGCGGACAGGGGGCACAGACCCAGCCTCAGCGGCATCATCCTCGCCGGGGGACGCGGCCAGCGCATGGGCGGCATCGACAAGGGCTGGCAGGAATACCAGGGCCAGCCCCTGATCCAATACGCCCTGGAGCGCCTTCGACCGCAGGTGGACGAGGTCCTGATCAGCGCCAACCGCAACCTGGCACGCTATCAACAGCTGGGTCATCCGGTAGTCAGCGACCTGCAGCAGGGCTTTCCCGGCCCCCTGGCCGGCATTCTAGCCGCCGGTCGGCAGGCCAGCGCCCCATGGCTGCTGGTCGTCCCCTGCGACCTGCCCCAGCTGCCGCTGGACCTGGCCGAACGCCTGCTCGCCGCCGCCGAGCAAGAGGCGGCACCCCTGGCCATGGCCCACGACGGCGTGCGCAGCCAGCAACTCTGCCTGCTGTTGCAGCGCCGCCTGCTGGATGATCTGGATGGCTACCTGGCCTGCGGCGAGCGCCGGGTGATCAGCTGGATTGAACGCCACTCTTGGACCCAGGCCGATTTCTCCGACCGGCCCCAGGCCTTTTCCAACCTCAACCACCCAACCCCGAAATAAAGCGGCCACAAGGCCCAGGCTTTCAGCCCCGGCCTGCATCCCCTATAATCCAAACCGCCCAACCCCAGTCCCCGTAGCTCAGTTGGATAGAGCAGCCGCCTCCTAAGCGGCAGGTCGGACGTTCAAATCGTCTCGGGGACGCCAATAAATTCAAACACTTAAGATCTCCATACGAAATCACCGGCGAGACAAGTCGGCAATTTTCATCTTCTGCTGGCCCACAGCCAATGGCGTCAATTCAAGCCCAAGCCCTCGATAGCGGCTTCACATGCTTAGATTTTCGCTCATAAGGATCGCCCTGGCCTGATGGCGTTGGGTAAAGTGGACCCCACAGTCAGGAAAACAAATTGATTTCAGCCCTGGGATTTCCTAGCCTCTCAAAGCCTGCCAATGCCGATCCCCCGCGTCGTGGTTACCTATCAGACCAGGCTCACCTAGAAGGTGTTGAATGCGTGCTTTCCAACACATTGATTTTTCTCTGTGTGCTCTGTGGCTCTGTGGCCAAATGCTCTTTTTAGGATCATGCAGGTTTGCCTGATCATCTCGGCCAAGGGGATGGCCTCGGTCACGGCCCGGTCGACAACGGAGGGATAGCCCGCGCCCTTGACCACCTGCTCCACCGCGATTTGACAGGCCGCCAATTTTTCCTTCGGCACGTAGATGCGCAATTCCTTCTCGCCCTGTTGCTTGCGATCCTCCCTGCGTGTCTTTGACTGCTCGCGTTTGCGCTGTTGTTGCTGTTTAAATTGCTTGAGACGTGCCTCAAGTTCTGCTTTCGTGGGTCCGCTCATGAGATAACTCCCGTATAATACTCTAAAAACTTATCCTGGCATAAATCGACATGATGGCCAAATTGGACAAAAACCTGGTCAAAATAACTGGTGTTTTGATCGAGAAATGCCGGTTGAGTTGGCCCTCCTTGCATCGACGAGCAGGGCATCCCGATCCAAAAAGTGGGGGCGAATCGGCCATGCCAGTCGACAGCAGGGAGGACGCCAGGCCAAACAGGGAAAGCGGCACCTCTGCCGCGCGCCCCATCTACCACGCCCTGGCACCGGTTCGTCATCGCCACGGCAAGACTAGGCACGGGGTCGGCAATCCCACGTCAGCGACTGCCGTTCCGTTACCGTTCTCCTGCGTTTCGTTTCCGAAAACACGCGTGCGCACGCGCCGCCCGTTTCGATTTCGACAGGCTGACCAAAGCCGCAGATTAATCCTATTTACCGGTCTAACTTTGATTTGGTCGGATTAACGGGCGGCGAGACCCTTTTTGAAATCGAAAAACCGAGAGGAAACGAAGAGAATGAGGGTAACGAAAAATCTACCGGCGCACGATAAAGCGCTGATCCGGCGGGCCCAAGCACAGCTGAAACAGATCCAGCAGCGCGCCGGGATCGGCGGAGCGTCCGCTGACGACAATCCCTCCCGACCCCGAGCCTGTTCACCGAAGACGATAGTCCAGTACGAAAAGGCGGACGAACGGGTGATACGCCAACGGATGCAACTGCAGGCGATTGCGGCCTTGTCGAAGAACAGCTTCTATTTAATTTGAGTCAATTCGCTGCGCGATCATCATGCCACCTAATGAAAAATCTGGGTTAAACTGATTTTTTGCGGCTGTGCCCATGAAAACGAAACGAATGTTTCACGAAAATGGGCCAGGATGTTTCTGGCGTTCAAATCGTGGGCACCCTTACGCATCCCGAAACCTCTACCAGCGCAGGCTTTTCGGTCGAATGAGAGAAATTTAACTGGCTCTACTGAGAAGCAATGGGGAGTTGAACATTGTCCACTGCAACCGTCCTGATCGTCGATGACGAACCCAGCAACCTGTCGTTGCTGATGCATCTGTTGCGATCGGATTATCAAGTGCGCGCCGCCAATTCGGGCGAGAACGCGCTGCGTGCAGCGGCGAACGAGCCGCGTCCGGACCTCATCTTGCTGGATGTCATGATGCCGGAAATGAGTGGTGAAGAGGTTCTTGCCCGTCTTCGCAACAACCCAGCCACCCTCGACATTCCGGTAATTTTCGTCACCGCGCTCGCCGATGTTGACGATGAAGAGCGTGGTTTGGAGCTTGGGGCCGCTGACTACATTACCAAGCAGATCAAGCCCGCCGTTGTTCTGGCCAGGGTGCGTACGCAACTCGAAGCAAAGCAAGCCCGTGACTGGCTGAAAGACCAGAACGCCTTCCTCGAAGCGGAAGTCTCCCGGCGCATGGTCGAGAACGACCTGACTCAACTGGTCAGCATTCGGGCCTTGGCCCATTTGGCCGAGACGCGCGATCCCGAAACAGGCAATCACATCTTGCGGACGCAGAATTATGTTCGTGCCCTGGCGCTGCGACTCAGGCAGCATCCGCGGTTTTCCACTGTCCTCGACTCACGCACCATCGACCTGCTGACCAAGTCGGCGCCACTGCACGATATTGGCAAGGTTGGCATACCGGACAGCATTCTGCAGAAACCGGGCAGCTTGACTCCTGATGAGTGGCTGATCATGAAGACCCATTCCCGGCTGGGGGCCGATGCCATCGAACAGGCAGAGATCGATGTCGAGCAGCCTGTTGCCTTTTTCTCGCTGGCCAAGGAGATCGCCCATTGGCACCACGAAAAATGGGACGGCAGCGGCTATCCCGATGGACTCAAGGGTGACGCGATTCCGCTTTCCGCGCGCCTGATGGCAGTGGCCGACGTGTTCGATGCCCTGATCTCGCCGCGCGTGTACAAACCCGCGATGAGTTATGCAAAGGCCCGCGAGATTATTACCGAAGGCAGCGGCAGCCATTTCGATCCGGACATCGCAGCGGCTTTTCTCGAAGGCTTTGCTGCCATGACCGCCATCGCCGATCAATACCAGGACCGGGGCCATCCGTAAGCATAATGGGCATGGTAACGAAGTCACGCTAGATTAATCCACTGGCCGCCCAACACCCAATGCGGAGCCGCTGACACATGACCATCAACCTGATTAACAACATCTCCTTTCTGATCGCCCTGGCAGCGGCTGGGCAAGTCGTTGTTTTACGGTTGCCCGAGAACACGCTGAATCGTCAAGTGCTGTTGGGCTTGCTGTTTGGCGGCGCGGCTTTGCTGGGCATGGCAAATCCGGTCAACTTTGCGCCCGGGGTGTTTTTCGACGGTCGTTCAATTGTGCTGGCGGTGGCAGGCGTGGTGGGGGGCGGCGTGACTGCCGCGATCGCAGCAGGCATGGCGGCCTTCTATCGCTACCAGTTGGGCGGCATCGGTGCGCCGGTCGGCATCATCATCGTACTGCTGTCGGCTTTGTTTGGCGTACTGGCTCGTCAATGGTGGCTGAGACGCACAAAGCCACCGCGACCGATCGACTATCTCGCGCTCGGCGTGGTGGTGCAGTTGATGCAGTTGGCCGCCTTCACGCAAGTGCCCAATCGGGCCGGCTATGCCTTCATCGAGCAAGCCTGGTGGGTGCTGCTGCTGTTCTACCCGCTGACCACCATGCTCCTGTGCCTGATCTTCCGCAATGTCGAACAGCAACTGATCGACAAGGCCGCACTGCAGAGCGCGCGGGATGCGCTGGTTGCAGAAGAGCGCGCGAGCTTGCAGCGCTTTCGGGCCTACTTTGAGCACTCAAGCATCGGATTTGCCATCACCAGTGCGGAAAAGGGGTGGCTTGAGGTCAATGATGCCCTCTGTGCCGCGCTGGGTTACTCGCGCGACGAACTGACCCGTCTGACCTGGGCAGAGCTAACCTGCCCGGCGGATCTGCCGGCTGACCAAATGCAGTTCGACCGCATGCTGGCCGGCGAGATCAACAGTTACGACATCGACAAGCGCTTCATCCACAAGGAGGGCCATCTGGTCGAGACGCATCTGGCGGCCAGCCTGGTGCGCAAGCCGGATGGCGGCGTCGATTACGTTGTTGCGGTGGTGGAAGACCTCAGCGAGCGCAAGCAGGCGCAGAGGAGTCTTGCCGAGAGTGAGGCGCGCTTCGAGGGTATTTTCGAGCAGGCTGCGGTGGGCATCGCGCTGGTGGCGACCGACGGCCGCTGGCTACGCGTGAACGGCAGGCTATGTAGCATCGTCGGCTATACACAGGAAGAACTGCTGGCCAAAACCTTTCAGGACATCACCCATCCCGACGATCTCGATGCCGACCTCGATCAGGTGCGGCGCATGTGCGCACGCGAAATAGACAACTACTCGCTGGAGAAGCGTTACTACCGCAAAAACGGCGGCATCGTCTGGATCAATCTCACCGTCTCGATGGTGCGCAAGAACGATGGCGCACCGGACTACTTCATCTCGGTAGTCGAGGATATCTCGGCGCGCAAGGCTATGGAGCAGTCTCTGGCTGAAAGCCAGATGGCGGCGTTGGCCGAGGAGAAGCGGGCGCAGTTGGCCGCGCTGAACCTGAGAGACGAAGCCATTGCGGCCCGGCAGCAGGCCGAAGCGATAAGCGCGACACTGGCTGGGCAAGTGGACGAATTGCGCCGCTGGCAAGCGGCGATGCTTGGTCGCGAAGCCCGCATCATTTCGATTAAGCAGGAGGTCAACGAACTCTTGGCCCAATCCGGCCAGCCACCGCGCTATGGGGTTCAGCTGCCGACTGACCGCGTTCCCGGTGTCGGTCAGATACCGTCGAAGTCGGCCGGAGATGAGGCATGAGCACGCCCCAGAGCGGCGATGGCGTGCTTGAAGCAAGCGTCTGCCTGGCCTTGACGGAACTGCTGCCGGTTGTGGCGGTTGCCGACAGTATCGAAGCACTGCTCGGCTTTACAGCGGACGACTATCTGTCAGGGCGGGTTTCCCTGAGGCAACAAATTCACCCGCACGACAGCGACATCGCCGACAGGCTTTTTTCCCCTGGCGATCCCGCCGCGTCTGGCGTCTTCAACATCCGGCTCAGGCATGCCAATGGCCGCATTCGCTGCTTCCGTGGGCAATACAGCAAGGAGCCCGGCCCGCAGGGTCTGATGCTCAATTTGCTGCTGCAGGACGCGAAATCCTTGAAGCGAACCATGCCTGATGTCTCCACGATGGCCAATTTCACCGCCATGATGGAAATCACCGATGACTACATCTATTTTAAGGATCGTCATCACGTTTTTACCGGGGCCAGCCAGACGCTGGTGTCACTCTGCGATCCCACCGATCACTGGACTGATCTTCTCGGCCAGACCGACTACGACGTCTTTCCCGAAGAATATGCGGACATCTACTACCGCCTCGAAAAGCAGATCTTCTCCGGCATGCCGATGGCCCATGAGATCCAGGAGACTCTGACCAAGGACGGCAGAAAAGGCTGGGTAGACAACCGCAAGTATCCGATCCACGACGCGCACGGGGAAATCATCGGTCTCTACGGTATCGCCCGTGACATCACTGCGCGCAAGCAGGCCGAGAGGGCGTTGAAGGAGAGCAACGATCGGATGGCTGCGGTGATGGAGAACCTCACTGAGGGTCTTATCATGGCCGATGATCAGGGGCAGGTCATGTACTGGAACCCGATGGCCCTCAGCATTAACGGCTTCGCCAGCATGGACGACTGCCGGCGCCCGCTCGCCGAGTTTGCCGAACTGTTTGAAATGCGACCACTCGACGATGATCGCCTGCTGCCGGTCGAGGAGTGGCCGATGAGCCGCGTGCTGCGCGGCGAAAAGCTGCACGATTGGGAACTGAGATTGCGTCGACTCGATCAAGGCTGGGAGAAGATCCTCGCCTATTCCGGTTGGCTCATCCAGAGCGCCGACGGCGAGAGGCTCGCGTTCCTTTCGATCAACGACATCACCGAGAGCCAGCGCGCCGCCCTCCAGTTGGCCGCAAGCGAGTCCCGGCGCCGCGCCGAAATGAGCGCCGCCCTCGAGGTCCAGCGCCAATCGTCCCGCGCCGCATTGAGCCTGATGGAAGATGCGCTTGCCGCCCAAAAACGGGCCGAGGAAAGTGAAGCAACAATGCGCAAGCTGTCGCTCGCCATTGAGCAGAGTCCGGAGAGTATCGCGATCACCAAGCTCGATGGTGCAATCGAGTATGTCAATGAAGCCTTTGTGCGGGTTACTGGCTATTCCCGCGATGAGCTGATCGGAAAAAATCCGCGCATCCTTCACTCAGGCAAGACGCCGCCGGAAACCTACGCCGCGATGTGGGCCGCCCTGACACAGGGGCATCCATGGAAGGGTGAATTCATCAATCGCAAGAAGGACGGCACCGAATACATCGAATTTGCCATCATCACACCGCTGCGCCAGCCCGACGGGACGATCAGCCACTACGTTGCGGTGAAGGATGACATCACCAAGAAGAAGCGCATCGGCGTCGAGCTTGACCAGTACCGCAATCATCTGGAGGACCTGGTGGCGCAGCGCACGGTGGAACTGACTGCGGCACAGCAGCAAGCCGAAGCCGCAAATATCGCCAAGAGTGCCTTCCTGGCCAACATGAGCCATGAGATTCGCACGCCGATGAACGCCATCATCGGCCTCACCAGCTTGATGCAACGCGCGGGGGCCACACCGGAGCAGTCGGACCGGCTGACCAGGATCGACAACGCGAGCCGACACCTGTTGTCGATCATCAACGACATTCTCGATCTTTCAAAAATCGAGGCGGGCAAACTGCGACTGGAGGATTCCGACTTCAACCTCTCCGCCGTCCTCGACAACGTCGCCTCCATCATCAACCCCGCAGCGCAGGAGAAGGGCCTGGTGGTCGAGATTGACCGCGACGCCGTACCCGCCTGGCTGCGCGGCGATATGGTGAGGTTGCGTCAGGCCTTGCTCAACTTCGCCGGCAATGCCGTCAAGTTCACCGAAAAAGGTCGCGTCTTGCTCAGCGCCCTGCTCTTGAAAGACGATGATGAAGGCCTGCTGGTGCGCTTCGCCGTTGCCGACTCCGGCATAGGCATTACGCCTGAAGCCAGGCAGCGGCTGTTCCAATCCTTCGAACAGGCCGATGCCTCGACCACACGCAAGTACGGGGGCACCGGTCTCGGGCTCGCCATCACCAAACAATTGGCGCAGATGATGGGCGGAGAAGTCGGCGTTGACAGTACACCCGGGGTGGGTAGCACCTTCTGGTTCACCGCCCGCCTGCAGCGCGGACACGGGGCCATGCCCGCCGATAGTGTCGAACCCAGGGTCGAGCCCAGCGTCGATGCCGAAACACAACTGCGCCAGCAGTCCCCCGGCAAGTGTCTGTTGCTCGCCGAGGACAACCCCATCAATCGCGAAGTGGCGCTGGAACTGCTGCACGGCGCGGGTTTGGTCGTCGATACGGCCGAGGACGGCCGCATGGCGGTGTCAAAGGCGATGGCCCGCGATTACGACCTGATCCTGATGGATATGCAGATGCCCGTCATGGATGGCCTTGACGCCACCCGCGCCATCCGCAAACTGCCCGGCTGGGCATCCCGGCCGATCCTGGCGATGACGGCGAATGCCTTTGACGAAGACCGCCAGGCCTGCATGGACGCGGGGATGGATGACTTCATCACCAAGCCGGTCGAGCCGGACGCGCTCTTCGCCACCTTGCTGAAGTGGTTGCCAACGCAGCAAAACACCGCACGGACCGATGACGCGATCGTCGCGCCGAGCCAACGGCCAGGCCATCAAGTCATGTTGCCGACCCTCTTGACTGAGTTTGCCGGTCTAGATTCAGCACGCGGACTGCGGATCCTCGGTGGCAATGTCGTCGCCTATGTGGCCTTGTTGCGTAAGTTTGCCATCAACCACCGCGACGATCCGCAATTACTGCGAAGTGCGCTTGCCGCAGGCCAGACCGAAGCCGCCGGGCAACGGCTGCACGCCCTCAAGGGTGCCGCCGGATCCCTGGGCGCGACCGCCCTGCATGCCGCCGCACTGGCGCTCGAGCAAGCCCTGCGCGCCAATGAAATGACATCGATACCTGAACTCCTGGAGTCCCTGCAGACCGAAATGCACGCCTTTGATACTGTGCTGACGCAATTGGCTGAGGCGGCGACCGATGAGCTACCGGCACCCGATCCCGAGCATGCGTGCGGGGTGCTCGAACAACTGGCGGCACTGCTGGAGCGCGACGATATTGCGGCCACTGATCTGTTCGAGCGCAACCAGCCGCTTTTGCTGGCGATGCACGGGCCGACAACCATGCAACTGGAGCGACAAGTGGCGACCTTCGACTATCCGGCCGCGCTGGCAACCGTGCGCGGCCTGCTGCGGCAGCTAGCCAAGAATCCATGAGGTACAAATAGGGGACAGACCCCGTTTTTTGTGTGGGTGTAGGAGCGGCCTTGGCCGCGAAGGGCGCTTAAGAAAGTGAGAAGTTTGAAGGGTGAAGTTTGAAGGAATGAGCCCTTCGGGCTTTTTTTTTGAATCGTGGGCAAGCCCGCTCCCACTGGGCCTAGCCTATTGATGTGGCTAGGAGCCTGTCGGATTTAGGATACTCCTACTGCGCCGGTGGGAAGAACGGCCCAGAATTGTTTTGAACATTGGCCCCGATTTTTCGTTGCGTAGGCCAACTATGCGCCTCAAAATCGTGAAAATTTGTTCTCGCTCTCCCACCTTGCTCGCTACGGGCACCTAAACCCGACAGGCTCCTAGAACAATTAGGTAATGCTCCCATACGAACTATTGGTGTCAGAGTCGGTGCTACGGGAGTGTGGCGCTGGCGATCCTGATGCAGCCAAAAGACGTTTGGCGATATTGAATGATGTGCCTCTGCTAATAATCACCGAGCCGGCACTTCAACTCGCTGAATCGTTGGTGGAACGCGGAATTGTTCCGTCCAAGGCTGCGGAGGATGCACTGCACATTGCGGTAGCCACGGTCAATGGTGTGGATTATCTGCTGACATGGAACTGCCGATATATTGCAAATCCAGAAATGCGAAGAGGCATTGCCGAGTACCTGGAGCAGCTTGGTTTGTTTCTGCCATTCACCGGAAGAACTTCTTGGAGAAGAAAATGTTGAATGACGAAATCATTGATGAGGTGCGAGCCATTCGTGATGCCCATGCCGCCATGTTTGGTTATGACCTGCAGGCGGTCATCCCTTCATTCCCGCGCCATCGGAACTTCCTGCACCTAACTCGGCATTGCAGCGGACTCGCTTCGCTCGCCGCTCAATTTGTCGTTAGCTGGAAAACTGACTTTAAATGACAGATATTAGGCTCATTAACCACTCCACAGCGATCAAATTTTTATTTGTGTTCTTGTGCCTGACAGCTTTGCTCGCATGTACGCATGAATATCAAACCATCACAGGCAAAGTCGTAGACGAATCAAATGTTGCATTGAATGGTGTCGCTGTTACAGCTTGCTACTCGGGATGGGGGTGGTCTGACGGACAGTTGGTGTGGGACAAAGTCTTTTGTTCAGAGCCCATCGTGACGAACATTGAAGGACGATACGTTATAAACTTCAAAGGGCCTGAATTCTTACGACTGAGGGCAAATAAAAAGGGCTGGATTCAAACTCAGGATTTCAACTCCAAGGATTCAAATATCATCTTAATCCAAAATGCAGTCAATAGTGCAAGGGTAGCCCTAGAAGCGAATTTGCGTGAAGAAAAATCTCGGCAGCGGCTGGCTGATGAATCAGATATTGATTACTATTGTCGAGTGGTCATACCTCGAAACCGGCCAGTCAGGTTAAACTATCAGGGAGAAGCCTTATCAATCGTAACGAGTTTTCTTTTTTCCGATTATTATAGTGCTTTTCTTTTTGCAGTGCGAGGGTCCGCTCTGCCTGTTAACTCTTTTAGAAAAGAAGCGGAGCTTAGAATTAATGGGAAAACGGTAAAAACTAATTTATTATTCAAGCCGAACGATGGAACCTGCGAACCAGATTTTTATTTTATTGGATCAACTCTCCACAGCTTAAATTTGGAGCCAGTTAATCAACTTGAAATTTTAATTCCTAGCATTCGTGCCATGTTCGATATGCAAAAATGGACTGATACGGTAATCCTTAAATAGTCCAGCTAACGAAGGCGCTGCACTCGGACAATTATTCCGCTGCGCTCCAAAATTTCCGGTGAGCTTGGTCGTTAGGCTAGACCCAGCTTATCAGCCAGGTATGCCGCCGCCATGGCCGGGATAGCGTTGACGCTCACCTGCTCTTCGGCGTGCATGCCATTGATGATGCTAGCCTTGCCCCCGGCACTTTCTTTGATTCTGGCTATATCCTCATCTGAAACCGTGGCAACGATCAGCCGATAAGCACCTAACCAAAGGGGGTTTAATGGGTAGAGAATTGACCTCCCCCTTTGCAAAAGGGGGATTGAGGGGGATTCTGGCTGAAGAAATCCCCCCCTACCCCCCTTTGCAAAGGGGGGAATTAGATGCTCTGTCCTTAGAGATGAGAGTGGGGGAGTAGTTACGCCATAAATATACCTAATGATAAGGCCGCAAGACGAAGGCAAAACCTTTGCCCAGTTCCAGCAGAAAGCCTTACAATTCGCCCATCAAGGCTTGTTCCAGGGTGGATTCCAGCAAGTTGCCCGCCCCAGGCAAGCCGAGAAACTCCAGCAGTAGTACGCGGTAATGGGCTCAACTCAATTCGTGACGCACTGGGTCACGAATCGGGAAGGCCTGATAGAACAAGCGCATATAGCGCAAATTGGAGGCATCGAAGCCCTTGCCGTACCCCTGCGTCAAGCCTTCGGCCAGGCGAGGCAGTAGCTTTTTGCCATAGGCGGCGCGTGCCTCGCCCTGTTGTTCAAACTCGACCAGGTGATGGCCGATTTCACAGCAGGCCTGCACATGCACCCTGTCCACCAGACGCAGGGCACGCTGGCTGCCCTGTCGAATCAGGCGGCACTGCGACAGTAAGCCCAATGGCCTGACCACAATCCCACAACAGGACCTGGATGACTGAAGCGACCCTATCTTCTCTGTGCCAACGGCTTCGGCTGGAGATGCCCGTGGCGTACGACCCCATTTGGTCCGCTGCGGCGGATTTCTTGCACTTGATCGTCGAGCATTGTCTGACGCACAGGCCTCAACATATAGTCGAATGCAGCAGCGGCATCAGTACCCTGATGCTGGCAGCGGCGTGCAGGCTCAATGGCTGCGGCCAGGTGGTCAGTCTGGAGAATGGGGCCGAGTTTGCTGCCAGTACCCATGGGCAACTGCGGGCCCAGGGACTGACCGAGCAGGCCCGGGTAATCCATGCGCCCCTTCTACCGGTAGATATTCACAACAAGGGCTATGAGTGGTACGACATCAGCGCCTTGCCCCGGCAACCCATAGACATGCTGGTGATCGATGGGCCACCGGGTTTTCTGCAACCCCTGTCCCGTTACCCTGCCCTGCCCTTGCTTTGGTCGTACCTTGCCCAACAGGCGACCCTCTTTCTCGACGATGCCGCCCGCCCCGATGAACAGGAGATCGTGCGTCTGTGGTTGGAGGAGTTTCCCGGTCTGCAGCGGCAGGAATTCAGCAGCGAACGGGGTTGTGTGCGGCTGTTGCGTTGATCTTGCATCTATCCTGACAGAAGGGGATTGGCAACCGGCAGCAGGCGCAGGCCTTCGGGCCGGTTCAGCCGCACCCATGGTGCTGCTTTCGCCGGGATCAGCTCGTACTGCCTGCCCAGGTTGGTCCCTTACAGCGCCCCATGCCAATCCCTCAACCCTTGCTGCCAGGCCTCTACGAACAGCTCGATGGTCTCGATAAACTCCGCGTCGTGCTCGGCGCGGTTGATGGTGCAGTGGATCAGGCTGCCGTCCGCTTCGGCGGTGAGTGTCCATTGCAGGGCGTTGGGGCATTTGGGCAGGGTGAAACGCAGGCCGTCGCGGATGACTTCCCGGTGCACGATAAACTGGCCCCAGAGGCAGTAGATTTCGCCCCACTCGCCCTGATCGTCCAGCACCCGATCGATGAGGTTGCAGGCCTTAGGCAGCTGGCTGATGCTCAGTTGTTGCAGCTGCTCGGCACAGAGGGGCGCTGGGCTTTTGGCGTAGAACTCCATCTCAATACAACCCCAGGGGATTGGCCGGGTCTATGCCGTCCATGAAAGGCAGCTGGCGCTCGCGGTTGGTGAGCTGATAGACCAGACCCATCCAGTTGCCCACCAGGCCCTCGGCGGTGTCGTGCCAGGTGTTGTCGATCTGGCCTGCCACCAGGTCTTCGGGAAAGTCGGCCAGGCTCTTGGTATCGCCCTGCTGCAGACGCCCGGCAAATTCATTGAGGATGGCCTGCTCGCGCCGGCCGAGATAGTTGGCGGGAAAGCCCGGTTTGTCACGCTTGCCCGCCTGCCAGAGGCCCAGCTCGCGCTTGTATTCCTTGAGCAGAGACACCGTGTCGTATTCCGGGTGACCCTGGAAGAAGACGAAGCGAAAGCCATCCTCGCTGGTGGCCAGGTGTACCCCGGCCTGTTCGCTCTCCACCAGGACATGCAACCCGGCCGTCTCGAACTGCCTTCGCGAGACCTGGTTCCAGCGCGAATGGGGCACGTCGAAGCGGGTGTTGACGTCGTTGACCAGGGGATGGTGCCGGTCCAGGACCTGATGCGGAAACACGCCCCAGGTCTTCTCCTGCTGGGGTACGCGCCTCTGGCCGTAGCGAAACTCCAGCACCGCATGGGTGGCCAGGCAGGAGCAGAGGGTGGATGTGACATGCTCGGCGGCCCAGTCGATCACCTCGATCAGCGGCCGCCAGAAGGGCTGATCCGCCAGATTTGGCCCGGCGACATTGGCGCCGGTGATGATCAGGGCATCCAGGCCCTGCTGGCGCAGGTCGGCGAAGCGCTCGTAATAATGATCGATGTGCGCCTGGGCCTTGTCGCTGCGCGGCAGGGCATCCAGGCTGAAGGGGTGCAGGTAGAACTGGGCGATGGGATTGCTCTCCCCCACCAGGCGGAAGAACTGGCGCTCGGTGGCGGCCAGAGCGGCGTCCGGCATCATGTTGAGCAGGCCGATGTGCAGCTCGCGGATGTACTGCTGGTCGGCCTTTTCCTTGGGCAGGACAATCATGCCCTCCTCGCGCAGGCGGGCGTAGCTGGGCAGGCCGTTGTGGGCGATGATCGGCATGCTCAGGCCTCCGTGCGGGCGATGGCCGTTTCCAACAGGGCGAGAAAGTCCGTTTCATCGCGCACCTGGGCCACCTCCGCCGATGTGACGGTGTAGCCGTGGGGCTGGGCTATGGCCTGATAGCGCGGGATGCGGCTGCGGAACAGGCGCGGGAACACCCAGCGGGTGAAATCGTCCGGCTCGATCTCGGCGGCGTAGCTCAGGCCCTTCTCCGCCAGGTAGATCACCAGCTGCTCCTGGAGGAACTCGGGCCGATAATAGAGCGGCTTGGGGTCGCTCTGGGCGCGGCGGATGAGCATGTCCTCTTCCTCAGCGTTGGTCGCCTGGATGTAGAGGATCAGGCTGTGCTCCGCCAGCAGCTCGACTATGCCCGGCTCGTCCAGCTCGCACAGGGAGCCGCCGACGTCGTTGATGAAATGGTTGTAGCCGTAGATCTCGCGCGCCTTGCGGATGAACTCGGGCACGTCGCGCATGGCGGCGATTTCGCCCTTGCGGTACTCCGCCTGACGGCGGACGAACTCCTCCAGCGGCACGCCGCCCAGCTCTGGGTTGCCCAGCTTGCCGACGAAGGACAGCACCGGGCCGAGGTTATCCACCTTGATGTTGTTGCGGATATAGATCCAGTCGTTACGCAGCAGTTCGCGCAGGAAGGGCGCCTGCATCGCCTGCTGCTTGATCAGATCGAGAATCTGCTCATCCAGATAACGGGTGCCGATGCGGTAGTCACCCGAATAGTGGAACCAATCGTGCCGCCGCAGCAGGGTCGAAAGGTAGGTCTTGCCCACCCCGGACATGCCGAGCAGGGTGATGGATTTGTGCGGCCAATCGCGGAATTGCTGAACGCTGAGTTTCACGGGACTCTCTCTTTGGGGTAACTGGCTTTGGCTATGCTACCAAAACCCATGCCGCCTGGCAGTCGGCTTCGGCTCCGCTCGGCCAGGGTTTTACGCCATGGGGTCTAGGAGCCTGTCGGGTTTAGGATGCTCCTACTGCGCCGGTGGGAAGAACGGCTCAGAATTGTTTTAAACATCGGCCCCGATTTTTCGTTGCGTAGGCCAACTCAGCGCCTCAAAATCGTGAAAATTTGTTCTCGCTCCCCCTCCTTGCTCGCTACGGGCACCCAAACCCGACAGGCTCCTAGCACTGCTCCCAGGGCAGGCCGTGAAAGCGCCAGCCGTTGAGGGCGCTGCGCTGGTGGCAGTCGTTGAGTTCGCCCTCAAAGCCCTCGTCGATGTGGTACACCTCAGACACGCCCTGCTCTACCAGCAGCTCACCGGCGTCTTTCGAGCGATTACCGCTGCGGCAGATAAGGATCACGGGTGCCGGCCCCTCGGCTAGGCCGGCCGATACGCCACCGAGCAAGAGCTGGCGGATCTCGGCCACGAAGTTGGGGTTGACATCCCAATCCGGCTCATCGATCCAGGCGATATGCACCGCCCCCACCGGGTGGCCGACAAACAGAAACTCCATGGAGGAGCGAATATCCACCAAGAGGGCGCGAGGATTCTGCCGAAGCAGCTCCCAGGCGGCCTTGGGGTCTATGCTGTGCAGTGTGTTTTTGTTCATGGTCTGGGTTCTTCAAATGGATTGGCCGACATCTGCCCATGATAACCCAGCCGGGAGCCCAGACTCGCTTGCCCCGGTTTATTTTCCACAGGATTGCTGAGATACTAGGGCGGCTGCCACCAAAATCATCGGCATAAAGGTAGCTGCTCAGGCCGTTAATTCCCTCGTCCCTTGTGGGAGAGGGGGAATAGGCAATAAACCCTGTTTCTTCCTGCTCGCCACCCTGGGGAACCACTATGGACAGCTTGCTGATCCAGCGCCATTTCAGCCGTAAGATCCTGCTGCGTCTGCTGGCCTTCTCGCTCGTCGCCGTCGGGCTGCTTTACTGGAACCGCGGTTTCATTGACAGCGTCTATTTCCAGAACCAACTGACCAACGTCGGTTACATCATCAATGGTGTCATTGCCGCCCTGTTTCTGCTCGGCCTGCTGAACATCATGCTGGCCTTGTTTCACTATGCGCGGGAGGAACGGGCGCTGTGCCGTTTCACCGACAACATCGAGGGTGAAAACAGCGAAGCCCCCCTGCATGAGGTGGCGCAGGGCAGCCTCATCGGCCACCGCTACCGCCTCATCGTCCGCCTGTTCGAGGCCCGCGCGCCGATCAATCACAGCGCCCTGGCATCCACCCTGGTGGCCGCCGAGAGCAGCCGCTACAGCACCCCGCGCTACATCAACAACATCCTCATCCTCACCGGCGTATTCGGTACCATAGTGGCCCTATCCCTGTCCCTGCTGGGTGCTTCCGACATGCTGGAGAACAGCGTCGATGTGGGTGGCATGGGCATCATCATCCACGGCATGTCCACCGCCCTGTCCACCACCATCACCGCCATCGTCTGCTATGTCTTCTTCGGCTACTTCAACATGAAGCTGAGCGACGTGCAGACCAACCTGATCAGCGGCATTGAACAGGTCACCAGCCACTACCTGATGCCCAGATATCAGGTGAAGACGGAAAACGTGCTCTACGAGTTCACCGGCCTGATCCGCTCCCTGCAGGGCCTGGTGGATCAAATGGAAGACTCGCAGGAAGGGCTGGGCGCGCTTGAGGCCAAGATGATGGCCCTGGCGGAGGAACAGTCCGGCCAGCCGGAGCGCCTGCTGGCGGAAATGCGCTCGCTCAAGCACATCCTCACCGAAGGCTTCCGGTTGTCAGATAAATGATCGATCACGGCTTCATTGACCTGCGCGTTCGCCGCCAGGAAGGGCAGGTCAGCGAGAGCTTCTGGCCTTCCTTCACCGACATCATGACGGTGATCCTGATGATCTTCCTCATCGCCATGGTGGTCCTGCTGGTACGCAACCTGGAACTGGTCAAGCAGCTGCGCGCCACCGTGGCCGCCGAGCGCCAGGCCATCGCCCTGGCCCAGGCCTCGGGCAAGGAAAAGAACAGCCTGGCGGTACGCCTGCGCAATGCCGAGACGGAACTGGGCCAGCTGCGCCCGGAAAAGGCCCGTTTACAGCATCAGGTAGCGCAACTGGAGACCCAGGCCGAGCAAGAGGCAAGCAAGCTGACCCAGGCCCGTGTGCGCATCGGCCTGCTGGAGGCAATCAAGCTGCGCCAGGAACGCCGAGGGCAGGAACAGCAACAGCGGCTGCAGCAGATCCAGGCGCAACTGCAACAAAGCCAGCAACGGCTGGAGCAGAGCCAGGCCAGCCTGCGCCAGACCCAGGCCCAACTGGAGCAAGATCAGGCCCAGCTGGAGCAAACCCAGACGCAACTGCAACTCAGCCAGAGCCAGCTGCAACAAACCCAGCAACAACTCCAGCAGGAACAGAACCAACTGGAGCAGACCCAGACACAACTGCAACTCAGCCAGGCGCAGCTGCAACAGGCCCGTGAACAGCTCGGCAGCGAACAGGCGCAACGCCAGCGCCTGAGCCAACGGAGCGAGGAGCAACAGCGTCAGCTGGAACAATCTCAACGCAGCGCCGAGGCCACCCAGGCACGGCTTGCCCAGCTACAGCAGCAACTGACCGAGGCCGAACGGCAACAGCAGCAGCAGGCCGAACAGCTGCGTCAACAGGGCCAACGCCAGCAGGAGCTGGAGCAACACAGCGAGCGCCTGCAGGCCGATCTGGCCGACCTGAACGCGCAAAGGCAGCGCCTCAGCCAACTCAATCAGACGCAGGCCGAGCAGTTGCAACAGGCCACTCAGACCCGCAGCGAGCAGGATCAGCGCCTGACCCGACTGGATCAGGACAACCGCACCCTGCGCGAGGAGCTGGTGCGGCTCCGACAGAGCAACAGCGAAAAGGAAGACGAACTGAGCCAACTGCGGCGAGAGATCCGGGTCACGGACAAGCGTCTGGCCGATCTGCAGGGCGACCTGGGCGATCTGCAGGTGAAGTACGACCGGCTGGTGAAACCGGCCCGTACCGCCAGCAACAAGCATGTGGTGGAGGTACGCTACTTCAAGCGCGCCGGCCGCCGTCATATCGAGCTGCGCGAACCCGATCAGTCCGGCTTCAGGGCCATTTCCCGCAGCGCCCTGGAGGCACGGCTGGCGCAACTGCAACAGAAGATGCCCGACAGCCTGTACATCAAGGTCATCTTCCCCGAGGGCAGTGGCCTGAGCCACAGCGAGGCCTGGCGCTTTACCAGCGCCATGCACAAGTACGATTACTACTACCGCGACCCGCCCCCAGACCCCCCATCGTCCCCGGCAGCGGAATCAGAATCGGACGCCGCATCTGACCGATAGCGCCTGGGCTAATGTCCAGGCCCTTCATCCTATAAACCGCAGATTACGCCGATTATCGCAGAGTAAGATTGGTCTTCTCATGTGGTTAGCGAAGCGCCGTTCTGAGCGGTGTCCTGAGTCTGCCGAAGGGCCTGTCGAAGGACGGAATCCGGGGTAGCACTGCCCAGCGGCAACCCCGGATTCCGCTGCACAAGGATGTGCGGGTGTCCCGTGAGGCGCGACTGCATGGCCACCGCCCCACACCTACCGCTCTTTGGGGCTAGGTGTGGGTCAAGCTGATCCAGTCATCGGTTTGGCATGACCTAGATCCCTGTAGGCCCGATGCAGGAGGTAGGGCGACGCAGGATGCCAAAGCCGAGGATGCCGATAGGGACCGTTACAGTCCATCCGGGCTACGGGGCCTGCCGAGTCCCGAGTCTTGAAGCTGCCAGGGACGACGGGTTGCACACAAAAAAACCGGCCTGACGGCCGGTTTTTTATGCCGGGACAACTCCCGAGGTCTTACATATACATGCAGATGTCGGCCTCGCCGCCAAACTCGAAGAAACGGGCCGCGCCTGCGTACTCGATACCATCGATGAACTGGTTGTGGTCCATATCGAACAGGTCCACGGTCATCTGGCAGGCAATGAAGCGGACTTCCGCCTCCTGGCTCAGTTCACGCAGCTCTTCAACGCTGGCCACGCCCTTACTGGCCATCTTCTGCTTCATCATCATGGTCATCATGGCCTCCATTCCGGGCAGGGCGGTGCCCAGTACCGGGAACCACTTGTCCATACCCATGGGCATGGGCATACCGGGGTTGCCCAGGGGGCTGACCTTGAGGTCCAGGTCCTTTTTCAGCAATTGCAGGCCGTAGAAGGTGAAGAAGATTTCCACATCGTAGCCCAGCGCGGCGGCAGTGGAACCGAGAATGAAGGGGGGGTAGGCCCAATCCAGGGTACCTTTGGTGGCAATGATCGCCAGTTTCTTCTGTTCCATCTTTACTCCTCCAGTACAGGGTGAATGAGTGAAATCGGCTTACGCCTTTTTGATCAGGAAGTGGAACTTGCCACCCTCTTCCTTGGATTCCATGAGTTCATTGCCGGTTTGCTTGGCAAAGGCCTCAAAGTCCTTCACTGAGCCGGGATCGGTCGCGATGATGTGCAGTACCTTGCCTGCCTCCATAGCACCCAGGGTCTTTTTCGCACGCAGGATGGGCAGGGGGCAGTTGAGTCCGCTTGCATCGAGTTCTTGATCATAGTCAGCCATATTGACCTCCAGTTATTGGATTGCTTATTGGGATGTGGCAATCGGGGTGCTTCCCCCCACTTACCGTATTGCTGTGCCGCCCTGCACCCAGGAGCCGGTGACTTCCCTGTATCAATATCCCCCAGGTGGCGGAGGAAATTTAGACGCTACTTATATTGAAAAAGCCGCTGCAACGCAAGTTAAATTTCAATCGGCGGACAGACCCGCGCTAGCCACGAGGGCGGATTTCATGACCCTGCTGGGCCCAGGCGATGATACCGCCGCGCAGGTTGATCACGTTGTCTATGCCTTGCTGCATCAGATAGGCGCAGGCGTGGGCGGAGCGCGCCCCGCTACGGCAATAGAGCACCACCTGCCGCTGGGGGGCCTGCCGGAATTCCTGCATCTTCAGCGGGATCAGGTGCATCGGTAGGTGTTCGGCCTGGGGCAGCATGCCCACATTCAGTTCGGCATCGCTGCGGATATCCAGCAGGCGGATGTCTTCACCGCCAGCAAGACGGGACTGCAACTCATCCACATCAATTTCCTTAATCTGCACGCGCTTTACCCGATCAGTAACAAGATCGACGGAGTATATTAGTAAATCACTATACTTTCAATTGGGTGACAAGGAGGTTTTTCTCCGCCCAAGGGGGTGGTAAAGTCGGCAAGTTAATTCTTCAACCCAGGCCTGATCATGGACTTCCTACCTATCTTCATAAAAATAAAAGAAAAACCCTGCCTAGTCGTGGGTGGCGGTGAGGTCGCGGCGCGCAAGGTCGCCCTGCTGTTGCGGGCGGGTGCTCGGGTGCGTCTGGTGGCCCCGGACGTCCATGCCGAGTTGCGAGCGCTGGCCGAGGGCGGTCAGATCGAGCACCTATCCCGGCCCTTCACCGAGGCCGATGTGGTCGGCGCGGCGTTGGTGATAGCCGCCACCGACGCCCCCCAGGTCAATCAGTCCGTGGTGGCGGAGGCCGAGCGTCTGGGCATCCCGGTGAACGCGGTGGATCAGCCCGAGCTGTGCAGCTTTATCGTGCCCTCCATCATCGACCGCTCGCCGGTGATTGCCGCTGTCTCTACCGGCGGCGCCTCGCCGGTGTTGGCGCGGCTGATTCGCAGTCGGCTGGAGTCCCTGATCCCGGCCGGTTATGGCCGTCTGGCGGAGCTGGCCAACCGCTATCGGGATCGGGTCAAGGCGCGCTTTGCCAGCGGTAAGCAGCGGCGCAATTTCTGGGAGCAGGTGCTGGAGGGCGGCGTGGCCGAACGGGTCTTCTCCGGCCACCTGGCCGAGGCGGAGCTGATGATGGAGCAGGCCCTGCAGCGGGATGATCCCGACAGTCCGATTGGCGAGGTCTATCTGGTGGGCGGCGGGCCGGGTGATCCCGACCTGCTCACCTTCCGCGCCCTGCGTCTGATGCAGAAGGCCGATGTGGTGGTCTATGATCGTCTGGTGGCCAAGCCGGTGCTGGAGATGACGCGCAAGGATGCCGAGCGCATCTACGTCGGCAAGGAGCGCAATAACCACGCCATGCGCCAGGAGGAGATCAATCAACTGCTGGCCGACCTAGCCAAGCAGGGCAAGCGGGTGCTGCGCCTCAAGGGCGGCGACCCCTTTATCTTTGGTCGTGGCGGCGAGGAGATCGACACCCTGGCCCAGCAGGGCATCCCGTTCCAGGTGGTGCCTGGCATCACCGCCGCCGCCGGTTGCGCCTCCTATGCCGGCATCCCCCTGACCCATAGGGATTACGCCCAGTCGGTGACCTTTGTTACCGGCCACCTGAAAGACGGCTCCATCGATCTCAACTGGCCCCAGCTGGCCCAGCCCCATCAGACGGTGGTGTTCTACATGGGGCTGCAGGGGCTGGCGCTGATTGCACAGCGGCTGATCGAACATGGCCGCTCCCCCGACACCCCGGCAGCCCTGGTGCAACAGGGTACCACCCCGATGCAGCGGGTATTCACCGGCACCCTGAGCAGCCTGCCCAGTATCGTCGAACGCGAGCAGCCCAAGCCGCCGACCCTGATCATGGTCGGCGAGGTGGTGGAACTGCAGGAAAAACTCAGCTGGTATAAGGCCCCCAAGTCCAGCACGGACTCGCCCAGTCCGCTCCAGAACCAGGCCCAGGTCCAGGCCCAGGCCCAAGCCTGATCGGCCGGTGGACAGCCTGCAGATCATCCTGCTGGCCCTAGTGCAGGGGCTGACCGAGTTCCTGCCCATCTCCAGCTCGGCCCACCTGATTCTGGCGCCTCGGCTGTTCGGCTTTGGCGACCAGGGCCTGGCGTTTGACGTGGCGGTGCACTTCGGCTCCCTGGGGGCTGTGTTGCTCTATTTTCGCCAGGAGGTGTTGCTGATCCTGCGCGACTGGTTCGCCTCCCTGCCCGCAACGGGACCGGTGACCGAGCACAGCCGCATGGGCTGGCTGATCATCCTCGCCACCCTGCCGGTGATGCTTGCCGGGCTGCTGTTGAAGTCTCTGGTGGAGACCGAACTGCGCTCGCCGCTGGTGATCGCCTACGCCACCCTGGCCTTTGGCCTGCTGCTCTGGTGGGCCGACCGCCAGGGCAAGCGCCAGCGCCAGACCAGCGACATCCGCCTCAAGGACGCCCTGATCATCGGCCTGATGCAGTGTCTGGCCCTGATCCCCGGCACCTCGCGCTCGGGCATCACCATGACCGCCGGGCTGCTGCTGGGCCTGACCCGCCAGGCCGCGTCGCGTTTCTCCTTCCTGCTGGCCATTCCCACCATCCTCATGTCCAGCGGCCTGGTCACCCTGGAGCTGATCACCGAGGCCGACTACATCGACTGGCAGGCCCTGCTCTGGGGCATACTGCTCAGCTTCATCGCCGCCTACGGCTGCATTCAGCTGTTCCTGCGCCACATCGAGCGCATCGGCATGCTGCCCTTCGTCATCTACCGCCTGTTGCTCGCCGGGTTGATTTTGTTCATCCTGGGCGGGACGCACTGAGGGTGGGTGCCGACCTGTTGGGACAAGCCCGGCCCTCCCTCACCCAGCACTACCCACAACCCGAATCAGGTATCTCACTATGGCCCTAACCCACGGCATTTCCGGCTTTGGCTACGCCCTTGAGGGGCTGAAACTGGTGCTTCGGCCCGAGCTGCGCCGCTTTGTCATCGTCCCCTTTTTGATCAATCTGCTGGTGTTCAGCGGGCTGATCTGGCTGGGGATGCATCAATTTGCTGTCTTCATGGAGTGGATCCTGCCGGCCGATGCCTGGTATGGCTTTCTGCGCTGGCTGCTTTGGCCGTTGTTCGCCCTGACCGCCTTGCTGCTGGTGTTCTACAGCTTCACCAGCCTGGCCAACCTGATCGCCGCGCCCTTCAACGCCCTGCTGGCGGAGCGGGTGGAACTGTATCTCACCGGCCAGCCGCTGCCGCCGCAACCGGCCCTGTGGAAGACCCTGCTGCCCATGCTCGTCACCGAACTGGGCAAGCTGGGTTATTTTCTGCTGCGCGCCCTGCCTCTGCTGTTGCTGTTTGTCATCCCTGTACTGAATCTGGCCGCACCCGTGCTCTGGTTCCTGTTCAACGCCTGGATGCTGGCCCTGCAATACCTGGACTTCCCCATGGGCAATCACGGCATCGGCTTTGCCGATCAACGCAAGGGGCTGCAACGCCAGCGCCTGGCCTCGCTGGGCTTTGGCTCTGGCATCACCCTGTTGATGATGGTGCCTGGGCTCAATTTCCTTGCCATGCCAGCGGCCGTGGCCGGGGCCACGGCACTCTGGGTGGGGCGCATCCAACCGGCTCAGTCACAGAACTCCTGAATACTGCGCCGGGCCGAGTCTATACCCTGCTGGCGGCGCTCGTCGGTCACCCGCTCATAGCTGCCGTCGGGCCGTTTCAGCAGGCGGTTTTGCGGATTGCTGTACATCTGCAACATCTTGCGTGCCTTGGCGCAGTTTTCGGTCTTGATCCGCCGGGATTCGGCCCGGCGCCGCGCCGCCTCGTCATCCTCGACCCCGCTGTTCGTATCCTCTCCCTGGGCCTGAGCCGTTGCCCCGGCCGCCGGTTGTGGCGAACTCGCCGGCGGCGGTGGCGGCTTGATCAGCTGCGCCTCGCCACTGGGCGGCGGCCGCTCCGAATACACCACCCGGCCCTTATCATCGGTGTATTTGTACATGGCCGCGGAGGCCAGGGCGGGGAACATCAACAATACGGGCAACAAAGGAAAAAGACGCATGGCGTGGCTCCAGTAGGCTTGATTGACGGGTGATTATCCTGGATCGGGTATTTTCTCACGCAACCACGCAAGGCACCTAGCTCGACTTTGTTGGATTTCATCCAGAGCGGCCTGCGGCCAGTTGATGACTGAAACCTGGCCGCTATTGGATCTCAGTCAGCGCCCGGCCGAACCCCAGGCTGCTGTAGCGCTGTACGCGCAGGCTTGCCGACCAGTAGTCCGCTGGCAGGCCCGCCTTGCGCTTGAGTTGACGCCAGAACTGCTCAGGCTCGGGCAATTGCGTCCATACCGAGGGCAGGAAGGTACCGCGATGGGGGCCATCCTGCAGGATCAGGCCATCCTCGCCGGGGCGCAGCTGGGCGATCAGGTCCGCCTCCGAATCAAAGTTCAGGGGCCGTGGCTCGCCGAGGACCGAGATGTGCAGCTCCAGCCGGGGCAGTTCATCGGCCCTGAGGGGGCCAAAGCGGGGGTCCTGAAAGGCGGCGGCAAAGGCGTTGTCCGCCACATCCTGCGCCAGGGGCTGGAGCGCCTGCAAATGCCCGATACAGCCGCGCAGCCGACCCTCCAGCTCCAGGGTGACAAAGCAGGCCGCCGGTTCCTGCAAAGATTGCGGCCAATGCGCCAGCTCCAGCCGCAGCGGACACCCCTGCTCCAGACCGTGCTGGATGGAGTCTTGCGCCAGTTGCAGCAGCCTGAGCTGGTCCGGCTCTGAGAGGGTTTCAGAAGAAGGCATAGGCACCATAACCCACCACCTGGTCACGCGCTCCGGCGGTATCGCCGGAGTTACGCAGATCGAGCAGCTGCGGCCGCCAGCCCAGGGATCTGGCCAGCTCCAACAACCCGCCAATACCAATACGCCCGCAGGCATCCTCTGGCCCCAGGCCCTCGGCATCCAGGGCGAGGATGCGCTCGCTGCTGTGCTGATCCTGGCGCTGGGCCTGGCTGTAGCCCTGGTAGTGACTCAGGTCCGAGCTGATCAGGATGAGACAGTGCGGATCATCGGCCACCAGGCGCAGCACCTGGGTCACCTGGGCATAATGGCTCTGGCCAATGAGCAGGGGTGCCAGCTGGAACCCGTCCAGCAGGGTCTGCAGGAAAGGCAGCTGTACCTCCAGGCAATGCTCCTGGGCGAAAGCGGCATCCAGGGTCTGCACAAAGGGCAAGGCCAGCAGCCGCTGACACAGCTCCCGATCCAGTGGCATGTCCCCCAGCGGACTGCGCAGGGCATCGGCGCTGGGCAGGGCCAGGCCGGCAAAGGCCAGCCGATGGGCCGGCCCCAGCAGCAGCACCCGCTGAAACCGGTCGGCATGGGCCTGCAACAGGCAATAGGCGCTGGCCGCCACGGGGCCTGAATAGGGATAACCGGCGTGGGGCACGATCAGGGCGCGGGGCGGGGCATCCGTAGCGGGCAGCCGGGCCTGGCGCAGATAGCTGGCCAGATCCTGTTGCAGCCGGTCGGCCTGGGCGGGATAAAACAGCCCGGCCACCACTGGTTGCTGGATTCGGGGTTGGGGTAATGCATCCATGGGTTTCACCTCAGATTCATCATTTATTCACAGTCAGGGGGTAAATTGTCCCCACTGAGATAAGCATAGAACAAAATTCAGAACCCGATTCGAGGATGTCAGCAATGAGAAAAAACGAGGTGATCCGCGCCCAGCGTGACTTCAGGCTACAGCAAGAGCAGAGCCTGCTGTCGGAGATCAATTACCTGCAGAAACGCCTGGAAGAGATGGGCTACAACGGCGATTGCGCCTATGAGCGCGCCATCGAGGGCAAGTTCCTGCAGCGCCTGCAAGACCGCCGCCACAGCCTCGCCCTGCTGCGCAACGGCGGCCGCATCGACATCAACCAGTGACCCGGCTTGTAATCGGCCCAGGCATCCCCATCTGGATGGAACCGCGTTTCAATCCCTACAGGACCCAGCATGCCCTACTTTGTTTACCAGATCACTGAACCCAGACAACTTGAACTGCTACAACAGTTTGACAGCTACAAACAGGCCCGTGAACTGGCCCGAGGCAAGCGCGCCGAACTGGGCGTGAACAGCGCCATCCAGGTCCGCATGATCTTCGCCCGCAATAACGCCGAGGCGGAAAAACTCCTCAGCACCCCCAGGGAAGAGCGCTATATCGACGAGGGCTGAGGCCCCTCCCCTGCCGTTCTGGGTTTACAGCAGCCATCCAACAGGACGCAAACCAGCGCAGGGTCACTCTGCAACACGTTAATTTAACAAAGATAACCCCGTGAGCCTGTCCACAGACCCGCTTGATCTCAAGCAGCTTGATGCCAATGCCCTGGACCACCTGGATGAAGACCAGCTACAGCGCCTCTTAGGTGGGGTAAAAATCCCGCCGCGCCCCGAGTTGCTGATGGCGCTTCAGGAAGAGAAATACAAGGAAGAACCGAGCCTTAGCCGTATTGCCAAGCTGATCGGCCAGGACGTAGGCCTGACCGCCGCCGTGCTCAAGTGCGTCAACAGCCCCGTTTTTGGCCTCAGCAGCAAGCTGCTCAGCGCGCCCCATGCGGTCACCTTCATGGGACTCAAGGGCACCTTCAACCTGACCACCGCCCTGCTCTTGAAGCAGACCTTTGAGGATGACCCCGGCCTGCACCGGTTCTGGGACAGCTCCAGTGAGATTGCCCGCCTGGGCAGTTATCTGGCCCGGCAGTTGGGCAACGCCAACGCCGATGAAATGTACCTGCTGGGCCTGTTCCACGACAGCGCCATCCCCCTGATGATCCGCCAACTGCCCGGCTACCGGCAGCTGTGGGGCAGCCGCCGGGGCAATGGCCCCCAACTGGTGCAACAAGAAGAGCGTCGTTACCAGACAGGTCACCCGGTAATAGGCTATCTGATGGCACGGGAATGGGGCCTACCGCAGACCGTACGCCATGCCATCCTGGATCATCACCGGGCGGACTGGATCCTGGACGACAGCAAGCAAACCCCCGAGCCCCATCACAGCCTTCTGGCCAATCTCAAGCTGGCCGAACATATGGAGGGCCTGATCAACGAACTGGTCGATGGCGAATGGCCCCACATACGCGAACAGGTACAGGGCAGCCTGGGGCTGAGCGACCTGGACCTGGACGACCTGATCGCCGATATGCAGGAAATGCTGCTGGACCAGGACGACTGATCTCAAGCCCCAATTCAGGCCGCAATGACCGATGGCAGATACAGCCTGGTCGAATCAAACCCGCGCCACAGGGGGGCTTATCTGCCCCTGCTGTGCCTCTGCCGCGGCGGCATTGGCGGCAGACGGGCACTCAGCAGCAACCCCAGGATTGCCAGGGCCAGTGCTGGCCCATCCCCCCAGCGGACATAGGGGGTGGCACCCTGCCGGGGTTGCACCTGGCCGCTGACCACGCCCGACTGCAACAAACCGGATTGCGCCTGCAGGCTGCCGTCGGGGCGGATGATGGCGGAGATACCGGTGTTGGTTGCGCGCAGCAGGTAGCGGCCGGTCTCCAGGGCGCGCATACGGGCAATCTGCAGGTGCTGCCAGGGGGCCAGGGAATCACCAAACCAGCCGTCGTTGCTGACATTCACCAGAAAGCCTGCCTGTGGCAGGGCCTGGCGCACCAGGTTGGCGAAGACCACCTCGTAACAGATGCTGATCCCCGCCAAGCGGCCAAGCACCGGCAGCCATGACGGCCCCTCACCCGGCACAAAATCCACCATCTCCACCCCCAGGCCATCCACCAGGGGTTGCAGCAGACCGGGCAGGGGCACGTATTCACCAAAGGGCACCAGATGCCGCTTGGCATAGTGCGCCCCCGTGCCCCCCAGGTTCTGCAGGCTGTTGAAATACTGCGCCGAGCCCGGTCTCTCGCGCGGGATGCCGATCAACAGCTCCAGGTCTCGGGCGCGGGCCTCCTGGTCCAGCGGCTGTAGCAGGGATGTCTGTACCCGCCCGGCCATGGCCGGCACTGCCGTTTCCGGCCAGATGATCAGCTGGCTATCCCAGTGCTGGCGGGTCAGTGCCAGGTGCGCCGCGACCGACTCGCGCAGATGGTCCGGCTTCCATTTCAGGCTCTGCGGGATGTTGGCCTGGATCAGGCTGACGCGAAACGGGCCGCCCAGCGGCTGCGACCAGCTGGCCTGTTGCAGCAACAGGCCCGCCAGGGGGATCAGCGCCAGCAGGCCCAGGGCCTGCAAGCGTCTTGGCCCGATCAGCAGCCAGGCCAGGGCAGCAGCCAGCCAGAGGCCGAGCAGGCCCATGCCCTGCGCCCCGAACAGGGGGGCGAAGCCCGCCAGGGGGCTGTCGATCCAGGCGTAGCCGGTCTGTAGCCAGGGGAAGCCGGTAAACAGCCAGCCACGCAGCCATTCCAGCAACAGCCAGACCGATGGAGCCAGCAACAGCAGACGTGCCCGCAGGCCGCGACCCTGCCCCAGGCGCGCTATCGCCCAGCCCGCCAGGCCGTAATACAGGGCCATGCAGAGAACAAAACCCAGGGTATAAAGGCCCGCCAGCCAAGGCGGCACATAGGCAAACTCGGCCAGGCTGATACGCAGCCAGCTGACGCCAAGGCCCATCAGGCCCAAGCCATAGGCATAGCCCAGGCCCAGTCCCCGGCGCGGGCTGGCATCAAGCAGCAGCCAGAACAGCAGGCCCTGCCCCAGCGCCAGCAGGGGAAACCAGGCGAAGGGGGCAAAGCCCAGCACGCCAAGGGCACCGGCGGCAAAGGCCAGGGGATAGGACCAGGGGCCGGCGGGAAGCCTTGCCAGTAGTCCAGGCCCCGGTCCCGAAGTGTTCTGAAGAGATTTCATTATTCTGGGTTGAGGCGGCTCAGGCTGTAGGTCGGGCTTGGACCGTTTTTTCACCCTTCAAACTTCATTCTGCAACCTTCCTCAGGGGCGCTTTTTGGGTCTGGGTCAGACATAGGGATCGGCAAAGCCCAACTCGGCGAGGATCTGTCGCTCCAGGGCCTCCATTTCTTCCGCCTCGGCATCGCCCTGGTGGTCGTAGCCGCGCAGGTGCAGTATGCCGTGAACCAGCATGTGCGCCCAGTGGGCCGCCAGGGGTTTGCCCTGCTCGGCGGCCTCGCGCTGCACCACGGGGGCGCAGATCACCAGATCACCGAGGGATTCGGCGGGCAGGTGCGCCGGCCCCTCGAAGGGGAAGGAAAGCACATTGGTGGGCCTGTCCTGGCCCCGGTAGTCGCGGTTGAGCCGCTGGCTTTCGGCCTCATCGACGATGCGCACCACCAGCTCCAGGTCTTCCTCGATGCCCCGGCCGGCCACATCCAGCCAGCCTTGCAGGCGGGCCAAGTCCGGCTGGCCTGGGGTGTCATGGATGCGCTGTACTACCAGCTCAATGCTCATGGCCCTGCTGCCGGTCAAATTCGTCATAGGCGTGGACTACGCGCTGCACCAGGGGGTGGCGCACCACGTCGCGGGCGTTGAAGAAGGTGAAGCTGATGCCTTCCACGTCCTTGAGGATTTCGATCGACTGGCGCAGGCCGGATTTCTGTCCCCTGGGCAGGTCGGTCTGGGACAGGTCGCCGGTGATCACCGCCGTGGAGCTGAAGCCCAGGCGGGTGAGGAACATCTTCATCTGCTCCGGGGTGGTGTTCTGCGCCTCGTCCAGGATGATGAAGGATTCGTTCAGGGTGCGGCCGCGCATGTAGGCCAGGGGTGCCACCTCGATGACGTTGCGCTCGATCAGCTTGGCCACCCGCTCGAAGCCGAGCATTTCATACAGGGCGTCGTACAGCGGTCGCAGATAGGGATCGATCTTCTGCGCCAGGTCGCCGGGCAGAAAGCCCAGCCGTTCGCCTGCCTCCACCGCCGGGCGCACCAGCACGATGCGGCGCACCTGATCCCGCTCCAGTGCATCGATGGCGCAGGCCACCGCCAGGTAGGTCTTGCCGGTGCCCGCCGGGCCGACGCCGAAGTTGATGTCGTGGCTCACCACCCGATACAGGTAGTCCTTCTGGTTGGCCCCGCGTGCCCGCACCAGGCCGCGCTTGGTCTTGATCAGCACCTCGGGGCGTTCGGGCTTGTGCATCAGGGTCGGCAGCTCCTGGTCCAGTTCGCCCAGGGCCAGGTGCAACCGCTCCCGATCCAGGGCACTGTGCTCGGTCTGGGCGTAGAGCGACTCGATCAACCGCGCCCCGGCCTGCACCAGGGGCGCCTCGCCGATCAACTGAAACCGGCCGCCACGGTTATTGATCTCCACCCCCAGGCGCACCTCCAGCAGGCGCAGGTGCTCGTCCAGCGGGCCGCAGAGATTGGCCAGGCGCTGGTTGTCCTCGGGCTGAAGTTCGATCTGTAAGCTCAGCGGCTGATTCAATCTAAATTCCTCAATTAAGCCACAGAGACACGGAGATCACAGCGTGCTTTCAATGAGTGATGCATTAGTCACACCCACCTGACAGGCAGTCACTATTCAATCCTCAACAGATTGATTTTTCTCTGTGTGCTCTGTGGCTCTGTGGCTAAATGCTCTTTGTAGGCTCACAGCACACCCCGCAGGGAGTTGGGGAAGGCCTCGGTGATCTCCAACTCGACAAACTGGCCCATCAGCTCGGCGGGGCCGCTGAAGTTCACCGGCCGGTTGTTCTCGGTGCGGCCGGACAGCTCGGTCGGGTCCTTGGCCGAGTGCCGGTCCACCAGCACCCGCTGGCGCGTGCCTACCATCTGCCGACCGATGCGCTGAGCGTTGCTGCTGATCAGCTGCTGCAGGCGCGCCAGGCGTTCCTGCTTGACCGCCAGGGGCACGTCATCGGGCAGCTCGGCAGCCGGGGTGCCGGGGCGGCGGCTGTAGATGAAGCTGAAGGAGTGATCGAAGCCGATCTCCTCGATCAGGTTCAGGGTGTGCTGAAAGTCCTCCTCGGTCTCGCCGGGAAAGCCGATGATGAAGTCCGATGACAGGCTCATCTCCGGCCGCAGCTCACGCAGGCGGCGTATCTTCTGCTTGTAATCCAGAGCGGTGTGGCCACGCTTCATCTGCCGCAGAATCCGATCCGATCCGCTCTGCACCGGCAGATGCAGGTGGCTGACCAGCTGCTCCACCTCGGCATAGACGGCGATCAGGCTGTCGGAGAACTCCAGCGGATGGGAGGTGGTGTAGCGGATGCGCTCAATGCCGTCGATGGCGGCGCAATAGCGGATCAGCAGGGCCAGGTCGGCGCTGCTCCCGTCATCCATGCCGCCCCGGTAGGCGTTGACGTTCTGCCCCAGCAGGTTGATCTCACGCACGCCCTGCTCGGCCAGCTGGGCGCACTCGGCGATGACATCATCAAAGGGACGGCTAATCTCCTCGCCGCGGGTATAGGGCACGACGCAGAAGGTGCAGTATTTGGAGCAACCCTCCATCACCGAGACAAAGGCGCTGGGGCCATCGGCGCGGGGCTCCGGCAGACAGTCGAACTTTTCGATCTCGGGGAAGCTGACATCCACCACCGGCCGCTGCTCGCGGCGCACGGCATCGATCATCTCCGGCAGGCGGTGCAGGGTCTGCGGACCGAACACCAGATCGACAAAGGGCGCACGCGCACGGATGGCCTCGCCCTCCTGGCTGGCCACGCAGCCGCCCACGCCGATGATCAGACGCGGGTTGCGCTGCTTCCAGGGTCGCCAGCGTCCCAGCTGGGAGAACACCTTCTCCTGCGCCTTCTCCCGCACCGAGCAGGTGTTGAGCAACAGCACCTCGGCCTGTTCGGCCACATCGGTCAACTCCAGGCCCTGATGCACGCGCAGCAGATCGACCATCTTGGCCGAGTCGTACTCGTTCATCTGGCAGCCGAAGGTCTTGATAAAGAGTTTTGCTGGGGTGGGCATGGGTGGCTAAGCAAGGGGGGCCGGGATTGTTGCCGCCAGTTTACCTAATACAGAAGACAGAGGACAGAGGCCGGAGGACGGAGGACAGGGAGGGTGACAGGATTCCAGCCCTGTCACTGAGGCAAGCCCTTGCCGGGGTTGAGGATGTTGTGCGGGTCGAATTGGCGTTTGATGGCCTGCATCATCTCCAGGCCGACGGGGTCCAGCTCCTGGGCGACGAAGTCGCGCTTGGCCAGGCCAATGCCGTGTTCGCCGGAGAGGGTACCGTGCAGGCGGAGCACCAGCACCAAGGCATCGCTCAGGCACTGCTGGGCGCGTTCGCTGGCATTGCCCTGCTCGGGGTCGTACATCAGGTTGACGTGGATATTGCCGTTGCCGGCGTGGCCGAAGTTGACGATGTCGATGGCGTGCTGACGGGACAGGGCGTCGAGCCCGGCGATCAGCTCCGGGATGCGGGATACGGGCACCACTATGTCTTCGTTGATCTTCTTTGGCGCGGCGTTGCGCAGAGCCGGGGAGAGGGATTTGCGCGTCTTCCACAGGCGTTTGACCTGGGCCTCGTCCTGGGCGATCTCCACGCTGATCAGGCCGGGATTGCTGGCCGCCTGGGCCAGGGCCTCGGCGGCCTGATCCAGCCCGGCGGCGGCACCGTCCACCTCGATCATCAGCAGGGCACCTGCCGCCTCCGGCAGGCCGGGGTCGGAGAAACGACGCACCAGGCGCAGGGCAGCGCTATCCATCATCTCCAGGGCGCAGGGGATCACCGGCTGGGCCATGATGGCGGAGACCGCCTGGGCGGCGGCGTCCATGTCTTTATACACCGCCTGCAGGGTGCGCTTGGCCTCGCTCAGGGGGCTGAGCTTGAGGGTGGCCTCGGTGATCAGCCCCAGGGTGCCCTCGGAGCCGATCAGCAGCCGGGTCAGGTCGTAGCCGACCACGCCCTTGGTGGTCTCAACCCCGGTGTGTAAGACTTGGCCAGTGCCGATGACGGCGCTCAGGCCCAGGGTATTCTCCCTCGGCGTGCCGTATTTGACCGCGCGGGGTCCGGCGGAGTTGTAGGCCAGGTTGCCGCCGATGCTGCAGTAGGCGGCGCTGGTGGGGTCCGGCGGCCAGAAGAAGCCCAGGGGCCTGAGGGCATCCTGCAGGGCCTGGTTGGTCAGGCCGGGCTGCACCCTGGCCAGGCGGTTGGCCGGGTCGATGTGCAGTATCTGGTTCATGCGCTCGAAGCTGAGCACCAGGCCCCCTTGATCCGGCACGGCCGCGCCCGTGGTGCCGGTACCACGGCCACGCGGGATCAGAGGGAGTTGGTGTTCAATACAGAAGGTGAGCAGTCGCTGAATCTGCCCGCTGGATTCGGCCAGCACCACGGCCAGGGGGCGACCCTGCAGGCGACTATTGTCGTAGCCATAGGTCCAGCAGTCGGCGGGGTCGGTGAGCAGACAGTCGGCCCCGACGGCAGCCTGCAATTGCCCAAGCTGGGCCGGGGTCAGATTAATGGAACCGCTCCAGGTTGGCGCTGCCGCCGCCACCTGGGCTGGCCTGGCGGCTGCTGGGCGCGGGCAACTTGATGTACTCAAAGTGCTTGACCACCCGGCTGACCCCCTGCACATAGCGCACCTCCTCGGCGGCGGCGCTGCCCTCGGTACGGCTGACCATGCCCATCAGATGGATACTGCCGTTGTAGGTGGTGACCTCCACCCGGGTGGGGTCGAAGGTGGGCAGCTTGACATTAAACAGGCGCAGCTTGGCCTGGGTGCTGATATAGCTATCGTTGAGGGTGCCCTGGATGCCGCCGTCGTATTCCGGGTGGATCTCGATCTCGTTGATCACCTCGCGCACGCCGTTGAGGCCCTTGGCGTAGTTGGCGATCTGGCGCGACAGGGCGGGGCTTGCGACCGCGCCGGTGAGCAATACGCGGCGATTGAAGCTGGTGCTGGCGACATCGCTGAACTTCTTCAGCTCGGGCTGTTTCTGGATGTAGTTGGAGATCTTCAGGCCGATCTCCTTGTCCTCCAGCAGGGTGCCCACAGAGCGCCGGTCATGCACCACGGCCACGGCGGTGGCCCCGCCGGTAATCGCCACCGGGGCGCAGCCAGACAGCAGGGACAGGGCGGCAACGAGCAATAGAATCAAGCGCGGTAGCATGTTATCTCCTAAACCCGGCGTAACCGGAACAAAAAAGGACGCAGAGGACGCAGAGGACGCAAAGAATTGCAGAGATCACCGAGTTGCAAACATTGCCCCTAGCCCAGATGGCACCTTGTTCAGTGAACGGCTTCGCTCAATGCCCCAACAATTGCCGGTCGATCAGGTCGCACAGGCAATGGATGACAAACAACTGGCCCTCCAGGATACGCGCATCCTGGGCCGAGCTGAGGCATAGTTCAATATCCTCGGCCCCGAGCAGGGCGCTCAGCTCGCCGCCTTGCGTGCCCTCGCTGCCGGTCAGGGCGATGACCCGCATCTCCCGCGCCTGCGCCTCCTGCACGGCGCGCATCAGGTTGATGACCTCCCGCTTGGGGCTGATCACCAGCAGCAGGTCGCCGGGCTGGCCCAGGGCTGTGACCTGACGGGCGTACACCTCGTCCAGGCTGTCGCCGCTGGCGATGGCGGTGAGGGTGGCGCAATCGCCATTGAGAGACAGGGCCGGCAGGCCGGGGCGCTCCTGTTCAAAACAGTAGAGCATCTGCGCGGCGAGGATCTGCGCCAGACCGGCACCGCCGCCGTTACCGCAAGCCAGCAGCCGATGGCCCTGGATGATCTGGCCAAAGATCAGTTCGGCGGCGGCGCGCAGGGGGCCTGCCAGTCGTGCCTGGTTGTTTTGCTGGGCCTCCCGCTGGGAGACAAACAGCTGCTCGATGCGCTCGCTGAGGGACATGGGGCTATTCACCAAAGGCGTTGGTCAGCCATTGGATTGTACCCTGATCGCCGCTGATTCCAACCACGTCAAAGCGGCAGGGGCGGTCTTGCCAATGGGGATGGCAGAGAAGATAGTGGCGTGCGCTGTGCAGCAGGCGTGCCTGCTTGCGTGGATCGACGCTCTCCAGGGGCGAGCCATAACGGCTGCTGCGCCGGTACCGCACCTCGATGAAGACCAGGGTCTGGCCCTGCTGCATGATCAGGTCGATCTCCCCCTGACGGCAGCTGTAGTTGCGCTCCAGCAGCCTCAACCCCTGGGCCTGCAGGTAGCCAAGTGCCTGATCCTCGGCCCGATTGCCGGTCTCTCTGCTCAAGACAACCCCCTCATGGCGAGGGCAGATTGCCCAGTGGGGCGGTGGCCAGGGCCGGTTTGCGCGGCAGGTAGCCGATCACCTCAGGCTTGCCGTTCTTCATCTCGGCCCAGAGCAGCTGCTGCTGGATGCGCCGCTGCCGATCCAGGCGCAGTATGCCGGTCTTGCCGTCAAAGGCGGCCTGAGGGTCGGCGGCCAGTTGCTCCAGCTGGCCGAGCAGATTGTAGCTGTCTATGCCCATGCTGTGCAGGCGCGGGTATTTATTGCGGGATGAGGGAAACAACCGCGCCACCGCCGCGCGCGAGGTGGCTCCATCTTCGGCAATCAGCAGCCAGGGGTGGTCAGGAAAGCGGATGCCGGCCAGGTCACGGTCCAGACGGGCGTTGGGCCAGCCGTTATAGACCCGCGAGGTGGCGTAGATGGGCACCTCGCCGGCAAAGTTGAACTGCAACTGGGGGCGGATGGCGCGGGCCTTTTCCGGGCTTGCGGCAAGGAACAGTACATCGGCATCGCTGCGCGGTTTGGGCAGATCCTCCGCCTTGCCGCTCTGTTGCCGCTGCTGCTGCTTGTGCCGCGCCACGCTGGTGTCGATCTTGAACAGGGCGCGGATCTCCTTGGAGAAATCATGCTGTTTCTCTTTATAGAGCTTGTGCTCCACCAGGCTGCCGCCGAGGGCAAGCCAGCGGCTGCGAAAGGCCTCCAGCACGCGCTTGCCCCAGCGGCTGTCGGGCACCAGGGCCAGGGCCTGACGATGGCCGTCGTGCCAGGCCCGCTCCGCCGCCTGCTGTGCCTCGTCCTCCGGGGCCAGGGCAAACTGATAGAGATTGGCCGGCGGCCTTTGTCCGGCCGGGATGCGGTTCAGGGTCAGGGTGGGCAGGGGCAGCTCGGCCCGGTTGGCGATCTGCTCCACCGCCTGCTTGCCCAGCGGGCCGATCACCGCCACCGCGCCCTCGTCCATCGCCTGCTGGTAGATGGCATCCAGCTTGCTTGGCTTGCTGCTGTCGTAAAACTTGAGGCTGGGGCGCAGCTCATTGGGCACGGCGTAATAGGCCGCCATGATGCCGCTGCGAATGGCACCCGCCGGGCCCTTCAGCGGGCCAGACTGGGGCAGCAGCACGGCCACCTGCTCCAGGCGGTGGTACTGGGTCTGAATCCGCTCCACGCTGCCGGCGTACAGATCGGCCGCCGCCGGATGATCCGGGAAGCGGCTGCGCCACTGTTCATAGGCCGGCTTGGCCATGGCTATGTCATCACCGTGCTTTTTGAATACCCGCGCCAGCTCCATCCAGCCGCCGAGCAGCCCCGGCGGGCTGGGCTGGAGCAGCTCCAGGGCGGTATCCGACAGGGGCGTGAGGGTCTTGATCAGGCGCAGCTGGTTGTCCATCTTCTCCCTGGGGTCGCTGAGCAGGGCGTCCAGATCGCTGCGCGCGCGGGCACTCTCCAGCAGATTGCCCGAGAGCCGGTGGGCCTCGGCCTTGTTCAGGTAATATCGCCGTAGCTGGGCGCTGTTCAGCTGCCCCGGGGGGCGCTCAGATAGGCTATTGAGCGCCGTACCCAGGGCCCCGGACTTCATGTTGATCTCGGCGCTGAGCATGTTCCAGTCGAACAGATCGGCCGGCGGCAGGCGGCCAGAGGCCACCTTGTCGGCACTGGCGCGGGCATTCTTGATATCCTCGCCGCGCAGATAGGCCTCGGCCGAGCGCATATACAGCTGATCGCTGCGCGGCGGCGGGCTGTTGGCGGCCTGGGCGGCCAGGCGTCTGCCCTCGTTGCGCATACGCTGGCGGTCCGCCTCGTTGACGATCTCGGCAGAAGAGATCAGATTGGGATTGCCCCCAGAGGCGCGATTATCCGTCGGGTTGCAACCCAGCAGGAGCAGAATGGTCAGGGCAACCAGAAGTTTGGGCAGTTTCAGGGGCATGGTGTTATGGGATTTATGACGGGCCTGCTGGGTTGGCTCAGGCCGAGTATCGGAGGTCGATCTAATGCTGTCAAATGAACGCGGCACTTTATATGTGGTGGCAACCCCCATCGGCAATCTGGCGGATATCAGCCAGCGCGCCCGCCAGACCCTGGCCGAGGTGGACCTGGTGGCCGCCGAGGACACCCGTCACAGCGGCCGCCTGCTCGCCGCCCTGGGCATCAACAGCCCCATGCTGGCCCTGCACGAGCACAACGAGACCGCCCTGCTGGGGCAGATCATGCAGCGCCTGGACGGTGGTCAGTGCATCGCCCTGATCTCCGACGCCGGCACCCCGCTGATCAGCGACCCCGGCTTTGCCCTGGTGCGCGAACTGCGCCGGCAGGGCTACGCCGTGGTGCCCATCCCCGGTGCCAATGCCGCCATCACTGCCCTATCGGCGGCAGGGCTGGCCACCGACCGTTTCCTCTTTCTCGGCTTTCCGCCCCGCACCGGCCCGGCCCGGCGGCGGCTGTTCGAGCAACTGGCCACAGAGACCGCCACACTGGTGTTCTACGAATCCTGCCATCGCCTGCAAGACTGCCTGCGCGACATGCAGCTAGGCTTCGGCCCCCAGCGCCGCGCCATCCTCGCCCGGGAGCTGACCAAGCTGCACGAAACCTTCATCGACGCCCCCCTGGCACAACTGGTGGAACGGGTGAGCGAAGACGCCGACCAACGCCGGGGGGAAATGGTCCTGCTGCTGGAAGGCAACACCGACCAACCCGCAGACCCCAAGGCGCAGGATGCCGAGCGGGTACTCAAGATCCTGCTGCAAGAACTACCCCTGAAACAGGCCGCCAGCCTGGCCTCAGGCATCACCGGACTCAGGCGCAACGATCTCTACCAGCTCGGACTCGAGCAGAAGACAGAGGACAGAGGACAGAGGACAGAGGACGGAAGACAGAAGACAGACTTTTGCGTCGCTGCGCGACAGATTAAGTAAAAACTGGCGCGAAGCGCCTCTGTCCTCTGTCCTCTGTCCTCTGTATGCTAGACTGCCCTTGGAGTCGGCCAGGCGGTCGCTGCCGGCAACGGCGGAGGAAAGTCCGGGCAGCATAGGGCAAGACGCCAGGTAACCCCTGGGGGGCGCGAGCCTACGGAAAGTGCCACAGAAAATATACCGCCCCTCACCTAGTCACTAGGTGAGGGGTAAGGGTGAAATGGTGCGGTAAGAGCGCACCGCGCAACCGGCAACGGTTGTGGCAGGGTAAACCCCGTCCGCTGCAAGACCAAATAGGGGAATGAGCAGCTCGCTGCGACCTGCGGCCCGCAGGATTCCCGGGTAGGTTGCTTGAGGCCTGTGGTGACGCAGGTCCCAGATGAATGACCGTCCACGACAGAACCCGGCTTATCGGCCGACTCCACCCTCCCCAACCGGCCCCAAGCGGTGAGGCCCAGTGGTTTCCCTGGCCATGTATCAGCTAGCCGATGGCGATGACCAATCTTCCTGACCAAGCCATGAATTGTCCTGAGGAAAACGACCACTACGACAGCCCCTGGAAAGAGGTGCTGGAGCATGCCTTTCCTGAATTCATGGCCTTCTACTTCCCCAAGGCCCATGCCGATATTGACTGGTCACGGGGCTACGAATTCAAGAATACCGAACTGCGCCAAGTGGTTCGCGATGCAGAGCTGGGCAAACGCTTTGCCGATGCCCTGGTGCAGGTCAGCCTGAAAAACGGTGAACAACGCCTGGTGTACATACATATCGAGGTGCAAGGCGAAAGAGACAACCAGCTCCCCAAGCGCATCTACATCTACAACTACCGTCTGTTCGACCGCTATGATCGCCCCATCGCCAGCTTTGTGGTTCTCGCCGACCAGGATGAAAACTGGAGGCCGGATCACTTTGCCTACGAGGTGTTCGGCTGTCGGCACAGGCTCGACTTCCCGGTGGTCAAGCTACTTGACTATGCCGCCCAAACCGATACGCTGGAAGGCCACGCAAACCCCTTTGCCCTCATCACCGCAGCCCATCTGCGGACCCGGCAGACCCGCAACGATCCACAGGCCCGCTACCAGGCCAAACGGACCCTGGTGCGGCTACTCTACCGTCAAGGCTGGGACCGGCAGCGCATCCTCGACCTGTTTGCCGTACTCGACTGGATGATGCGCCTGCCCGACAGCCTGGAGCAAAAACTCTGGCAAGATATAGAAACCTTAGAAGGAGAAAGCAAAGTGCGCTACGTCACCAGTGTTGAACGCCTGGCCATTGAGCGAGGCATGAAAAAAGGCATGGAGCAAGGCATGCAGCAGGGCATGCAGCAAGGCATGCAGCAGGGCATGCAGCAAGGCATGCAGCAAGGCATGCAGCAGGGCATACAGCAAGGCATGCAGCAAGGCCGACAAGAAGGTGAGATCAGCCTGCTGAAACGCCAGCTGATCAAGCGTTTTGGCACCTTAACCCAGGATACCGAAACAAGGCTGCAACTAGCCACGCTGGAACAGCTCGAACTCTGGGGCGAGCGCCTGCTTGATGCCAAGACACTGGATGAGGTATTTGACGCGCATTGAGGATGGACAACGGCCGGGTCTGACTCGGGCACGGACTGGGTGTGCGTCTGGCAGGGCCAGGCACTGGCTAATCACCCCGCAAGCCCCGTGGGAGGACAGCTCTGCTGCGCGACCCGGCAGCCGATGCCGCCCAGCAAGGCTGGACTCCCACAGCGCATGACCCGCCAAACCCAGGCGAAAACCAGCACAATTAACAACAGCAATAATATCCTTGTAAAACCAAAGTAATCACGCATACTAAGGGACAAAAAGGACAGTGATTCAAGCATAAAGACCGATCTCCCCTGCCAAAATAGGCCCCTCTCTTGGGCAAGGGTCAGGGTGAGGGCTGAAAAAAGCGGGGCCTGACCCTTGTCCCTGCCCCCGCATAAGGCCTAAACCCCAAAGCAGACGGCATAGCACTCCCCGGATTCCGCCAGGCTCCATCCGGGCTACAACTCAACACCTCCGAGCGCCAGTTCGGAATATCCGGGGTTTGGGGTGCCCAGGATGCGAGGCAAGCCCCAAGGTTCGCAGTAATTCACTACTCTCTTCTCTGCGCCCTTTGCGCTTCTCGGCCCTGGAATCCTGCTTCGTTCCTCCTGCATCGGGCCTACAGGGAGGTAGGTCATGCCAAACCGATGACTGGATCAGCTTGACCCACACCTAGCCCCAAAGGGCGGTAGGTGTGGGGCGGTGGCCATGCAGTCGTTTGCGCCCTCTGCGTCCCATCGGTTCTTTTCTCGCTCCCACGCGCTGCGGATCGCTTCTGTCCTGAGAGGGGTTTTCTTATTCCCTGCCAGCGAGGCAAACTAACCCTTGCTCCAGGCCACCCGGTCGCGCAGGTACAGGGGCAGCGCCTGTTCGGGGCCGACTGCCCTGCCCTCTAGCAGCTCCCTCTCGGCCAGTAGGGCCATTTCTTCGGCGCGGCAGACCAGGCCACTGTCGCACCGCCCTGACGGCAGTGCCGTGGCCTGGCGCAGGGCCTCTGGATAGGCGGCCCAGCCACTGCCAAGGGCAAACCAGTCGGCCGCCTCGGGCGGGCTGGCCTGCTCCGGCGGTAGTACGGCCTCCCGGCCCTTGAGCTGGACCAGGCCCTGATCATCGACCCTATAGGCACCCCAATAGATCTCCTTCATGCGCGCATCAAAGGCGGCCAGCAGGTTTTGCTCGGCCTGTTCGCGGTAACCCCGCAAGGCCAGGGCCGCCAGGGTGGAGATGGGCACCACCGCCAGCCCCGCCCCCAGGGCAATCCCTTGGGTGACTCCGGCGGCAATGCGTACCCCGGTGAAGGAGCCCGGTCCACGGCCAAAGGCGATGGCATCCAGCTGGGTAAGCCCCAGACCGGCCTCGGCCAGCAGTTGCTCCAGCATGGGCAGGATGAGTTCGGTATGCCGCCGCGGCGCGTGCCGGAGGCGGCCAATGAGCTCGCCATCCAGGTTCAGCGCTACCGAGCAGGCCTCGGCCGAGGTATCCAGAGCAAGTATCTTCATGAGGGTATTATCCTAGGGATCACGGGGCAGGCCATGCCCACCGCGCAGCAGCCGCCGCAAACGATTCAGCCCGGGTCTTTCCGGTAGAAAAAAAAGCTGCCCGTCCACCTCCAGCAGCAGGCAGCTGCCGAGCATGAGAAAGCGAGGTGGGCCTGCAGACCCCTGTTCATCGCCCCAATGCAGACGCCAACCCCGCTCCCCATCCCAGCTCAGCGCCTGTGGCTGAGGGCGGCGCTCACGCCAAAGCCAGAACAGCCCGCTAAACAGCACCAAGACCAGCCCCAGCAGTATCTCCACAGGCCAGATGCGGGCCAACAGCAGCACCGGCAGGGGGAGCAAATGGGCCAGCAGCAGATAGATCCGACGGCAGCGACGATCGGTCAATTCCAGGCGCAACGGCGATTCAGCGTGATCGGTCATTTTGGCAATTGTGTCTGCACCGGTTTATCCTGACCCGGCTCGGCCGGTAGCAAAAGGGACGCAGAGATCGCCAAGAGGCGCGCTCTGCGTGCTGAAATTTCACTATTTTGTTCAGCACTTCACTGGCAAGGGACCAGGCATCCGGGGTAGGCCCTTCCTGCTCCCTCCCCTTGCGTGCCGATCGACGCCAGACACAGACAAGACCCAGATGCTATCCGCACTCAGAAGATCACTGCACGAAAGACCCTCCGCCAGGGAGATCCAGGCCAACGTCCTGGCCGGACTGACCGTGGGCGTCATCGCCCTGCCCCTGTCCATGGCCCTGGCCATCGCCAGCGGCGTGGCACCCCAGCATGGCCTTTATACGGCCATTGTGGCCGGTATTGTGATTGCCCTCAGCGGCGGCTCCAAGGTGAACGTCTCCGGCCCCACCGCGGCCTTTGTCGTCATCCTCCTGCCCATAGTGCAGCAATTCGGCCTGGGCGGCCTGCTGCTCAGCGGCCTCATGGCCGGGCTGATCCTGATCATCATGGGCCTGAGCAAGTTCGGCAAGCTGATCGAGATCGTCCCCTATCCGGTTATCGTGGGCTTTACCGCCGGCATCGGCGTGGTCATAGCCAGCTTTCAGATCAAGGACTTCTTCGGCCTGGATGTTGCCGGGCTGGAGGGCCATTATCTACACAAGATGGGGCAGATCCTGCAGGCGCTGCCCTCCCTCGACTGGCAGGAGAGCCTGATCGGCGGCATCACCCTGGGGGTCTTGCTGCTCTGGCCACGGATGCGCTCCAAGGTCCCCGGCCATCTGGTTGCCCTGCTGGTCGGCAGCCTGGCCGCCCTGGCCCTGGGGTCCTGGCTGACGGGCTTTTCCGTGGCCACCATCGGCAGCCGCTTCAGCTATGAGATCAACGGCCTGAGCGGTGGCGGCATACCCCCTGTCCTGCCCGGCCTTGCCTGGCCCTGGACCCTGCCGGGGGCGGATGGCACGCCCATCGGCCTGAGCTTTGAGCTGATCCGCCAGCTGTTGCCTGCGGCCATTACCATCGCCATTCTCGGGGCCCTGGAATCCCTGCTTTGCGCCGTGGTGGCCGACGGCATGTCGGGCAAGAAGCACGAGCCCAACGATGAACTCATCGGCCAGGGCATAGGCAACCTGATTGCGCCCTTCTTTGGCGGCATCCCGGCCACGGCGGCCATCGCCCGCACGGCAGCCAATGTCAAATCAGGTGGCAGCCTGCCCCTGGCCTCGGTGGTGCACGGCCTGTTCATCCTGCTCAGTATCCTGCTGCTGGCCCCCTTGCTGTCCTACATCCCCATGGCGTCGATGGCGGCCCTGCTGTTGATGGTGGCCTGGAACATGAGCGAGGCTCGGCATTTTGCGCGTACCCTGAGGGTGGCGCCGAGGGATGATGTGATCGTACTGTTGCTGTGCTTTCTGCTCACCGTGCTGTTCGACATGACCCTGGCCGTGGCCCTGGGCATGGGCCTGGCGGCCACCCTGTTCATCCGCCGCAGCATCAGCCTGACCCAGACCTCTGCCCTGGAGTTGGACCATGAGGGCTATGATCTGCCGGAGTCCATCGTGGTCTATGACATCAACGGCCCGCTGTTTTTTGGCTCGGCGCAGAAGGCGCTGAAGACCATCGGCCAGGTGCGCCCCGATGTGCGCGTGGTGGTGCTGAATATGTCCCAGGTCACCCTGCTGGACATGAGCGCCATCGTTGCCATGGAGTCCATCGCCGAGGACCTGAAACAGCGCAATATCGGTCTGGTGATCAACAACCTGCTACCACGCATGATGCTCAAGCTCAGGCGCGCCGGGGTGCGCAAGCGCAAGGACAGCCTGGCCTTCTCCCGCTCCCTGAACGACGCCTTCGGCATGGCAAAGCGGATGTTGGAGAGTCGGGTTTAGGCCCCACTCAGCGATCAGAGGGATTGATGGGTACCGTCACACAGGGGGGCGTGAAAGGTCTTTTTACAGCCGCACAGGTAGGCGGTCTCGGTCTTCTTGGCGGTGTAGGCCAGGGGCTCGAAGGAGGTGCCCTGGTGTGAGCCATCGCACAGGGGCTGGCTCTTGCTGCGGCCGCAGGAGCACCAGTAATAGGTCTTGCCTGCTTCCACCTCTACCGGGATGGGGCTCTTTTGCGCTACCACGACTTCATCACGGCTTGGGCTCTGCTCACTCATGGGTCTTGTCCTCGGGGTTGGGGTTGGCTGGGTTGTCATCGGCCGTTCACTTCGGCCGCGCCCAGTGAACGGCTTAGATTGGCGCTCCTGCACCTCTCTTGGCTGGGAGCACGGCTCAGGCGGCGGCCAGTTGCGGCGGGATCTGCTCGCCGGTGCGCATGACCCGGTTGTGCTCGTCGGTATAGACCAGGGCGGGCCTGAAGTCCGCCAGCTCGGCCTGGTCCAGCAGCGCATAGGCGCAGATGATGACCCTGTCCCCCGGCTGGGCCTTGTGCGCCGCCGCTCCGTTGACAGAGATGATGCGTGAACCGGCCTCGGCCTCGATGGCGTAGGTGGTGAAGCGCTCGCCATTGCCCAGGTTATACACCTGGATCTGCTCGTAGGGCAGAATGCCTGCCAGCCGCATCAGGTCGCGGTCGATGGCGCAGGAGCCCTCATAGTCGAGTTCGGCATGGGTCACGCAGGCGCGGTGGATCTTGCACTTGAGGAGGGTCAATTGCATCGAATCATTGCACTCTTGAACGAAAAAACCCGGCCATTATCCCCTGAGCCCAGGGATTTTCAAAATCCCTGGCCAGCCAACGCCGGATTTTACGGGATCAGGCCCTGATAAGACTGCTGATTTGCCACCAACTTGGGTACAATCGCGCCTTTGCCGCCGACAATCCAGAGCATACCAGCCCAGCCCATGCTTGAAGCCGACAACCTCTCCTGCGTGCGCGGCGACCGCCGCCTGTTTCGCCAGATCAGCTTTCGCCTGGAGGCCGGCGAGCTGTTGTATGTCCACGGCCACAACGGCAGCGGCAAGACCACCTTGCTGCGCACCCTGTGCAGCCTGATCCTGCCCGATGCGGGCGAGGTGCGCTGGAACGGCGAGAACGCCCACCGCCTGCGCGAGGACTTCACCCGCGAGCTGCTCTATCTGGGCCACAAGAACGGCATCAAGGGTGACCTGACCGGGCTTGAGAACCTGCGCATCAGCAGCATTCTCGATGGTTTTGACCTCAGCCAGCGCCAGGCCTGGGAAGCCCTCGAGCGCATCGGCCTGGACGGCCATGAGGACCTGCCGGCCAAGGTGCTGTCCCAGGGACAGAAGCGCCGGGTGGCCCTGGCCCGCCTGCTGGTCAACCGCGCCCCGCTGTGGGTGCTGGACGAGCCCTTCACCGCCCTGGACAAGGCCGCAGTGGAGTTGCTGCAACAGGTGATCCGCGAACACCTGGAGCGCGGCGGCATGGCCGTGCTCACCACCCATCAGGAGGTGCCCCTCACCAGCGGCAACAGCAAGAATCTGGAACTGGGCTGGAGGAAAGCGGCATGAGCGGTGCCTTTGTCTGGATCATCCGCCGCGACCTGCTGCTGGCCATGCGCCGCCGCTCGGACCTGTTCACCACCCTGTTCTTCTTCGTCATCGTCGTCAGCCTCTTCCCCCTGGGCATAGGCCCGGAGCTGAACACCCTGCGCCTGATCGCCCCCGGCGTGGTCTGGGTGGCTGCCCTGCTCGCCTCCATGCTGGCGCTGGAGCGGCTGTTCGCCCAGGACCATAACGACGGCAGCCTGGAGCAAATGCTGCTGAGCCCGCAGCCAGTGGCCCTGCTGGTGCTGGGCAAGGTGCTGGCGCACTGGCTGGTGACCGGCCTGCCGCTGGTGATCATGGCGCCCCTGCTGGGGCTGCAGTACGATCTTTCCACCCAATCCCTCGGCGTGCTGATCCTCTCCCTGCTGCTCGGCACCCCCAGTCTGAGCCTGATCGGTGCCATCGGCGCGGCCCTGACCCTGGGCCTGCGCGGCGGCGGCGTGCTGGTCTCCCTGCTGGTACTGCCGCTGTACATCCCGGTACTGATCTTCGGCGCCGGTGCCGTGGAAGCCAGCGCCTCCGGCCTCGGGGCAGCCAGCCACCTCTCCCTGCTCGGCGCTATTCTGATCGGCGCCCTGCTGCTCTCGCCCCTGGCCACCGCCGCCGCGCTGCGTATCTCCGCTGAATGATCCTGACCCGGCGAAGCTGGATGCAAAAAAGGGATCGCAAAGGGTGTCAAGGTGAGGTGTGTCCGGTTGACCGATGGGGCAGGCAACCTATTTTCCGCCACTTCCCATACAGGATTTGTTAAGAGATTCAAGCCAATGGGACTCGACAGGGGTCAGGTTGAATTAAAAGGACAGCGAAATTTCAAACCAACTAAACCCCCGGATTGGGCCGATGAAGAGAAACTATTTGTAACCCTTTGCGTTCTTTGCGATCCGATTTTGGCTTACGGCCGCGCCGGGTTAGGATGCTCCCCCCTCTTGCCAGAACGCCAAACCGCCGAGACCGCCATGACCCAAACCCCTGCCGATCACGCCAATATCGACCCGGCCGAGATCGAAAAATTCGACGCCCTGGCCACCCGCTGGTGGGACCCCAACAGCGAATTCAAGACCCTGCACGATATCAACCCCCTGCGCCTGGGCTGGATCGAGCGTCACTGCGGCGGCCTGACCGGCAAGACGGCGCTGGACGTGGGCTGCGGCGGCGGCATCCTCAGCGAGGCCCTGGCCAGGGCCGGCGCCCAGGTCACCGGCATCGACCTGGCCGCCAGCTCCCTGCGCACCGCCCGCCTGCACCTGCTGGAATCCGGCCAGCAGGTGGACTACCAGCAGATCACCGTGGAGGAGCTGGCCGAGCAGCGCCCGGCGAGCTTTGATCTGGTCAGCTGCATGGAGATGCTGGAGCACGTTCCCGACCCCGGCTCCGTGGTGCAGGCCTGCGCCCAGCTGGCGCGCCCCGGCGGCCAGGTATTCCTCTCCACCATCAACCGCAACCCCAAGGCCTATGCCTTTGTCATCCTCGGCGCCGAATACCTGTTGCGCATGTTGCCCACCGGCACCCACGACTACGACAAATTCATCACCCCCGCCGAGATGGGCCGCTGGATTCGTCAGGCCGGGCTGGAGATGCAGGGCATGACCGGCCTGGTCTATAACCCCCTGACCCGGCAGTATCGGCTGGAACCGGACGACATCAGCGTCAATTATCTGGTGCGCTGCCGTCGGCCCACCTAATGCCGAACCATCCGCCCAGCCATTCATCTAACGATCATGGGGCAAGACGACCACCCCGGAACATGAAACATCTTCAATTCAATGGGACGCAGAGGACGCAAAGGAGCGCAAAGGACGCAGAGAAGAATGAGGAGGAGGTAGCCCGGATGCAGCGAAGCGATGTCCTGAGCGGTGTCCTGAGCTTGCCGAAGGGCCAGTCGAAGGGCGGAATCCGGGGTTGCTGCTGGGCAGGGCCACGCCTAACCTTTGCCCCTCCGAGCATCAGATCGGAATTTCCGGGGCTCGGAACTCCCATATTGACAGGCGGCCATGTTGTTTCACAGTAATCAGCCGGGCCGCTACAAGGCGGTATTCTTCGACCTTGACGGCACCCTGGTGGATACAGCGCCGGACCTGGCCTACAGCCTCAACCTCTGCCTTGAGCGTCATGGTCGCGCCACCCTGGCGTTTGAGCGGATTCGCCCGCAGGTCTCCCACGGCACCGACGCCCTGCTCCAGACCGGTTTTCAGCTGACCCCCAGCGACCCCTCCTACGCCGATCTGCGCGCCCAGCTGCTGGCCCTTTATCAGGCCAACCTCAGCCGCGCCAGCCGCCTGTTCGAAGGCATGGAGGCCCTGCTGCTGCAGCTGGAGCGGCGCGCCATCCCCTGGGGCCTGATCACCAACAAGCCCGCCTTTCTCACCGAGTCCCTGGCCGCCGACCTGGGCCTGGACCGGCGCGCGCTGTGCATCCTCAGCGGGGATAGCCTGCCCCAGTGCAAGCCCCACCCCGAGCCCATACGCCATGCCTGTCGCCTGGCCGGGGTGCGCCCCGCCGAGGCCATCTACGTCGGCGATGCCGAGCGCGATATCCAGGCCGCCCGCGCCGCCGGTAGCCTCAGCCTGGCCGCCGCCTGGGGCTATCTGGGGGAAAACGACCGCATCCAGGACTGGCAAGCCGACGCCATCATCCAAACACCGCTGGAGATTCTGCACTGGCTGGATTAGGCTTAGACCAAGGGGCCTACCTAGGAGCCTGTCGGATTTAGGATGCTCCTACTGCGCCGGTGGGAAGAACGGCCCAAATTTCCCCGATTTTTCGTTGCGTAGGCCAACTATGCGCCTCAAAATCGTGAAAATTTGTTCTCGTTCTCCCACCTTGCTCGCTACGGGCACCTAAACCCGACAGGCTCCTAGCGGACATGGAGCGAGACGGCCACCCCGGAATATGAAACATCCCCTAATCGATGGGACGCAGAGGACGCGAAGAAGCGCAAAGAACGCAGAGAAGAGTGAGAAAGAAGTAGCCCGGATGCAGCGCAGCGGAATCCGGGGAGGCCCTGCCCAGCGGCAACCCGCGTGGTGGGAGGGCAGCTTGCTGCGCGACCTGGCAAAGTCGGCCTCCCACCCCAAGCCGCTAGGGCAACATTTTGTAGGAGCCAAGCAAGATGATCATCAACCAATATCAAGCCGCTCCTGGCCTGCTGCAGGGGCGCATCATTCTGGTCACCGGCGCCAGCGGCGGACTGGGCCGCGCCATCGCCCTGGGCGCCGCCGCCGTCGGGGCGACCCTGATCCTGGCCGGACGCGACACCGCCAAGCTGGAACAGCTGTATGACGAGATCGAGGCCGCCGGTGGCGCCCAGCCGGCCATCATCCCGCTGAACCTGGAAACCGCCTCGGCCCACAGCCATGAAGAACTGGCCGATGTCGTCCGCGACGAATTCGGCGCCCTGCACGGACTGGTCCACTGCGCCGCCCAGTTGCGCCTGCTCAGCCGTATCGACGACTACGACCTGGAGACCTGGAACCAGCTGTTACAGGTGAACCTGACCGCCGCCTTCCTGCTCAGCCAGGCCTGCCTGCCCCTGCTCAAGGCCAGCGACCAGTCCCGGCTGATATTCACCTCCGACCAGCTGGGCCGCCGCGCCAAGGCCTATTGGGGTGCCTATGCCGTGTCCAAATTCGGCCTGGAGGGGCTGATGCAGGTGCTGGCCGAGGAGCTGGAATCCAGCCCGGTGCGGGTCAACAGCCTGGACCCCGGACCCCTGCGCACCAAGCTGCGCAAGGACGCCTACCCCGGCGAGGACGAGAACGACAACCCGCCCCCGGAAAGCGCCCTGCCCGCCTACCTCTATCTGCTGGGGGCCGACAGCGCCGAGGTTCACGGCCGGGCGCTGAGCCTGGATTCGGAATGCTGATCCATAGGGCGGCCCGTGGTCGCCGCGCCCGTGCCAGGGACAAGCCCGAGCACTGTGGCCGACCGGCGGGCGCGGCCCGCCCTATGGGGCCCGCCAAGCGTGTGGGTAAGTACTCAGGCCATTAGGCCCCTACCCCCCTTTGTGAAGGGGGAATTAGATGCTCTGTCCTTAGAGATGAGAGTGGGCGAGTAGTTACGTGGGTGGCCAGTTTTTGCAACTCTGCGCTCTCTGCGCTTCTTTGCGACCTCTGCGTCCTTCTTCAGGCTTAAATCCAGGAGTCAGTCATGGCACATCTACAATGGTCCAGCGCGCTGGACACCGGCATTGCGGTGATCGATGAACAGCACAAGCGCATCGTGCTCTACATCAATGAGTTGTATGAGGCCCGCGAGGCGCGCGATGAGGCCCAGGTGGGCGAGGTGCTCACCGAACTGCTGGACTACGCCTACTCCCATTTTGGCTACGAAGAGCGCTTCATGCGTGAGATCGGCTTTCCTAGCCTGGAGGCCCATCAGCAATCGCACCAGCTGTTTTCCCAGAAGGTGGAGGACTTCGTCAGCCGCTACGAGGCCGGCGAGGACGTGGTGGATGACCTGATCAACACCCTTAACCGCTGGTTGATCAACCACATCAAGAACGAAGACGGTGACTACGCCGACTATCACCGCAAACAGGCGGATACCAACCCATAGAGCGTGCCGGGCCGCGCCTTGCCTTGAGCTGTTCGCGGGGTTCTGAGGGAGGACTTCTGGCTAATGGGCAGAGCTTGCCTGCCGCTGATCAACCGCTTACCATGTTGGGCCAGATACACCTTGTCACGGCCCGCGCCCATGCTCCACCCCAGCAAGCCACTCAAACATGCGGTCAGAGCGCCCCACAAGCGCCGTCTGCCCCCCTGTTTCGGGGGGGGGGGGGGTAAGGCCCAGCCAGCCATAACCCCCCGATGACCCCCAATCAAAACCCACCCGACAGGCTGGAAAAGATCGCCGATCACATACCGGGCATGATCTATCAGTTCCAGATCTGGCCGGACGGTCACCTGAGCATACCCTACGCCAGCCAGGGCATAGGTGATCTCTACGGCCTGAAGGCGGAACAGGTCAGCCAGGATGCCAGCCCCATATTCCAGATGATCCACCCCGAGGATCGGCCTGAACTCCAGAGGTCCATCGATATCTCGGCCAGCAACCTGACGACCTGGACCAATATCCACCGCATCATCCGGCCCGATGGCCGGATTCTCTGGCTGGAGGGCGAGGCCAGCCCGGAGCAACTGGCCGATGGCAGCATCCTCTGGCATGGCTACATCCGCGACATCAGTGAACGCATCGAGCTGGAACAGCGGTTGGAGGAAAAGCGGCAGAACCTGGCCCATGTCCTTTGGGGCACCGATGCCGGCACCTGGCGCTGGCATATCCCCAGCGGCCGCACCGAGTTCAATCAGCGCTGGGCGCAGATCGTCGGCCATGACCTGGAGGAACTCCAGCCAACGGATGTCAGCACCTGGAGCGAGCTGCTGCACCCCGAGGATCGGGACCTGGCCACCGAGCGGCTACAGACCTATCTCAGCGGCGCATCCGACCTCTACGAATGCGAGGTACGCATGCGCCACAAGTCCGGCGGCTGGGTCTGGGTAGAGGACCGTGGCCGCCTGATCAGCCGCACCGCCGAGGGCGACCCGGAGTGGATGGTGGGCACCCATCTGGACATCACCGAGCGCAAGCAGGCCGAAGAGCAACTAATGACCTCGCAAGAGCGCCTGCAACTGGTGTTCGACGGCATCAACGACGGCGTCTGGGACTGGGACCTGGGCAACAACAGCCTGTTCCTCTCCCCCACCTGGAAGGCCCAGCTGGGCTACCGGGATGATGAGTTCCACAGCAGCTTCGATAACTTCAAGGCCCAGGTCCACGCCGATGACCTGCAAGCCCTGCTGGACCACCTGGATCACTACCTCAACGGCAAGGTTAGCGACTTTAAAGCGGAGTTCCGCATGCGCCACAAGGACGGTGGCTGGCGCTGGATCATGGGCCGGGGCCAGTGCCTGCGCAACCCCTCCGGCCGTCCCTACCGCATGGTCGGCTCGCATACCGAGATCAGCGAACGCAAAGTCCTGGAGCAGCGACTGGAGGCCGCCTGGGCCAAGGCCGAGGCATCCAGTCTGGCCAAAAGCGAGTTTCTAGCCAACATGAGCCACGAGATCCGCACCCCCATGAACGGCGTCATCGGCATGACCGAGCTGCTGCTGGACCAACCCCTGAACCCTCAGCAGCGGGAGATGACCCAGACCATCAAGCGCAGCGCCGAGGCCCTGCTGGTGATCATCAACGACATTCTCGACTTCTCCAAGATCGAGGCGGGCAAGCTACGCCTGGAGACAATCAACTTCAACCTGCCGCGCCTGTTCCAGGATATTGGCTCCTTTTTGCGCGTACCCGCCACCGACAAGGGCCTGGAGTTCCAGCTGCAACTGGCCGATGACCTGCCCCAGTGGTACCTGGGCGATATGGGCCGGATTCGGCAGATCCTGATCAACCTGCTCAACAACGCCATCAAGTTCACCGCTCAGGGCTTTGTCCGCCTGGAATGTCGGCTGCTGCAACGGGATGCGGATAGCTGCCGGTTGCAATTTCGCGTCCAGGACACGGGTATCGGCATGAGCAAGGAGCAACAAGCGGGTCTGTTCCAGCGCTTCAGTCAGGCAGACAGCTCCACCGCCCGCCAATACGGCGGCACCGGGCTGGGGCTGGCCATCAGCCGCCAACTGGCCGAATTGATGGGCGGTAAACTGGGGGTGGAAAGCCAGCCGGGAGAGGGCTCTATCTTCTGGTTCAGCCTCTGCCTGACGCTGGGCAAGACCGAGGCCGAGCAGGCCGGGCCGGCCCGGCACAAGCGCTTCCAGGCCCATGTGCTGGTGGTGGATGACGTATCCACCAATCAACTGGTGGCCACTGGCCTGCTCAAGCGCATGGGGGTCAGCGCCGACTGCGCCAACAACGGCCAGGAGGCCCTGGATAGGCTGAGCCAATCGGACTACGACCTGGTCCTGATGGATGCCCAGATGCCGGTGATGGACGGCTACGAGGCGGCCCGCCGCATACGCCACCCGGCAAGCCCGGTGCGCAATCACCGCATCCCGCTGATCGCCATGACCGCCAACGCCATGGATGGGGCACGGGCTGACTGCATCGAGGCGGGCATGAACGACTACATCAGCAAGCCGATGCAGCCGAGCCGACTGCAGGAAATCCTGCAACGCTATCTGCCCGCAGCCCAGCAGGCCGATACCGCCCCGGCCCGCCCGCAGCAGACAGCCGCAGCCGACCCCGCATCGGTGCAGGCCCCTCTGTTCGATTACACTCAAACCCTGCAAGGGATGATGATGGGCGATAGCGGTATAATGTCCCTGGTACTACAGGAACTGGAGCGCGACCTGCCACAGATGCTGCGCCAGCTGGAGCAGGCGGTGAGCAGGCAGGACGCCCAGGCCATCGAGCGCCTGGCGCACAAGCTCAAGGGCGCGGCAGGCAACCTGGGTGCCGAGCGCTTCTGCACCCAGGCCCGGCGTCTGGAACAGGCCGCCAAGCAGGGGCTGATACAGGAAATGGCGGCATTGCTGGAACAGTTGCAGCCACTCCAGCGTCAACTGCAAAACGAGATCGCAGCGGCCCTGCGCACTACCCTATCCACCACCCAAGAGACGCCCGCAGAGGAGCCAAGGTGAAGACCATTCTGATGATCGAAGACGACCAGACCACCCGCACCCGCCTGGCCCTGGTGCTGGAGAAGGCCGGTTACCGTGTGGTGCAGGACGAAGATGGCAGCCATGCCTTGGCCCTGCTCAAGAGTGAGCGGCCGGACCTGATCCTGACCGACATCCATCTGCCGGAGAAAAACGGCCTGGAGATAGTGACCGAGATCCGCGACCTGCACGACCCCGTGCCCATCATCGCCATGTCCGGTGGCGACCGTTTCGGCCACAGCTACCTGGATATTTCAGAGATGCTCGGGGCCAACGCCATCATGAACAAGCCCTTCTCGGTGGACGAGCTGCTCATCCAGATCGAGGCCTGTTTGAAGTAGGGCTACGCCTTGGGATCGCCGAGTTGTACCCGGCCCACGGCGGCCACGGGCCGCCCAATGCAGCGCCCCCAGCTAACGAATCTGCAGCTCCTGCACGGCCTGTAGCAGGCCCTGGCTGATGCCTGCGCCCATGCGCTTGGCCAGGCGCTCGATCAGGTCCTGCTTGCGGGTGAAGCTGAGGGTTTCTTCCACGCCAACCACCTCGCGGGCGACGTAGCTGGTGCTGCCGAACTCATCCACCAGGCCCAGCTTCTTTGCCTCCAGACCGCTCCAATACAGACCGCTGAACAGCTCATCGCCGCCCTTGAGGCGCTCGCCCCGGCCCGACTTCACGGCCTGAATAAACTGCTGGTGGAGGCCATCCAGCAGGCCCTGGACATGGGCCTTGTCGCCCTCCTTCAGTGGTGAGAAGGGGTCCATCAGGCCCTTGTGCTCGCCGGCGGTGAGCAGGCGCCGCTCCACGCCCCACTCCTGCATGGCGCCGACAAAGCCAAAACCGTTCATCAGCACACCGATGGAGCCGACGATGCTGGACTCATTGGCGTAGATCCTGTCCGCCGCCGCCGCCACGTAATAGCCGCCGGAGGCGCAGATGTCGGAGACCACGGCATAGAGCGGGATCTTGGGGTACTTCTTGCGCAGTCGCAGCATCTCATCGTGGATGTAGGCCGACTGCACCGGGCTGCCGCCGGGGCTGTTGATGCGCAGGATTACCGCCTGGGTGCCCTTGTGCTTGAAGGCATCGCGCAGGCCCTTGACCACCTTGTCGGCGGAGGCCTCGGACTCGTGGCTGATGATGCCGTTGAGCTCCACCACGGCGGTGTGCTTGTCGCTGGACAGGCTCAGCTCCTGCTGGCTCAGGCCGATCCAGGCCAGCAGGCCAAGGATCAGATAGAGGGCAAACAGGATCTTGAAGAAAATGCCCCAGCGCCGCGCCGCCCGCTGTTCCTTGAGCGAGGCATTGGCCAGGTCCTCCAGCACACGGCGGTGCCAGTGCAGGTCAGTACTGGAATCGGGCTGTTTGTCGGTCATGGTGGGTTCCTTGGGTTTAGGGAGTGGTCAACCTATGCAAATTTTGCCACAGAGCCACAGAGCACACAGAGAAGAACCGTAACATCTCGTGCCTCTTGCTCCCCCCGTGAGGCGACTGCATGGCCACCGATGATCCAGTCATCGATTTGGCATGACCTACCTCCCTGTAGGTCCGATGCAGGAGGTAGAACAGCGTCTGGAACAGCTGTCGAGGGTTGGGGGGAGGGTGCGGCCAGCCAACCCTGTAGCCCGAATGGAGCGCAGCGGAATCCGGGGGGCCTCGCCACTGGGAACCCGGATTTGATTGCCTCCGAGCCAGCGCTCGGAGCTCCCAGGTGGCTGGCCGCTGAAAGCTGACGGCTTTATTCGCCCAACCCCGCCAGGCAGTCGGGCAGCTGTTCGATGCTATCCAGGCAGGCCAGGGGGTTGAAGCGGCGCAGGCGCTCGGGCGCGTGTACCCCGTAGCAGACGGCGATGGAGGCGCTGCCGGCGTTGATCGCCATTTGCAGATCGTATTCGGTATCGCCGATCACCAGCGCCTCGCTGGCCGCCACCCCGGCGTAGTCGATCAGCTCCTGCAGCATCTGCGGATGGGGCTTGGAGAAGGTCTCATCGGCGCAGCGGGTGGCGATGAAATAGCGCCCAAGCCCGGTCTTGTCCAGCACCAGATCCAGCCCGCGCCGACCCTTGCCGGTGGCCACGCTGAGCAGATAACCGGCCTGCTCCAGCTGGGCGAGCACCGCCTCCACGCCGGGAAACAGGCCAGCGGCGGGGGCCTGTTCGGAGAAGAAGTGATGCCGGTAGCGGCCAAACAGGGCATCGGCCAGGCCCGCGTCGGCCTGGGGATGCAGGGCGCTGACCGCCTCGCTCAGGCCCAGGCCGATGATGTTGCGGATCTGATCGGCAGCGGGCGGGGCCAGGTCCAGATCGGCAAAGGCGGCCTGCATACAGGCAATGATCTGCGCCTCCGAATCCATCAGCGTGCCGTCCCAATCGAATACCAAGAGTTTGTAATTCATTGTTTGTCTTTGTGTTGAAGCGGCCAGCTTTTGCCTGAAGACAGAAGACGGATTTTTGCGTCGCTGCGCGACAGATAAGTAAAAACTGGCGCGAAGCGCCTCTGTCATCTGTCATCTGTCATCTGTCCCCTGTCCTCAGTTCGCCATGCTCAACATCAGCTTGTTCATCCGGTGCACAAAGCCCGCCGGGTCTTCCAGCTGACCGCCCTCGGCCAACAGGGCCTGGTCGAACAGCAGGCGGGCCAGTTCCTTGAAGCGCTCGTCGTCCTGCTCTGCCTCCAGCCGCTGTAGCAGGGGGTGTTCGACGTTGATCTCCATGATCGGCTTGGGCATGGGGGCATCCTGACCGACCTGTTTGAGCACCCGTGCCAGGTTGGCGCTCATGTCGTGATCTTCCACCACCAGACAGGCCGGTGAATCCACCAGGCGGCTGGTTACGCGCACGTCCTTGACCTCATCGCCCAGGCCTTGCTTGATCTGCTCCAGCACCGACTTGTGCTCCTCGGCGGCCTTTTCCACCGCCTCTTTGTCTGCCTCTTCATCCGCCAGCTTGCCCAGGTCCAGCTCGCCCTTGGCCACCGACTGGAAGTGATTGTCCTTGTACTCGTTCAGGTGCGACATCAGCCATTCATCGACCCGGTCGGTCAGCAGCAGCACCTCGACATTCTTTTTCTTGAACACCTCCAGATGGGGGCTGTGCTTGGCGGCGGCCAGGCTGTCGGCGGTGATGTAGTAGATCTTCTCCTGGCCTTCCTGCATGCGTTCGATGTAGGTATCCAGGGAGACGTTCTGTTTGTCGCCCTCACCCTGGGTGGAGGCAAAGCGCAGCAGGGCGGCGATCTTTTCGCGGTTGGCGAAGTCTTCCACCGGACCTTCCTTGAGCACCTGACCGAACTGCTGCCAGAACTCGGCGTACTTGGCCTCATCCTCCTTGGCCAGCCGTTCCAGTTCGCCCAGCACGCGCTTGGTGTTGGCGCTGCGGATGGTATCTATCTTGCGGTTGTGTTGCAGGATCTCGCGGGAGACGTTCAGCGGCAGGTCGTCGGCATCCACCACGCCCTTGATGAAGCGCAAATAATTGGGCATCAACTTGTCGGCCTCGTCCATGATGAACACCCGCCGCACATAGAGCTTGACGCCGTGCTTCTGTTCCCGGTCCCAGAGATCGAAGGGTGCCCGCGAGGGCACATAGAGCAGGGCGGTGTATTCATTGGTGCCCTCGACCCGATTGTGTATGTGCAGCAGCGGATCCTGGAAGTCGTGCCCTATGTGCTTGTAGAACTCGTTGTATTCCTCGTCCGTGATATCGGCCTTGTTGCGCTGCCAGAGGGCGGTGCCCTTGTTCACCTGCTCCCACTGCGGCTCCTTCTTCTCCGCCTCCTCGCCATAGACCTCTTCGAGCATCTCGATGGGGATGGCGATGTGGTCGGAGAACTTGCCGATGATGCCGCGCAGGCGATAACCGGCGGCAAATTCGCCCTCGTCGTCCTTCAGGTGCAGGGTCACCTCGGTGCCACGGCTGGGCTTGTCGATGGTCTCTATGCTGTATTCGCCCTCGCCGGTGGATTCCCAGCGCACCCCGTGCTCGGCACCCAGACCGGCGCGACGGGTGGTGAGCGTGACCTTGTCGGCGACGATGAAGGCGGAGTAGAAACCCACGCCGAACTGACCGATCAGGGCGTTGTCCTTGCTGGCATCGCCGGTCATGGATTCGAGGAACTTCTTGGTGCCGGAGCTGGCGATGGAGCCTATGGTCTCGGTCACCTCCTGGCGGCTCATGCCGATGCCGTTGTCGCCGATGGTCAGGGTGTTGGCGTCCTTGTCGAAGCTGACGCGGATGCGCAGCTCGGCATCGCCCTCGTACAGGGCATCGTCGGTGAGTGCTTCAAAGCGCAGCTTCTCGGCGGCATCCGAGGCATTGGAGATCAGCTCGCGCAGGAAGATCTCCTTGTTGCTGTACAGGGAGCGGATCACCAGGTTGAGCACCTGGCTCACCTCGGCCTGAAAACTCAGGGTCTCTTTATGGGCTTCTACCGTCATCTGGGGTACATCCTCTGCAAGTGGGTGAAAAACGATGGCCAGGAGATGGGTCTGTTCAGTCAGAATTCAAGTCCAAACCCGCTGCGCATCGGTACGGTGTTTTCGGTACCATTGGCCTGAAAGCGGGGACTCGGGACTAGGAACCCGTGACTCGACATCTGGAATAATTTTTTTGATCAATCGCTTACCCCCTTGGAGCCTGAATGGACGATTTTTCACCCGGTCAACGCTGGGTCAGTGATGCCGAGCCCGAACTCGGTCTGGGCCTGATTACCGCGCTGGATGCGCGTACCCTCAGCCTTGACTTCCCTGCCTGTGGCGAAAGCCGCACCTATGCCCGCCGCGACCCGCCCCTGAGCCGGGTGCTGTTCGCCGTGGGGGATCAGGCCCTGAGCGCCGAGGGTTGGGCCCTGCAGGTAGAATCGGTGGAATTTCTTGATGGCCTGGCCTGCTATCTGGGCAGCCGCGAGGACGGCAGCGAGGCGGTGCTGCCGGAGACCCAGCTGGATCATCGCATACGCCTCAACCGCCCGGCGGATCGCCTGTTTGGCGGCCGTTACGACCGCAACGGCTGGTTCGAGCTGCGCTATCAGACCCACCGCCTGCGCCATCGTCTGATGCGCTCGCCCCTGCGCGGCCTGACCGGTGGCCGCACCAGCCTGATCCCGCACCAGCTCTACATCGCCCGCGAGGTATCACGCCGCTACGCGCCCAGGGTACTGCTGGCCGACGAGGTGGGCCTGGGCAAGACCATCGAGGCGGGCATGATCCTGCATCAACAGCTGCTGACCGGGCGCGCCAGTCGGGTGCTGATCCTGCTGCCCGAGAGCCTGCAACACCAATGGCTGGTGGAGATGCTGCGCCGCTTCAACCTGCGCTTCAGCCTGTTCGACGAAGAACGCTGCCAGGCGATCGATGCCGATGGCGAGACGGCCAACCCCTTCCACGCCGAGCAGCTGATCCTGACCCGCATCGACTTCCTCAGCCAGAGCCCAGAGCGCCTGGAACAGGCCCAGGCCGCCGGCTGGGACCTGCTGGTGGTGGACGAGGCCCATCACCTGCGCTGGTCACCGGAAGGGGCCAGCGCCGAATACCGCTGCGTGGAACAACTGGCCGCCCGCACCCTGGGCCTGCTGCTGCTCACCGCCACCCCGGAACAGCTGGGCAAGGCCAGCCACTTCGCCCATCTGCGCCTGCTCGACCCGGATCGCTTTCATGACCTGGACGGCTTCCTGGCCGAGGAGAGCGCCTACGCCCCCATCGCCCACTGCCTGCACAGCCTGCTGGAGAACAGGCCCCTCAGCCCGGCGGACCGGACCCTGCTGGCCGGCACCCTGGGCGAGGGCGACAACCAGGCGCTGCTGGCGCGGGTGCTTGAGCCGCCCGCCGAAGCGGGTAGCGCAGAGGCCCCACAGCTACAAGCCCGGCGTGAATTGATGGACCACCTGATGGATCGCCACGGCACCGGCCGTGTGCTGTTCCGCAACAGCCGCCGCGCCATCCGGGGCTTCCCCCAGCGTCGCCTGAGCCTCTACCCGCTGGACAATCCCGCCGCCCTCCTGGATGAAGCGGCCAACCCGGCCAGCGCCAATCCCCGGCTGGACACCCGCATCGACTGGCTGATCGAGCAACTGCGCTGGCTGTATCCGCACCGGGTCCTGCTGATCACCGCCCAGGCCGACACCACCGAGCGCCTGGCCGAATCCCTGCGCCGACGCATCGGCCTGCAGGCCGCCCTGTTCCACGAGGGCATGAGCCTGCTGGAGCGCGACCGCGCCGCCGCCTTCTTCGCCGACCCGGAGGGCGGTTGCCGCCTGCTGATCTGTTCCGAGATCGGCAGCGAGGGGCGCAACTTCCAGTTCGCCCATCACCTGATCCTGTTCGACCTGCCGCTGAACCCCGGTCTGCTGGAGCAACGCATCGGCCGCCTGGACCGCATCGGTCAGCGCAAGGACATCCAGATCCACCTGCCCTACCCCCAGGCCAGCCCACAGCACTGGCTGGCGCGGTTTTATCACGAGGGGCTGAATGCCTTTGAGCAGAGCAGCCCGGCCAGCCAGCTGGTGTTCGACGAACTGCGCGAGGACCTGCTGCTGGCCCTTGATGTCGGCGAGGGCCTGGATGAGCTGATCGAGCGGGCACGTCAGCGCCATGCCCAGCTGAGCGAGGAGTTGCGCCGGGGCCGCGACCCCCTGCTGGAGTACAACTCCTGCCGACCGCACCTGGCCGAGGGGCTGCTGCAACAGGCCAAGGCCGAGCAGCAGCCGATCCAGCTGGTCAACTACCTGGAGCATTTGTTCGACGGCTTCGACATCGACAGCACCCCGCTCAGCGCCCAGTCCTTTCTGCTGCGCCCCGGCCAACGCACCCCCGAGGGCCTGTTCCCCGGCCTGACCGAAGACGGCCTGGCCTGCACCAGCGACCGCGCCTGCGCCCTGGCCAACGAGCAGCTGGCCTATCTGAGCTGGGAGCATCCCCTGCTGGAATCGGCCATGGAGGCCATCTGCGGCAGCGGTTTCGGCAACAGCAGCCTGTGCAGCCTGGAGAAATGCGGCCTCAAGCCGGGCACGCCGATGATCGAATGCATCTTCCTGCTACAGGCCAGCGCCGAGCGCCATCTACAGGTCAGTCGCTACCTGCCCCCTACCCCGCTGCGCCTGCTGCTCGACCCCCAGGGCCGCAGCCTGGGTCGGCAGATCACACCGGAGCTGATCCGGGAAAAGCGCAAGTCCATCAACCGGGAGCAGGCCAGACAGCTGATCAAGACCTGCACCCCCCTGCTCCAGCCCCTGCTGGACAGCGCCGAGCAGGCCCTGCTGCAACAGACGCCCAAGCTGATCGAACAGGCCCGCCAGCAGGCCGAACAGACCCTGGGGGCCGAAATCGACCGCCTCATCGCCCTGCAGCAGAGCAACCCCAACGTGCGCCAGACCGAGATCGACCACTTCCGCCAGGAGCTGGAACAGGTGCTCAAGGCCATAGAAAACGCCGAGGTCCACCTGGACGCCCTGCGCCTGTTGGTTGCGGTATAGTCGGCCTTCAGCCTGAAGACAGAGGACAGAATTTTGCGTCGCTACGCGACAGATCAATCAACCTGGCAGCTCAGCACTCTGTCTTCTGTCCCCTGTCCTCTGCCTTCTGTATTCTGTATTTTTGAGCTATGGTTTAGGCAAGGAGGATCAAAATGCGTATTACCGATATCAATGACGATGCCCGCATTGCGGCCCTGAACCCGCCCAAGGCCCTGCGCCGGGCGCAAAAACCGGTGGCCGCCACCGAGGCCCCCTTTGCCGTACATGCCATCGACGAAGAGCGCGAGCATGAGGCGCGCAAGCATGAGGACCGGCGTCTGACCCAGCGCCGCCAGGGCCAGGATGCGCGCAAAGAGACAGAACAGGGTGAGGATGAAGACCGCCAGCAAGAACCGGACAGCCCCCTGCTGGATACCCGCGACCAGCACGAGCGGCGTACCCAGCTGCGTCGGCAGGAAGACCGTGAGGCCCAGCGCAAGCAGCCCTCAAGGCGCGGTCAGGGCATAGACGTCATCGTCTGAGCGCCCTCCTGCAGCAGCCTCAGTACCAGGGGTACGGCGGGCGGGATACGCGGGCTGGATTCCAGCAGGTTGCGGATCATGGACAGATGGCTGCCCTCCAGCAGATAGAACCGGGCACCGGGCAAGCGGGCCGAACCCACCGTCACCAGCCCATCCCCCAGGCCGTTGCCCAGGGAGCTGGCCAGCGGCTCCAGCCAGGCCAGGTGTTCGTCCGACCGGGCCAGCTGCATCAGCCGCTGCCGATCCGCCTTGCCCAGCTCGGCGGCGATCACCGTCAAGCGGGTATGGGGCGGGTTGGGCCGGGCATTGAGCCGTTGCAGAAAGCGGCTACCCGGCAGCAGGTCTATGCCCGCCTCGCCGGCCCCGTCGAAGATGAACCCCAGCCAGTGAAAATCACCGCTGAGCAGCTCGGCGAACTGGTCACGCCACTCCGCCAGGCCCCGAAAACGGGCCAACTCCGAGCCCTGATTGGGCGTACCCAGCATGATCAGCTGATCCACCCGAGGCAGGTCGGCATCACGCCAACGGGGATGGGTCAAAAGCTCCCGACTGACCAGCCCGCCCATGCTGTGCGCCACTATGTCCAGCTGCCCTACTCCCTGCGCCTTGAGCCACTGCAACTGTTCGGCCAGCAGTTGCGCCGATTCACTGATGGGCTGATCGTCCGGGTAGTGCATGATCCAGGGCGCAAAGCCTGCCTGCAACAGGGCCGGAGCCAGGTTCATCCACACCTTGCCGGGGTCATCCAGGCCGTGGATCAGCACCAGGGCACGCCCCTGCCGGGCCGCTGCCGCCTGCCCCCAGGGCCTCAGGCCGTAGCGTTGGCGCAACTGCTCGGCCTGCTCGGGAAAACGCTGCAGCAGGCCCTCGCGCCATTCGCCGCGCAGCTGTTTTTCCTCCTCGCGATAGGCATCCAGCAGCCACTGACCCAGCAGCAGCGCCAGCAGGCCCAGGCCCAGCCACCACCACTTGCTCATCCCCCTGAGCCCCTTCCCGCCCCAGCCCTTTGACCTTGGCCTGATCAATTTAGTGAAGGACATTTAGCCACAGAGTAAAGATCAACCTGTTGAAGCCTGAACATTGGGTACCTTCTGGGTGGACTGAGTGAAGACTTAATCTAACGATCATGGGGCAAGATGGCCACCCCAGAAGATGAAAGTCGTCTTGCCCCTGATCCCTCCCGACCGCCAAGGCCACCGGTGATCCAGTCATCGGTGGCCGTGCAGTCGCCTCCCGGAGGGAGGGGGCAAACGAACGCTGCGCGACTTTCACAGTAAAAAGGGGAAAGGGAACAAGAGCGGCTCGGGTTCAGGCTCAGAGGTAATTGAACAGGGTCAGACCCTGGATCTTGACGTAGGAGCTTTGCGCCGCTTCCAGTGCCGTAGTGTCGCGGTTCAGGCGGGTGATGGCCTCGGCGTAGTCCAGGTCGCGAATGGTTGCCAGCTGTGATTCGTAGTTGAGGATAAAATCGGCATTGGCGCTCTCCTGCTGCTCTATAGTGGACAGGCGGGCACCGGCCTTGCTGCGCACCGAGGTGAGCTGATCCATGGAGGCCTCGATATCCGCAATAACAGCGTCCATGTCCGGTTGCACTGCTGCGGTTGGGTCTGTCCGCAGTGCGGCCGATAGATTGTAGATACTTTCAAACACGCTCTTCTGAGTAACCGTATTGTTTACCAGGTCTCTCTCCCGGAAAAAGAATACCTCATGGCCGTTCTCCACATCCAACACCTGCCGATTGGCGGAGATGGGCACCTTGCGGCTGCCTTGATCACCCTCATAGGTGAAATTGGAGCTGTAGAGACCGGTTGTCTGATCGATCTGCGGCGGGTAGATCGACGTATCGTTGATCGGCGCCGTCTTGCGATCGAAGCCGGAAAACAGGTATTCATCATTGGAATCCTTGGTACCGGCCAGGCCCTTCATCTGCTCCAGCAGCTGGTCGATCTCATCGGCGATAAAGCCCTTGTCCAGGGTCGAATAGACATCCGTGGCCCCCTGGATGGCCAGCTCCCGTACCCGCTGCATGATGTCGTCGGCGTTGGCCAGCACCGTCTCCTCCAGCTCCAGGCGGGGCGTGATCTGGGCAATGTTTTCCTGGTATTGCTCGGTGGTGGTCTGAAATTTTTCCGTATCCAGCACCGCCTTGGCACCGGAGGGGTCGTCCGATGGGGTGACGATGCGCCGCCCGGTGGACAGCTGCAACTGGGTATCGGCCAGCTGCGTCTGGGCATGCAGCATGTCGTTGGTGATGCGTTCGTTGAAGAACAGGGTTCCTATGCGCATGACGGCCTACCTGACAGCACCGATGAGGGTATCGAACAGTGAGCGGGCCACGGTGATGATCTGGGCCGCCGCCTGATAGGCCTGCTGAAAGCGCATCATCTTGGCCGCCTCCTCGTCCAGATTGACCCCGGAGACCTCGGCATGGGCCGACTTGGCCTGCTGCAGCAGCCCCTCCTGGGCGGTGTAGGCGATCTCCGCCTGACGTACATTGGTACCCACCGAGGCCACGGCGCGGGAGAAGGTGCCGGTAAAGGTGGCATTGCCATCCAGCATGGTCTGGGTGTTGTTCATCTCCGCCATGAGCACGGCATTGCGGTTGTCGGCGATGGGGGCGTTGCCGTTGGCGTCGAGATTCAAGTCGATGTTAAACGAATCCCCTGCTGGCGGAATTGCTGCCCCGTCATAGGCCGGGGTACCCTTCATGGTGAAGCTGAGCTCACCGATACTGGTTTGAATATTCAGCGTCGAACCACTATCAGTTGCCGGATCGTAAGAAACAAAAGGAGTGGCCGCGATCGGTGGTACAGTTACCGGAGGAGTGAGAACGGCTGGGACAGGGTTGCCAGCTGCATCTAGGGCTGAAACCGAAAAACCAGGATTGCCGGGCGCACTATTATCAAACTCCAGCACCAGTTGCACACCAGCTGGCCAACTGGACAGGGGCGCATGGAGTGTCTCATCCCGCGCCGAAAGCACCGGCTGGGACATCAGGCCCGAGCCCAGATTGGCAATATCCCCATTGGGCTCACCCACCACGGGTGCCGCCGCCGCCACCAGATTGGTGTCGTGCAGATTCAGGCGGATATCCTGGGCACCGTTGCGGGTGGGGCGGATGAGGAAGCTGTCGCCCGCTGCCAGGCCGCCTGTTTGCGTCAGACTGAAGCCCAGGGGATCCGTGCCATCCATGATTTCTCCCGTCGGCAAGGGATTGCCGTTAAAAATCACCTTGCTGTCACTCAGTCTTCTCAGAGCATAATCCGTCCCATCGAAAGTCAGCCTGAACTCATCCCCGGTCAGGTGGTTGGTATCCTCTATACCCACGGTAAAGGAGCCCGAGGCGGTATTGTTATTGTCATTCGCCAGGGCCACGCCCTGCATGGGCCGGAAGAAATCCTGGCCAAAATTGCCATAGAGATCCACCCCCAGCTTGTGCTGCTCGTTGATCTGCTCGGCCACCCCCATGGCCACCAGGCCCAGCTGATTCTGTGCATCATCCAGGATCTCGGTACGAAAGCGCTCCAGGCCGCCGATGCTGCCACCGGTCATCTGCCGGGTCACCACCTGTTCGGTGGCGTTGGGGCTGGTCTTGATGGTGATATCCAGGCCGCCGGGGTCGGCCTCACTGACCCTGGCCCCGATAATCGAGGGTGTGGCCCCCACCACCAGGGGCACGCCGTTGCCCACGAACAGGCTCAGGGAGCCATCGTCCTGCAACACGGTGCTGACCTGGGTCAGCTTGGCTGCGTCGTTGATGATCTTATCGCGCTGATCCAGCAGGTCCGGCGGGGTCACGCCGCCATTCTGCGCCGAGACGAAGGCGATGGTCTCATTCACCTCGGCCAGGGCATCGGCATAGCCCTGCAGGTCGTCAATGGCAACGCGGATGGCGTCGTTCACCTGATCGCGCACCGCCTCGGTCTGGGTGTTGAGTTCGTTGAAGCGCTCCGCCAGGTTTTCCGCGTCGCTGAGCACCAGTTCACGGGCCGCTGGTGAGCCGGAATCGGCCGAGAGGGTCTGCAGGGAATCAAAGAAGTTCTGCAGCACCGGTCCCATGCCCACCTCGGGGTCGGCGTACATGTTGTCGATGCGCTCGGCGTAGCGGGCATAGGTATATAGCTCCTCGGTGACCGTGTAACCCGTGGTCACCTGGCTGGCGGTGAATTCCTCAAAGCGGCGAATACCCTGTTCATCACGCACGCCCGAGCCCGACCAACGGCCACCCTGATTGGTGGGCGGACCCGAGACCAAAGGCACCTCCTGACGGCTGTAGCCCTCGGTGTTGACGTTGGCGATGTTATGACTGACGGTGCTCAGGCTCGTCTGAAAGGCCTTGAGCCCGGTAACGCCTATACCTAGTGCGTCTGGCATGTCGTTGTTCCTTACAACCTTGAACTGTTAACAATCAAAATATACGGGGGCTGTTCTCTCACCCCAACTGACATGGAGCGGACAGCACCACCCCGGAACATGAAACATCTCTTAGCCGCTTCGGGACTCGGGGTTCGGGACTCGGCAGCCCCGTAGCCCGGATGCAGCGCAGCGGAATCCGGGGTTGCCGTTAGACAGGGCCACACCTGCCCCATTGCGCCTCCGAGCCAGCGCTCGGAGCTCCCAGGATGAGGGGCAAATCCCCGTGTTATTTCACAGTAATCATCACCCTCCCCCCAACCCCCTCCCAGTGGGAGGGGGAGCATAAGGCCCTCTTCGAATCCCTAACCCCGAGCCCCGTCCCCAACACAAGTCTAGCTCAACCCGCATCCCGCATCTGTGGCCCCTGCATCACCGAGATCAATTTATCGGCGTACTTGGGGTCGGTGGCATAACCGGCCTTCTGCAACTCCCTGAAGTAGGCCTTGGGGTCGTCCGCCACGCTCAGGGCCTTGCCGTAGCGCGGGTTGGACTGAATAAAATTGGCGTAATCCATAAAGCTCTCGCGATAACTGGCGTAGGCGCGGAAGGGTTCGGTCTTGCGTACCGCCACGCCGCCCTCGTACTCCAGGGTAGATACCGCCACCTTGTCCCCCTGCCAGCTGCGGTCGGCCTTGATGCCGAACAGGTTGTGCGCCGTGCCGCCATCGGCATGGCTGATCTGGCGCTTGCCCCAGCCGCTCTCCAGCGCCGCCTGGGCGATGAGCACATCCGGCTCCACCCCCAACCTGGCCGCCGCCTCCTGGGCATGGGGGCGCAGACGCTGGACAAAATCCGCCGCATTGGCGAAGGGTGCCTCTGACTCCACCCCAGCCGCGCTGGGCGCGCTGGCCGATGGCGACGGCTGCCCTGCCCCGGTCGAGGTCGGGCCACCCATGGGCGCTCGTCTCAGACCGGGGTGAATCCGGTTATCCAGCGCCAGCGGTCCGGCCTGCATGGCCCCCTGCAGGGGCATGGAGGGGCTCTGACCGGCCAGCAGGGGCAGACTATCCAGCCCCTCCCGCGCCGCCAGGGCCGGTTCCTGCGCCCCGCCCAGCTGGCGCTTGAGCACCTCGGTCAGGCCAATACCGCCGCTCTTGCTCAGGTGCTGCACCAGCTGCTGGTCGTACATCTCCCGGTAAAACTGGGTCTGGCTGCTGTCAAACAGGCCATCGCCGGGGCTGGCCTTGCGCATCTCCTTGAGCATCTGCTGCAGGAACATGGCCTCGAACTGACGCGCCACCTCATCCAGGGCCGCGTCCGGGTCCTTGGCCGCCTGCGCCTTGAGCGCGGTCAGGCCGGAGAATTCGGTATAGACAGAGACATCCGCTACGGCCATGACGGCTGCTCCAGCCCTAGATCACAATCAGCTCGGCGTTGAGGGCGCCGGCCTGCTTCAGGGCTTCAAGAATGGCCACCAGATCGCTCGGTGCCGCGCCCACCTGATTCACCGCCTGCACCACCTGATTCAGGCTCACGCCGGGGTCGAATACAAACATGCGGTTGGCACCCTGGTTCACATAGAGATCGGAATTGGGCGTGACCACCGTCTCGCCCTCGCTCAGGGGCGCGGGCTGGGACACATCCAGATTCTCCTTGATGGTCACCGTCAGGCTGCCATGGGACACCGCCGCCGGGCTGACCCGCACCTGGCTGTTGATCACCACGGTACCGGTGCGCGAGTTGACGATGATCTTGGCCGCTGCCGCGCCGGGCTTGACCTCGATATTCTCCAGCATGGCCATGAAAGAGACCCGCTGACCGGCATCCCTGGGTGCCTGCACGCTGATGGAGGTGGCGTCGATCGGCTTGGCGGTACCGGGGCCTATGGCCTGGTTGATGGCATCGGTCACCGCACGGGCGGTGGAGAAATCCCCCCGATGCAGGTTGAAGATCAGGTTATCCGAATCATTGAAGGGGTTGGCCACCATGCGCTCCACGGTGGCGCCACCGGGAATGCGCCCCACGCTGGGGATGTTGACGGTGATCTTGGAGCCGTCATTGCCCTGAGCGGCCAGGCCGCCCACCACCAGATTGCCCTGGGCCACGGCATAGACCCGGCCATCGGCACCCTTCAGCGGCGTCATCAGCAGGCTGCCGCCGCGCAGGCTCTTGGCATCCCCCACCGAGGACACAGTGATATCGATCTGCTGACCGGGCTTGGCAAAGGGCGGCAGGTCGGCATGCACCATCACCGCCGCCACGTTCTTGGGGTTGATCTTCAGCCCGGCGGGCGCGGCTATGCCCAGCTGGGTGAGCAGGCTTTTCAGGCTTTGCTCGGTGAAGGGCGAGGAGTTGACCTTATCGCCGGAGCCGTCCAAGCCCACCACCAAGCCGTAGCCCAACAGCTGATTGCTGCGCACCCCGGCCACCGAGGCCAGGTCCTTGATCCGCTCCGCCTGCACCGGAGCGGCCAGCAGGGCCAGGGCCAAGACTGCCAACAGCGGCAGGATCTTGCCCCTGTTGCCGGTATTAGGGCTGGATAGGCTGTACATGATCTTCTCCTGTTACTTTTACTGTAAAACCTGCGGCAGCGACTGGCTTGCCGTGCCGCATAGGGCGGGCCACGCCCGCCGCCAGGCCACAGCCATCAGGCTTGTCCCTGGCCAGGGCGCGGCGGCCACGGGCCGCCCTATGCCCTGCCGCCCATCAGGGGGCTGGCAGTTCGTGTGAACCTATATTCCTCAGTTAAGCCACAGAGACACAGAGATCACAGAGTTGTTTCAAAGAGTTACCTATCAGACCAGGCTCACCTAGAAGGTATTGAATGTTCGCGTTCCAACACATTAATTTTTCTCTGTGTGCTCTGTGGCTCTGTGGCCAAATGCTCTTTTTAGGGTGAAACATCCGTGGCGATTTCCGAGTCCCGCGCTAGAAAGGCATCAAGGCGCCGATGAAGAAGCGTGCCAGCCAACCCATGCTGTTGGATTCACTCACCGGACCGTCACCCACATAGACGATGGTGGGATCGGCGATCTTGGTCGAGGGCACCGTATTGTTGGCGTCTATGTCCTGCGGCTGAACGATGCCGGAGATCTTGACGTACTCGTTGCCCTGGTTGATACCGATGCGCTTTTCACCCCGGATCATCATGTTGCCATTGGGCAGCACCTCCACCACGGTGACCGTGATCTCGCCGCTCAGGCTGTTGCTCTGCTTGCTGTCGCCGCTGCCATCAAAGGCATGGGTGGAACTCATGCTGGCGGACAGCTTGTCCGGGCTCATGCCCAGCACATTGGGCACGCCCACGGTGGTGGACGAGGTCTTGTCCGCCGCCGTCTCGGCCACCTTGCTGCCGCTGGTCTTTTCCACCAGACGCACAGTGAGCAGATCGCCCACCCGGCGTGCGCGCAGGTCCTCAAACCAGGTCATGCCATGGCCGGCCTGGTAGATAGCGCCATTACCCGTGGGCGGCTCCTTCTGCACCACCGGCATGGCCGGGGCGTAGAGGGGATCGCGCTTGGGCGCCATGTTGTTGCAGCCGACCAACAGGCCAGCGCTGAACAGGGCGGTAAACATCAGCTTATTCATTCAAGTGGCCTCAATTACAGACGCTGCGTCAACTGGCCCAGCATCTCGTCGGATTTGGATATGGCCTTGGAATTCATCTCATAGGCCCGCTGGGTCTCGATCATGCCCACCAACTCCTCCACTGTGTTCACGTTGGAGCTTTCCAGATGGCCCTGCAGCAGGGTGCCGGTGTCCTCCTCGCCGGGGTTGGCCACCGCCGGCGCGCCGCTGGCGGCGGTCTCGCGGAACAGGTTCTGACCAATGGGCTCAAGACCGGCTGGATTGATGAAGGTGGCCAGCTGGATGGTGCCCAGATTGGTCGCATCGGCCTCGCCGGCGATGGACACGGTGACCACGCCATCCGAGCCAATGCTGATGCTGGTGGCGTTGTCCGGGATGGTGATGGCCGGCTCCAGCAACATGCCGTTGGAGGTAACCACCTCGCCCTCGGCATTGCGCTGGAAGGTGCCATCGCGGGTGTAGGCGATGGTGCCGTCGGGGTAGCTGATCTGGAAATAGCCGTTGCCCTGCACCGCCATGTCCAGGGAGTTTTCCGTGCGCTGCAGGTTGCCCTGGGTGTGGATCTTTTCCGTCGCCACCACGCGCACGCCGGTGCCGGTCTGCAGGCCGGATGGCAGGGTGTTGTTCTGATCGGCCAAGCCGCCCACCTGACGGCGGTTCTGGTAGATGAGGTCTTCAAAGATAGCCCGATCGCGCTTGAAACCCGTGGTCGCGACGTTGGCCAGGTTATTGGAAATAACCGTCATCTTCGTCTGCTGGGCGTCAAGACCGGTTTTTGCGGTCCAAAGTGCCGGAAACATGGCATTGTCCTCTTCAAGTGATCATTCACTCAGAGCTTTGCATTCATCGTGCCAAAAAATCTCGCACGACGCGGATAGAATTCCGATGACAGGGGACTCACAGAGGGCCTCCACTCCGACCAACCGAGGCTTCTGGGTTAAACTGTCACTCCTGTGTGCTCCCGATACAACCATTGCTTCCGGCCATGCCGGGTCAGGATCTGAGATGCCCTTTATTCCCCACACCCAGGCCGAGGTGGCGGCCATGCTTGGCGTCATCGGCGTCGAGCGCATCGATCAGCTGTTTGATGAGATCCCCGCCGAACTGCGTTGTGGCACCCTTGCCGAGCTGGGCCCTGGCCTGAGCGAGATGGAGGTCGGTCGGCTGCTGCAGCAACGGGCGCGGGCCGATGCCGGTGGCCTGCTGTTCATCGGCGCCGGCGCCTACGATCATCACATCCCCGCGGCGGTCTGGCAGCTGGCCAGCCGCGGCGAGTTTTACAGCGCCTACACCCCCTATCAGGCCGAGGCCAGCCAGGGCACCCTGCAGCTGCTGTACGAATTCCAATCGATGATGACCGCCCTGACCGCGATGGAGGTGTCCAACGCCTCCCTCTACGACGGAGCCTCCGCCCTGGCCGAGGCCATCCTCATGGCGCTGCGGCTCAATCGCAAGTCCCAATCGCGCCGGGTACTGTTGCCGCGCAGCCTGCATCCCGCCTATCGCCGCAGCGTCGCCAGCATAGTCCGCCAGCAGGGGGTTGAGCTGATTGAACTGCCCTTTGACGCGGCCACGGGCCGTACCGATCCCGCCGCGCTGGCACCCTACGCCGGCGAGGACATTGCCGCGCTGGTCATAGCCCAGCCGAATTTCTTTGGCGTGCTGGAAGAGGTGGATGAGCTGGCCGACTGGGCCCTGGCGCAGCAGGCCATCAGCATTGGCGTGGTCAACCCCCTGTCGCTGGCGCTGCTCAAGCCGCCGGGGGAATGGGGTGCTGCGGGGGTGGACATCTGCTGTGGCGAGGGTCAGCCCCTGGGCATACCGCTCAGCTCCGGCGGGCCCTATTTCGGCTTTCTCACCAGTCGCCAGCGCCATGTGCGGCAGATGCCGGGGCGCATCGTCGGCCGCACCCTGGATCTGGACGGCAACCCCGGCTTCAGCCTCACCCTACAGGCGCGTGAGCAGCACATCCGCCGCTCCAAGGCCACCTCCAACATCTGCACCAATCAGGGCCTGATGGTCACCGCCGCCACCATTCACTTAAGCCTGCTCGGCTTCAACGGCCTGGCCAACACCGCCGCTGCCTGTCACGCCAACACCCAACAGCTGGTCCAGCTGCTGTGCCAGGTCAAGGGCGTCGAGCCCCTGTTCAGCGGCGCAATGTTCCATGAGCAGGCCCTGCGCCTGCCCCTGGCCGTCGGCGATGTGCTGCGCGCCCTGGCGGCGCACAATGTACTCGGCGGCTACGACCTCAGCCGCGACTACCCGGAGCTGGGCAACGCCCTGCTGGTCTGCGCCACGGAAAAGCGCAGCGCCGAGGAGATGCAGCACTATCAGCAGAAGCTGGAGCGCATCATCAACGCCCGCGCCCCCTGCCCGGTGCGACCGAAGTTCTGATGTGCAACCTAACGATCATGGGGCGAGGCGGGCAGGGCCACGCCTACCCTTTGCACCTCCGAGCCAGCGCTCGGAGCTCCCAGGATGACGAACGGCGGCAATGCTGTTTCACCCTAAAAAGAGCAGTTGAACCGCAGATTTCACCGATTTACACAGATTTTTCAGTGTGTTTGCCAAGTGCACCCACTCACCCAGCGAGTGACTGGCCAAGTCACTCTAACCCAATGAAAATAAATAATTTAATCTGCGATAATCGGCGTAATCTGCGGTTTATAGGTTCACAGTAAGGGGCATGGAGCATAGGGCGGCCCGTGGCTGCCGTGGCCTGGCCAGGGGCAGTCTTATGGTTTGTAGCTTGGCGGTAGGCGCGGCCCGCCCCATGCGGCACGGCAAGTCAGTCGCTGGCGCGAGTTTCGCAGTAAGGTTTATGGATAGAGGACTGGACTACTGCAACCCTGCCGCTTCGGTCTTTAGCCTTTCCAACTCGGCCTCGTCGATGACCTGCACCCCCAGCGCTTGAGCCTTGGCCAATTTAGAGCCGGCCTCGCTGCCCGCGATCAGGTAATGGGTCTTTTTGGACAGACTGCCGCTGACCTTGGCCCCCAGGGCCAGGAGTTCGGCCTTGATCTGCTCGCGGGGGCGGCTGAGGGTGCCGGTGATGACGAAGGTCTGACCGGCTAGGGGTTGGCGCTCGGGACGGGTGGGCTCCTGTTTAGGCCAGCTGATCCCGGCCTCAAGCAGGGCCTGGATCACCTCCTGGTTATGCCCCTGTCGAAAGAAGCTGTGGATATGGCGGGCAACTATGGGTCCTATATCGCTGATCTGCAGCAGCTCTTCCTCACTGGCGGCGATCAGGGGGGCAAGGTCGCCGAAGTGCCGGGCCAGGTTGCGGGCGGTGCTCTCCCCCACCTCGCGGATGCCCAGGGCGAACAGAAAGCGCTCCAGACGGGTATCCCGGCTGCGTGCCAAGGCGGCCAGCAGCTTATCCGCTGACTTCCGCCCCATGCGCTCCAGCCCGACCAGCTGCTCGGCCTGCAGCCCATAGAGCTCCGCCGGATTCTGTACCAGACCCTGCTCCACCAACTGGTCGATAAGGCGATCACCCAGACCCTCTATATCCATGGCCTTGCGGCTGGCAAAGTGTTTCAGCGCCTCCTTGCGCTGGGCGCTGCAATAGAGGCCACCGCTACAGCGGGCCACCGCCTCGCCCTCGGCCTGCACCACATCGGAGCCGCATACCGGGCACTGGCTGGGCCGTTCGATAACCTGGGCATCGACCGGGCGGCTGTCGGGCAGCGCGCGCACCACCTCGGGAATGACATCGCCGGCGCGGCGTACGATGACCTGATCACCGATACAGATATCCTTGCGCCGCACCTCGTCCATATTGTGCAGGGTGGCATTGCTGACCGTGACCCCGCCGACCAACACCGGCTCCAGCCGCGCCACCGGGGTCAGGGCACCGGTGCGACCGACCTGAAAATCCACCCCGAGCAGGCGGGTCAGGGCCTCTTGGGCAGGGAATTTGAAGGCCAGGGCCCAGCGCGGCGCCCGGCTGATCTGGCCCAGCCACTCCTGCTGATCCAGGGCGTCGAGTTTGAACACCACGCCGTCTATGTCGTAGTCCAGGCCATCGCGGCGCTCGCCCATCTGTCGGTAATAGGCCAGACAGCCCTCCAGGCCCTCCACCCGGCGCTGTTCCGGCGAGATCGGCAGGCCCCAGTCACGCAAGCGGGCCAGGCTGGCGCTTTGGCTGTCGGCCAGGCGCTCGCCGCTGACCTCACCCAGGCCGTAGGCGTAAAAGGCCAGGGCGCGGTTGGCGGTAATGCGGGGATCGAGCTGGCGCAGGGAGCCGGCGGCGGCATTGCGCGGATTGGCGAAGCCCTTGCTGCCCTGCTCTCGGGCCTGCTGATTGAGCCGCTCAAAGGCCGCTCGGGGCATGAACACCTCGCCGCGCACCTCCAGCACCTCGGGCCAGCCTTGGCCGAGCAGGCGCAGGGGGATGCTGGCCAGGGTGCGTATGTTCTGGGTGACATCCTCGCCGCTGCTGCCATCGCCCCGGGTGGCGGCCTGCACCAGCCGACCCTGCTCATAGCGCAGGTTGATCGCCAGGCCATCGAGCTTGGGCTCGGCCAGATAGACCAGGGGACCGGGACTGGCCAGGCGCTCGCGGGCACGGCGGTCAAAATCCGCCATCTCGGCCTCATCAAAGGCGTTGTTCAGCGACAGCATGGGCCGGGCGTGGACCACCTCGGCGAACTTAGCCAAGGGTGCCGCCCCTACCCGCTGGGTCGGAGAATCGGGCCGCACCAGCTCCGGGTGCTCCGCCTCCAGCTGCTGCAGCTGGCGAAACAGGCGGTCGTATTCGGCGTCGGGGATCTGGGGGTCGTCGAGGACGTAGTAGCTGTAGTTGTGCCCCTCGATCTGCCGCCGCAGCTGGTCTATTTGCTCGGCCGGTTGATCCTTCATCGCCGTCTGCCCTTGCCCCTGCGCTTGAGCGCCAGCTGTACCTGGCGGGCGTGTTCCTGCACCTGGCTGCGGCTGTGTTCCATGGCCTGGCGCGAAAGCAGGTTGTGATTCTCGTCCTGCAGCTCGGCGTTGAGCAGATCGGCCATGCTGTGGGCGGTGTCGAGCAGGTCCTCAAACGCCTTGGTGCCCTCCAGGGAACAGGGCAACTGCATGAAGAAGGTGACGCCAGGGGTGGCGAAGTCGCTCATGTCATGCAGCGGAAAGGTGCCCGGCTCGACCATGCTGGCCATGCTATAGACCACCTCGTTGCAGGCCGGATCGACCCGGTGAAACACCTGTCGGCGGCTGGGTTTGAGGTCCAGGGCACGCGCCGCGTCGAGGATCTCGGTGCCTTCGAGGAAGGCGCCCCGGGCTACCAGGCTGATCTGCACCAACAGCTGCGGCAGGTCCTTGGCCAGGGGGGCGAGGATGGGCTCCTCGGCAACGGGTTCGATGCTGGCGCTGGCGGGCGCGGCCTGGGGCTCTAGCGGCTCGGGCTCTTCCAGCTCGGGTTGCAGGTCCAGCGCCTCGGTATCGCGCAGGGGTAGATCGCGCCCCACCTGGGCATCTGGACCTTTGGGCATGGCCGGTTCGGGCAGCTGTGCTGGCTCCTGTTCTGGTGCCTGTTCTGGCACCTGCCCCGGCTCTGGATCCAATTCTGGCTCTGGCTCTCGATCCAACTCTGGCTCCAGGTCCCGGGGCTCTGCATCATCCCCCTGCAGCAGCCCCCCTGCCAGCCAGGGCTCGCGGCGGTCGTCTTCGGCCAGCTCTTCGCGCAGCAGGGCGCGGTCCTGCTCCAGCACCTCGGGGTCCAGCTCCGAGAGTTCCTCCAGGGGCCTGTGCTCGGCGGGTTGGATATCGGGTATTGCGGCTGGGGCCGTGCTTCGGCCCGCTGGACTGGGGCGGCTGTAGAGGGAGGGCTCCTGGCGCTCGCGCTGGGCGGGTACTGCGGCCTGGGCCTCGCCCTGGCGCTTGAGCAGGCCGAGAAAACCCTGGTTGGCATTGGGGTCTGATTGGGGCTGAACTGTCTGCCCGGCGGGCTGGCTGGGGGTGTAGAAGTCTTCCGCCAGATCGCTGTCGCCGTCGTCCCAGTCGCTGAGCTCGGCAGGTGCGGTGCTCTGGGCAGGGGGCTGCGCCTGCTGGCCCGTTTGCCGCTGCTTCTGGCGCGGGTGCTGGTCCTGGCCTTGACGCGACTTTTCTACCGTGCGGCGATTGAGGACGATCTCCTCGTTGATGCGCTTGTGCCGGTCCCAGAAATAGATGCCGAGCAGGAACAGGATGCCAATGATCAGCAGCAGCAGGCGGAACAGTTCAACGTCCATGGACCGCTCCTCAGGCACCCGCCAGCTTGGCGGCTTCGGCGATATCGACGGATACGATGCGGGAGACGCCGGGTTCATGCATGGTCACACCGATCAGCTGATGGGACATTTCCATGGTGACTTTGTTGTGGGTGATGAAAATGAACTGCACTTTATCAGACATCTCCTTCACCATGTTACAAAAGCGCTGGACGTTGGCATCATCCAGCGGCGCGTCCACCTCGTCAAGCATGCAGAAGGGGGCCGGATTGAGCTGAAAGATGGCAAACACCATGGCCACGGCGGTGAGCGCCTTCTCGCCGCCGGAGAGCAGTTGGATGCTGGAGTTGCGCTTGCCCGGCGGGCGTGCCATCACCGACACGCCGGTATCGAGCAGGTCATCGCCGGTCATCTGCAGATAGGCATGGCCACCGCCGAACAGCTTGGGAAACAGCTCCTGCAGGCCACTGTTGACCTTGTCGAAGGTCTCCTTGAAGCGGGTGCGGGTCTCGCGGTCGATCTTGCGGATGGCCTCCTCCAACACCTCCAGGGAGCTGCTGATATCGGCGTGTTGGGCATCCAGGTAGCTCATGCGCTCGGATTGCTCCCTGAACTCGTCGATGGCGGCCAGATTGACCCTGCCCAGGCGTTCGATCTGTTGCCCCAGGTCCTCCAGCCGGGCCTGTAGCTGGTCCAGCTCCAGGCCCGGCTCCAGCTGGGCGAGCAGCTCCTCGCTGCCGTAGCCGGTCTCGGCCAGCTGCTCTGCCAGGGTGCTCCAGCGCACCTTCAACTCCTGCTGATGCAGGCGCGCCTGCTCTAGCCGGTCGCGCTGGGTGCTGGCCTGCTGCTCGCTCTGGTGGCGCTGCTGTTCATACTGGCGCAACTGCTGATCCAGCTGGGCCAGGCCATCACGCGCCTCGGCCAGGGCCTGTTCCACCTGCAAGCGCAGCTCCAGCTGGGCCTCCAGCTGGGCCTGCTCCAGCTGCAGCGGGGCCTCGGCCTCGGCCAGCTGGGCGCTGAGTTCACTGGCCCGCTGCCGCAGGCGCTGCTGCTGTTGCTCGGCCTGGGCCTGGGCCTTGTCCAGGGCGACGCAGGCGGTATCCAGCGCCTGCACCTGCAGGGCCAGTTCCTGCACCTGGCCGCGCAGGCGGTTGCGCGTGTCGCGCACCTGGCCTAGACGCTGGCGCAGGGCATCGCGCTGTTCGATCAGCAGCTGCCGCTGGCCGGTGCAGGCCTCGGTCTGCTCCAGGGCCTGATGCAGGCGGGTACGCGCCTGCTTGATGTCGTCCTCGGCCTGCTGGCGCTGTTGTTCGATCTCCTGCAACTCCTCGTCGATGGCGCGGCGGCGGCCGCTGACGTGCTCGATACGGCTGACCAGCCCGGCGCGCAGGGAGCGCAGCTCGGTGAGCCGCCGCCCGGCCTCGGCATGACGCCGACGCTGCTGCTCCTGGGCCTGCTCCAGCTCCTGCAGGGCGCTGCGCTGCTCCTCCAGGGCCTGGCTCAGCTGTTCGATCTCCTCCCCCAGCAGGCCCGCCTCCTGACCCAGAGCGCGCAACTCCTCCTCCCGCTGCAGGGCGCCGGCGCTGCGCTGGTCCCGCCCGGCCAGCAGCCAGTTGGCTCCCAGCAGCAGGCCCTCGGGGGTGACAAAATACTCCCCAGCGGCCAGTTCGCCGCGCCGCTGCAGGGCCTGTTCACTGGACTCGGCGCAACGGGCGCCATGCAGCAGCTGGGCCAGGGCAGCGCTGGCCGGGCCGGCCTGCAACCGGCGCAGCAGGCTGTCGCTGGGGAGATCCGCCACTGACTGTAGCCCGGATGCAGCGAAGCGGAATCCGGGGTCGGCGCTGGGTAGATGGGCGCTGGTCGCCCCTTCTCCACCCGATCCACACCCCAGCAGACACAGCTGGCTCGGCTCATCGGCGCTCAAGCGCAGCCCCAGGGCGTCCAGGTCCTCCACGCAAATGGCCTGCAGGCGCGGCCCGAGCACTGCCTCCAGGGCCTGACGCCAGCCCGGCTCGACCTGCAGCTGCTCGGCCAGGCGCGCCGCCTGGGTCAGACCCAGCTCGACCAGACGCCGACCCTGATCGCCCTTGGTCTCCTTGCCCAGGGCGGCCTGCTGCAGGGTATTGAGGGAGGCGATGCGCCCGGCCAGCTCGCTGTTACGGTTCTGCCGCTGACGCAGTTGCTGTTCCTGTTGGCGCAGTTGCTCGCGGCGCTGCTCGATCTGCAGCAGCTGCTCGCTGAGGGCCTGCTCGGCCTGATCCGCCTGCTCCTGGGCCTCGGCCAGGTCCAGCTCCAGGCCCTCCAGACGGGCCTGATCGGCGCTGCTTTCCAGCCGACTCTGCTCTTCTTGCAGACGCTGGCCTCGGCGCTGCAACTGGTCCTGCTGCTGCTCCAGCTGGGTGATGCGGGCGCGTTCCACCTGGGCGGTCTGGGCTGGCTGGGCGGCACGCTGATTGAACTCGTCCCAGTCTGCCTGCCAGCCGTGCAGCTGCTGCTCGTACGCTTGCTGCTCGGCGGCGATCTGCTGCTCCTCCTCCTGGCGCAGCTGCAACTGGGGGCGGCGCTCGGCCAGCTGGGCGGTCTTTTCCTCCAGCCCGGCCTGGTCGCGGCCCTGGTGTTCCTGCACCCGCTCCAGCTCGGCCCGGGTCTGGCCCAGGTCACGCTCCAGCCGTTGCCGGTTTTCCCGGGCAAAGCGGATCTGCTGCTCCAGACGGGAGATCTCCGCGCCCACGGCATAGAACCTGCTCTGCTCGGCGTTGAAGCGGTCGTTGCCCTCCAGCTGCTGTTCGCGCAGCTGCTCAAGCCCCGCCTCCAGCCGCCGCTGCTCGGCCAGCCGGGCCTCCAGCTGGGTCTCCTGCTGGGCAATGGCGGTCTCGGCCTGGTGGTGTTCCTGCGCCAGCTGGGCCCAGCGCAGGGCCAGCAGCTCGGCCTTGCCGCGCCGCTCCTGCTGCTTGAGGGTCTTGTATTTCTCCGCCGTGGCCGCTTGGCGCTCCAGGTGGCGCAGCTGCTTGCTCACCTCCTCGCGCAGGTCGTTGAGGCGGTCCAGGTTCTCCCGCGTGTGGCGGATGCGGGTCTCGGTCTCGCGCCGACGCTCTTTGTATTTGGAGATGCCGGCCGCCTCCTCCAGAAACAGGCGCAGGTCCTCCGGGCGGGCCTCGATCAGGCGCGAGATCATGCCCTGTTCAATGATGGAGTAGCTGCGCGGCCCCAGGCCGGTGCCCAGAAACAGGTCGGTGATATCGCGGCGGCGGCAGCGCATGCCATTCAGGGCATAGCCGGACTGACCATCGCGGGAGACGCTGCGGCGCACCGAGATCTGGTTGTAGCTGGCGTATTGGCCACCGGCGCGGCCGTCGCTGTTGTCGAACACCAGCTCGATGCTGGCGGTGCCCACCGGCTTGCGCGAGGTGGAACCGTTGAAGATGACATCGGCCATGGATTCACCGCGCAGCATCTTCGCCGAGCTTTCCCCCATGACCCAGCGCACGGCGTCGATGACATTGGATTTGCCACAGCCATTGGGCCCGACCACGCCCACCAGATGGGACGGCAGCAGCACTGTGGTGGGCTCCACGAAGGATTTGAAGCCGGCAATTTTGATCTTCTCAAGGCGCATGGCGGGCTAAGATACCCGCCACCCTGACAGGGCACAAGGAGCAAAGCGGGGTTGTGGGTCTGGCATCCTGGACCTCAGGAAAACAGCTTGCGCAGGCTGCGCAGCGGGTGGCGCAGGAGGTGGAAGCGGCGTTTTTGCCGCAGTATGCGCAGTTCGATCAGGGTGAGCAGATAGACGATCTCACGGCTTTCCAGTTGCAATTCTTCAAACAGTTCCTGGGCCAGCGCGGGCTGCTTTTCGGCATGGGCATCGGCGACCTGCTGCGCCAGATCGTGGAAGTTGTGGTGCAGTTCCTCCAGGCGCAGGATCTCCGGGGTTTGCCGGTATTTGACCAGGCCCTCGGTATAGAGCCAGACGCCGAGCATGCAGTTGTGGTGGCTGACAATCTTCAGCGGTCGGCGGCCGCGTTGCAGGGTCTCCTCCAGCTTGAGCTCCCATTCCAGATGGACGATGCGGGCGTGATTGATGTCAAGCAGCATGGCGGCTGTAGTGCAGGAAGCTGTAGGCATAGGGGTTCTTGACGTCGGCGGCATGGTCCTGGCGCTCGATCAGCCGCCAATTGTCGGCATCGAATGCCGGGAAGCGGCAGTCCCCCTCGGCCTGCATGTGCACCAAGGTGAGGTAGAGCCGCTGGGCCAGGGGCAGGGTCTGGGCGTAGATCTCGGCACCGCCTACGACCATGATCTCCTCGGCCTGGATGGCGGCCAGGGCCTGATTCAGGTCGGTGAAGCAGCGGGCACCTGGAGCCTGATAGGCCGGGTTGCGGCTGATGACCAGATGCGGCCTGCCGGGCAGGAGGCCGGGCAGGGATTCCCAGGTCTTGCGCCCCATAAGCAGGGGCTTGCCCAGGGTGAGGCGCTTGAAGTGGGCCAGATCGGCCGGCAGGTGCCAGGGCAGGCGGTTATCACGGCCAATGACGCGGTTATCGGCCATGGCGGCGATGAGGCTGAGTGGGGCTGGGTTCATGTGGTTTTTGGCGTGGGTGTTTGGCTCTGCGTGACCGCTTATCCTCTTGCTTTGGCTCGGTTCGCTTCGGCCATGCCCAGCGAACCGTGCGGGGTGGATTATCCCACATGCCGCTGGGTTTTTTTTGGCCTTTATGCTCAGGCCACCCCTGCCTTGCTGGCGAGCCTTGGGTTGGCCTCCTGCTGCTGGCTGAATTGCTCGCCGATGTTGAGCATGGGCCGTTGTTCGGCGAGGCCGGCCTCGGCCAGAAATTGGTAGGCCTGGCGTGTCTGCTCCGGGCTGAGGCGCTGGGGGCGGCCGGTCATGCTGGCGGTGATGCTGCTGATGTCGGGTCGAAAATCCACCTTGGGCACCAGCACGCCCTGGACCGGTTGCGCGCCGATCAGCCCCAGCTGGTAGATCTTGTTGGGGGTGAGGATCAGGTCACGCAGGGTCAGGCTCTCTACCTTGGCATAGAGTCCGGCGAGCTTGGTGAACATGCGGTTGATCGCCGCCAGGCTCAGGATCTGGCGATAGCTGTGCGCCTCATTGCCGTCCGGCATGTCACGAATCCGCTGATAGACCTTACGAAAGCCACGGGTCTTGCTGCCCATGAAGCGCAGCAGAAAGGCGGGATCGCCCACCGAGCGGAACTCCTGTTGCAGGTAGTTGGCCATCCGCTCCGGGCCTATATCCACCAGGGCCTTGTCGATGGCATAGACCGGGTCGGTCACCACCAGCAGGGTCGGGCAGTTGTAGGTACGGATCAGGGCCTCGGCCATGAGCAGGCCCTGGGCCTCGTGCACCAGGATCTGATCCAGATTGGCGTTGCGCAGGCTGAGGCGATTGCTGCTCTGTCTCAGCAGGTCGTTTTCGTCCAGGGACACCAATTGGGCGAAGAGGTGTTCCGCCGGGTGTTTGCCAAAGGTCTCCTTCATGTAGTCAAAGGGCAGGTTCCAGCGGCCATCGGCCTCGATCATGTGCGGTTCCAGGCGACTTAGGGGGGTGTTGAAGAAGGGCATGCCCCGCTCTACTCGAATCAGGTTGCTGGCCAGCCAGGCGGCACCGCTGCCGTGCGGGCCGAGCATCAGACGCAGGCGATTCTTCTTGTACTTGAGGTGTTCCACCTTGCCGTAGCGCGACTGCATGCGCATCTGCCAGGCACCCATCTTGACGAAGCGGGAGGTCTTTTCCAGGGCAGAACGCAGCCCTGTGCTGGCGCTGAAGTGGGTGTCTGTATCGCTGAAGGACATGGTGCTGCTCCTGGGTATTCTCTGATGTCCTCAAGCATAGTGGATTTGACTGGGGGAAAATGTGCCGGGGTTGGCAATCTGCTGAATTCCGCGGTCATCCGCTGGCTGGATCAGAGCCCCAGCTCCAAGCCATAGGCCTGGCGGAAACGGCTGGCGAATTCATCCCGTTCGAAGCGGTGGTTTTGGGTACCCTTGTGCTCGATCTTGATCGCCCCCATGAGGCCGGCAATGCGCCCGGCCAGGGCCCAGTCAAGCCCGTTCATGATGCCGTAGATGAGCCCGGCGCGATAGGCATCGCCGCAGCCGGTGGGGTCTTCCAGGGCGCTGGCCGGGGCGGGCGGTATCTCGAAGCAGTCGTTTTTGGTGAAGATGCGCGAGCCCTCGCCGCCGAGGGTGACGATCACCGCCCTGGCGTTTTGCGCCAGTTGCTCGGGCGACTTGCCGGTGCGCTCCTGCATCAGCTTGGCCTCGTAGTCGTTGAATGCCAGATAGCTGGCCAGATCGGCAAAGCGGGCCAGTTCCTCGCCGTTGAACAGGGGCATGCCCTGACCGGGGTCGAAGATGAAGGGGATGTCGGCGGCGGCAAACTGCTCGGCGTGATCGAGCATGCCCTGACGGCCATCGGGCGAGACCATGCCCAGGGTCACGCCGCTGGCCTGATCGACCCGGTTCTGGTGGGATTCGTTCATCGCCCCAGGATGGAAGGCGGTGATCTGGTTGTCGTCCTGATCGGTGGTGATGTAGGCCTGGGCGGTATAGGTCTGCGGGATGACGCGGATGTGCCGACCATCCACCCCCTGCAAGTCCAGCCATTCGGCATAGGAGGCAAAGTCCTCGCCCACGGTGCCCATGGGCTGGCCATCGCCGCCCAGGAGATTGAGGTTATAGGCGATGTTACCGGCGCAACCGCCGAACTCCCGGCGCAACTCGGGCACCAGGAAGGAGACGTTGAGAATATGCACCTGCTGCGGCAGGATGTGATTCTTGAAACGGTCAGGGAACACCATGATGGTGTCAAAGGCAAAGGAACCACAGATCAGTGCCGACATGGCTAACTCCGTAATAATGGCTTGATTTCAAGGGACGCAGAGGGCGCAAACGACTGCAGGGATGCAGGAGGTAGGACGAAGCAGGAAGCCCGAGTCGAGAAGCGCAGAGGACGCAGAGTGTAGCAGTGCGGCAATGCTGCATCACCCCGGACGCTAAAAAGACCAGCCAACACAGCTATTCAGACCACGGCTTGAACCCAGCCTTTATCCCTCTGCGCTCTCTGCGCTACTTGGCGTTCTCTGCGTCCCAGGGCCGTCTCACTAGGGCCGCCAGGCCAGGTCCAGCTCGCGGGCGGCGCGTACCTCGTCCAGGCGGCGTACCGGCAGGCTGTGGGGCGCGGTCTTGACCTGCTCGGGGTTATTGCGTGCCTCGTCGCGGATCTGGATCAGGGCGCTGATGAAACGGTCCAACTCCTCCTGGCTCTCGGTCTCGGTGGGCTCGATCAGCAGGCACTCGGCTACCAGCAGGGGAAAGTAGGTGGTGGGCGCATGTACGCCATGATCCAGCAGGCGCTTGGCGAAGTCCATCGCCGTCACCCCCAGCTGCCTGGCCTCTTGTTTCAGGCTGATGATGAATTCATGGCTGGCGCGGCGCTCGGCATAGGGCGCATCGAAGCCCAGGGCCTGCAAGCGTTTGAGCATGTAATTGGCATTAAGAGTGGCGTAATCCGCCACCCGGCTCATGCCCTCGGCACCGAGCATGCGCGCATACACATAGGCCCGCAGGAGTATGCCGACGTTGCCGGCGAAGGCCGATAGCCGACCTATGCTTTGCGGGCGCTCGGCCTCCTCCAGCCAGCGATAGCTGCTGCCGTCGAAGGCCACCAGCGGCACCGGCAGAAAGGGTTCGAGACGGGCGTTGACCGCCACCGGCCCGGCCCCCGGCCCACCACCGCCATGGGGGGTGGAGAAGGTCTTGTGCAGGTTCAGGTGCATCACGTCAAAGCCCATATCCCCCGGACGCACCTTGCCGAGGATGGCGTTGAGGTTGGCGCCGTCGTAATACAGCAGACCACCGGCCTGATGCACCCGATCGGCAATGGCGCGGATGTTGCGCTCGAACACCCCCAGGGTAGAAGGGTTGGTGAGCATGATCCCAGCAGTCTGCGGCCCCAGCACCTGTTTCAGCGCTTCCAAATCGACATCGCCGTTGGCGCCGGTGGGGATCTCGCGCACCTGATAGCCGCACATCACCGCCGAGGCCGGGTTGGTGCCGTGGGCGGCATCGGGCACCAGGATCTCCCGCCGCGCACCATCGCCACGGGACTCATGATAGGCGCGGATCATGGCCACGCCGGCAAACTCACCCTGGGAGCCCGCTGCCGGGGTCAGGGATACCGCTGCCATGCCGGTGACCGCCTTGAGCATCTCCTGCAGATCAAACAGACAGGCCAGCAACCCCTGACTGTGGCTGTCCGGCGCGTAGGGGTGGCGATCCACCAACCCCGGCAGCATGGCCAGGCCGTTACTGCCACGGGGGTTGTACTTCATGGTGCAGGAGCCCAGGGGGTAGAACTGGGTATCGATGGAAAAATTCTTCTGCGACAAGCGGGTGTAATGGCGCACCGCCTGCATCTCTGACACCTCAGGCAAGGCCGCCGGTTGCTGCCTGCGCAAATGGGCCGGGATGGCAGAGACATCGGCAGCCACAACCGGGGCCTGGGCAAAGGCCCTCCGACCGGGCCTGGAGTGGTCAAAAATCAGCATGGTCTAACCCTTTATAGGGGTGAAAGCGGGGCGCAGAGCCCAATTGATACACAGGGGGTAACCACTTGCCCCCTCTCATCTCTAAGGCGAGAGACCCAAGTTCCCCCTTTACCCTAAAAAAGAGCGGTTGAACCGCAGATTTCACCGATTTACACAGATTTTTCAGTGTGTTTGCCAAGTGCGCCCACTGACCCAGCGGGTGGCTGGCTAAGTCATTCTAACCTAATGAAAACACATAATTTAATCTGAGATAATCGGCGTAATCTGCGGTTTATAGGTTTACCAAGGGGGAGACCAACCTCAATCCCCCCTGAGTCTGCGGGTCTTTTCCACCATGCGGTGGGTGGATAGGTTGTTATTGTAGCGTGCTACCTGGTAGAGGGGTACCCAGAGTATCTGGTGGGATTCGTCGTTGCCCGGCACCGGGATTCGGTCATCGATTTCCACCAGAAAACGGACGTCGTAATGCCGGTGCGCCGGGCCCCGGTGGGAGACGGGGATCTGGTGTATGTCCAGATCGAACACCTCGCCATCCACCAGTCGAATCTGCTCCGGCGGCAGGCCGGTTTCTTCATGGGTCTCGCGCAGGGCAACGCGCAGGATGTCGTGGTCACCATCGGCATGGCCACCGGGCTGAAACCACTGGTCGTGCTTGCAGTGGTGTAACAGCAACACCCGCTCCCGGCTCGGGCTGACCACCCAGGCGGAGCCGGTGACATGGCCCTCGGCCAGGCAGCTGTCGAAACAATCGGGCTGTTGTTGCACAAAGGCCCGAGTGCGCGTCAGATAGCCGGCCTCGGCATTGTTGTGCGGGCGGTAGCGGCTGAGCAGTTGCAGCAGTTCTTGACGGTGCATGGCTGGCCTTAGTGAGTTACCCGGAAAATCCTGAATAAAACCGCAAATCAGGACGCGGAGTGCGCAAAGAAGCGCGGAGGTCGAAGAGTTACATTGCTGGTGCTTGAAGAAAAATCTAATCCTCAGCGTTCTCTGCGCTTCTCTGCGATCTCTGCGTCCTCTTTGTCTTCAAGTCCCCGATGGCCGTTCCATCGCTGCCAGGGCAGCGCCGGCGGCCTCGTCCACATCGGCCTCGCTGCCGGCCAGGATCAGGCGACCGAAGGCCCCCACGGCGCGTACATCGATCAGGTTGATGCTGGCCGCCTTTTCCGCCTGATTAGCGGCATAGATGATATAGCCGGCGGGCTCGGTTTCGAGGATGAACATACTCTGCCCGGGCAGAATCATGGAACCGCGCCGGTCCTGACGGTTGATCAGCACTGTGTGGTCCGGGGTCATGCCCCGGATGATCTCCTGCCAGGCGATGCGTGGCCGCTCCCGATCCTCTACCTGGGAATTCATGCTGCCCAGCAGGACCCGTCCGGCCTCGCGCACATCGTCCTGATCGCGCTGATGGATCACCATGGAGCCGTAGGCGCGCTCCACCACCTGCTGTGCCAGATGCACCCGGGTGGCCTTCAGCGCCCGGTCGGTAAGGCGATGCACCGCCATGCCGGGGGAGACCTCGATCCACAGGCAGGCATCACCGGGCACCGGCAGAAAGCCCTGGGATACGGTGGCCATGTAGGCCGCCAACTGGGGCTGCAGGGAGTCCACATAGACGTAGGTGCGCAGGCTGATCATGCCCTGCCCTCCCGCCGCCAGTACTGGGCCAAGGTGATGCCGGGATTCATCTCAGACCTGCACCATGGGTTTGGCGTCCGGGGCCTCGCCCTCCTGGCGGGTACCGCTGGCGAGCAGGGGCTGGCCGTCGATCAGCCGATAGGCCTGCTCCAGGGCCTCCTGACGGGTGGCGCAGAGGTGCTCGGCAGGCAGAGGTTGCAGCACGCCAAGACGGCCCAGACGCTTGCGCACCGAGTCCTGCATGCCGACCAGGAACACCGGGATGGTCTGTTCCAGATCGTCCAGAATCAGTTTTTCCAGGGCCAGGGAGGAAGATACCCCCAGGGTCGGTGCCTCGGTCAGATCGACGATCAGCACCTCATGCTCGGCCAGCACCGCCTGCTGGCGCGAGATGGCCTTGGCCACGCCAAAGAACAGCGGCCCGCCCAGGGCGAACACCAGGATCTTGCCTTGACCCCGGCGCAGCAACATCTGCTCATCCCGGCTCAGCTCGGCCGAGTTGGGGTCGCGGATGGCCTTCACCGCCTCCTGCTGCAGCTGGGCCATGCGCTCTATGGTCAGCAGGTTGGCGATGAATACGCCAATGGCCACGGCGGCAATCAGATCGACGAACACGGTCAGGCCGATCACCCCATACATGATCAGGGCGGCACGCAGGGAAACCCGGTGGGCGCGCTTGATGAAGCCCCAATCGATGATATCCACGCCCACCTTGAGGGCGATGCCGGCCAGCACCGCCAGGGGGATCTGCGCGGTCAAATCCGCCGCCCAGAGCACCACGATCAGCAGCAACAGGGCGCGGGTCAGGCCGGACAGGGCCGAGGTGGCACCGGTTTGGATGTTCACCACCGTGCCCATGGTGGCACCGGCGCCAGGGATGCCGCCGAACAGGCCGGAGGCGAGATTGCCTATCCCCTGGCCGATGAGTTCCTTATTGGCATTGCTCTCCTTGCGCGTCAGGTTCTCGGCAATCACCGAGGTCAGCAGGGCATCGATACTGCCCAGCACCGCCAGCACCACCGCATCGATCAGCATGGTCTGCCACTGCGCGGCGCTGAATACCGGCAGTTGCAGTTCGGGCAGGCCGGTGGGGATGGGGCCGATGCGGCGGATGTCCAGATCGGTGAGAAAAAACACCGCGATCAGGGTGCCCAGGATCAAGGCCAGCAGCTGTGGCGGCATGTAGCGGCGCAGGCGCTGGGGAAAAAACAGCAGCAGGGCAAAGGTCAGCAGGGCCAGGCCGGTCTCGGCCGGCTGCACCTGGGCCAACAGCCGGGGCAGGGACTCCAGGGTGCCCAGCACGCCACCGGTCGGCGTGGCCTGGCCGAGAAAGGGTCCAAGCTGGAGGATGATGAGAATCACGCCGATGCCGGTCATGAAGCCCGATACCACGGTATAGGGCATCATGGTCACATAATGGCCCAGCCTGAGGACACCGAACAGCATCTGCAACAGTCCGGCCATCATCACCACAGTGAAGGCCATGGCCATGCCCTGTTCCGGGTTGGCGGCAATCAGGCTGGCGATGACAGCCGTCATCACCACCGTCATCGGCCCGGTGGGTTCAGAGATCAGGGTCGGCGTGGAGCCGAACAGGGCGGCAAACAGACCGATGAGCACGGCACCGTAAAGCCCCGCCGCAGGCCCGGCACCCGAGGCCACGCCAAAGGCCAGGGCCATGGGCAGGGCGATGACCGCCGCGGTGACCCCGCCGAACAGATCACCGCGCAGATTGTCGAATCGGATCTCGTTGAACAGGCGCATGCCTTCCCCTCCGCTACTCAGGCTGTTTTATAAGCCCTGCGGGGGGGTAAATAAAAAGAGATAGTTTCGATCTAACCTATCGATAATTGTCGATAACTGTCGATTGATTAGGCTAAATCCGCCAGGTTCCTTGTCCTGTGCGTGAACGCGGGCCGTAGCGCCTGCGTTCGCTACCCGCTCAGGCGGCCATCAGCTTGGCCCGGCGCGCCCGCACGGCATCTTCCGGCGTATCCCCCTGAAGAAAGAGGACGGAAGACAGAGGACGGAAGACAGAATTTTGCGTCGCTACGCGACAGATCAATAAACCTGGCGCAAAGCGCCTCAGTCATCTGTTTTCTGTCCTCTGACCGCATGGGGGGATGAGGCAGTGCCAAGCCCCGACAGGGCCTCGGCCTCGGCCTGGCGGGCCAGATCTCGGCGTTGCCGCTGACCGGCTACGGCGGCCAGGTCACGGCTTTCGGTCTTGGCCTGCCAGCCATCCGGGCCACGGCTGAGTTTGACCCCCAGCAGGCGGTCGGCCTGCCCCACCCAGGTCGAGCGCCGTTGCAGGGTCCAGCGCTGGCTGAGGCGATGACGCAGGCCCAGGCTGCGGGTCTCGCGGAAGCAGGCCTCCCTGACCCGCTCGGCGGCAACGGGTTCGGCCAGCACCTGGATCTGCCAGCAGGGCCGCCCCTGCTTGCCCACAGCATCCAGACGCAGCAGACTGAGCACGCCGGGCGTGCAGCGGATGCGCTCCAGGCCAATGGCCAGGTCCTCGGGGCCTTGGTCATCCAGCTCAAAGACCAGTTCCAACACCTGATCAGGCCTATAGATACCGACCCCATCGGCCCCATCGGCACCCTCCAGCAACTGTGCCTGCAGGCAGTTGGGCAGCCCCGGCAGTTGCCGGCTGCCAAAGCCATAGCCGCTGCCGCGCAGGCGGCCAGAAGGCATGGGGGCGGGGTCGAGGGCGCGCAGAATGGCCGCCCCGGTGGGGGTTACCCGCTCACCCGGCACGCCATCCTGGTGCAGCTCCATGCCCTGCAGCAGGTAGGCCGTGGCCGGTGCCGGCAGGGGCAGCCAGCCGTGTTGGCTGTTGACTCGGCCCGCGCCCAGGGGCAGGGGCCCGCAGCTACAGGTCTGGATATCCAACTGCTCCAGCAGGAAGGCGGCGCAGAGGATATCGACGATGGAATCCCAGTTGCCCAGCTCGTGAAACACCACATCATCCGGGGCCACGCCGTGCACCTGGGCCTCGGCCTCGGCCAGCAGGCGGAAGATGTCAAGGCCGCGCTGCCGCACCCCGGCGGGCAGGTCGGCCCCTTGCAGCAGGGCCTTGATCTGCCGGTAATGGCTGTGGGCGTGCCCCGCCGGGGCCTGCCCCTGCGCCTCCAGCCGCACCAGGAAATGCCGCCCATGCAGGTCGCCGCTGGCCTGCCCCAGGCCGATGCGCAACCCGGCCGGCGGCCCCAGCTGCATCAGCAGGGGGCGCAGCGAGGGAAACAGCTCCGGCCGCAGATCAAGCAAGGCGGCGCAGAACATATCGCCCGCCAGGCCGCCGATAGGATTCAGGTGTAGGTGCATGGGTTGGAGTTCCAGGGTCGGTTCAACGGAAGACAAAGGTCGCAAAGAATGGCCGGGCTGGCAAAGGTTTTATTGATTACCCGTGTATCTCAGCCATTATCTCGGCTCGACTGGCAGCGCACAGCTTGGGGTGGGAGGCCGGCTCTGCCGGGCGACCTGACAGGGCATCGCGGATCAGGCTGTACGTGCAGCTGCCAGTTCGCGCAGCAAGCTGCCCTCCCACCACAATGCCCTCGGCTGACCTGCCTGATCGGCTGAGCTTTAGTGGGTAATCAGGCAGGTTTTTTGTCCAATGGCTTTGCCCAGGCGGCCCTCTGGGTTAAGGTTCCGGTCAACGCCAGCCAATCTCAGGCCCGACCCATGAACCCCATACCCCAGGCCCTGTTACTCATCGCCACCGGTTGCAGCCATTGCCCGGTGATGCTCGACCAGCTGAGCAAGCTGCTCAAGCAGGGGCGCATCGGTCGGCTGGAGCTGATCAACATCAGCCAGCTGCCCGAGCAGGCCCAGCGCCTGGGGGTGCGCTCGGTGCCCTGGTGGCGGCTGGATGAATTCGTCTTCACCGGCGTCATGCAGCAACCGGCGCTGGAGGAGTTCGTTCAGGCCCTGAGCCAAGGCAGGGGCCATCAGGCCTATCTGCTGCATCTGCTGGGCCAGCGGCAGCTGCCCCAGGCGGTGGAACAGGTGCGCCAACGGCCCGACCTGCTGGGCGGGCTGATCCCGCTACTGGGCGACCTGCAGCGGCCCATGGCCCTGCGCATCGGCATCGGTGCCCTGATCGAGGAGATCGGCACAGACCCGGCCCTGCTTGCCGCGGCCCGTCCGCCGCTGCGGCAACTGCTCGATGCTGCCGACTCCCAGGTACGCGCCGATGCCTGTCATTATCTGGGGGTGCTGGGCGATGGCGCAGACCGGCCGCTGATCCGGCCCCTGTTGCAGGACGACAACCCCGAGGTGCGCGAGATCGCCGCCGAGACCCTGGCCTTGCTCGACGCCGACAGGCCCCGCGAGGCAAGCTGACATCAAACCACACCGCCCAGACCCCAAGGCCGCCCCCCCACCGACCCCGCAGCGGCAACCGGCTGCCGAGCAGCCCGAGCCCATGACGCAGATCCTGCGCCTGCTGCGCCAGTACTCGGGCAATGATTTCTCCCAGTACAAGAACAGCAGCCTGCAGCGGCGCGTCGAACGGCGCATGGCGGTGCATCAGCTGGACCAGATAGATGCCTATCTGCACCTGTTGCAGACCAGCCAGCAGGAGCTGGGGCTGCTGTTCAAGGAGCTTTTGATTGGCGTCACGCGCTTTTTCCGCGACCCCGAGATCTGGCAGATCCTGGCCCAGGAGGCCCTGCCGCAACTGCTCGCCGCCCACCCCCAGGGGGCCGATCTGCGTGCCTGGGTAGCGGCCTGCTCCACCGGCGAGGAGGCCTATTCCCTGGCGATCCTGTTTCAGGAGTGCCTGCATGAACTCAAGCCCGAGGGCCGCTTTCACCTGCAGATCTACGCCACCGACCTGGACCCCGAGGCCATAGAGCGCGCCCGCCGTGGGGTCTATGCCGAGGATATCGCCGCCGATGTCAGCGCCGAGCGGCTGGCGCGCTGGTTTGTCGCCGAGGAGGGCGGCGGCTACCGCATCCGCAAGGAGATCCGCGAGATGCTGGTGTTTGCCGTGCAGAACATCATCAGCGACCCGCCGTTTGGCAAGCTCGACCTGCTCAGCTGCCGCAATCTGCTGATCTACTTCGCCAGCCCATTGCAGCACAAGCTGCTGCCGCTGTTCCATTACGCCCTCAAGCCCGGCGGCCTGCTCCTGCTCGGCAACGCCGAGGCGGTGGGTCAGCACGCCGAGCTGTTCAGCCCGCTGCCCAGCCCATCGGGCAAGCAGACCCATCTGTATCGGCGGCTGAACCAACCCCTGCCCCTGACCGCGCTGCCGCTATCCCAGCCGCCCACCTATCCGCCGCTAAACGACCCGCCGCTGCCGGGGACGGAGCCCGAACACCTGGGCCAGCTCACCGATCAGCTGATCCAGCAGCAGTTCGCCCCGGCGGCGGTACTGGTAAACAGCGAGGGCGATATCCTCTACATCAGCGGCCGCACCGGCAAGTACCTGGAACCGGCCGCCGGCCGCACCAATGTCAACATCCACGCCATGGCGCGGGAGGGCCTGCGCGAAGCGCTGATCGGGGTGATCCGCAAGGCCCAGGGCCAGTCCCGGCCGATCGAACTCAAGGGCCTGCGCGTGGGCACCAACGGCGGCACCCAGATTATCGATCTGAGCGTACTGGCGCTGAGCCAACCCAAGGCCCTGAGCGGGCGCGTGCTGCTGGTGTTCAAGGACGTGGCCATGGCCCGGCGTCGGCGCGCCGGCAAACCGGCATTGGCAGAGTCCCGCAGCGCCCTGGAACAGGAGCTGATGCAGGCGCGCGAGGCCCTGCAGATCGCCCGGGAGGAGAGGCAGACCACGGTGGAGGAACTCAAATCCAGCAACGAAGAGCTGCAATCCACCAACGAGGAACTGCAATCGGCCAACGAGGAGCTGACCACCTCGCGGGAGGAGATGCAGTCGCTCAACGAGGAGTTGCAGACGCTCAACGCCGAGTTGCAGGCGCGGGTGGAGGACCTCATCAGCGTGCGCAACGACATGGCCAACCTGCTCAACAGCACCGAGATCGCCACCGTGTTTCTCGACGGCCAGATGCAGCTGCGCCGCTATACCCCGCACGCCACCCAGTTGTTCAAGCTGATCCCCAGCGATATCGGCCGCCCCCTGTCCGATCTGAACAGCGACCTGGACTACCCGCAACTGGGCGCGGACGCCAGCGAGGTCCTGCGCAGCCTGGTCTTCCAGGAAAAAGCCCTCGCCACCCACGATGGCCGCTGGTATCGTGTCCGTATCATGCCCTACCGGACCCAGGACAATCTCATCGACGGCGTCGTCATCACCTTCATCGACATCACCGCCATCAAGCAACTGGAGGCCCAACTCAGGGCCCATGAAGCCAAGCCTATTTAGGACGCAGAGTGGGCCGAGAAGCGCAAAGTGCGCAGAGTTGAAAGATGCTTTGCGTGGAACCTGAAAAACTGATCTCCGCGTCCCCAGAAAGGCAAGCCACTGATGCCAGCGCAAACACCCACCCCCAGCGAGCTGCGCCAGCAGGCCGAGGCTCGGCTGGCGGAGTGTCAGTTGCCCCCACCCCAGGATGAGGTGGATCGGCTGCGCCTGCTGCACGAGCTGCAGGTACACCAGATCGAGCTGGAGATGCAGAACGAGGCGCTCCAGCAGATCGCCGACGAGCTGCGTGAAACCCTCGCCGATCTGCGTATTGCCGCAGTTGCCTTCGAGTCCCGCGAGGGCATGATGGTGACCGACGCCCACCTGAGCATCATCCGCGTCAACTCCGCCTTCAGCCTGCTCACCGGCTACAGCGCCGAGGCAGCCATAGGCCAGACCCCCCACCTGCTCAGATCCGGCCACCACAGCGTCGAGTTTTACCAGGAGATGTGGCGCGTGCTGCACACCACCGGCTACTGGCAGGGCGAGCTGTGGAACCGGCGCAAGAACGGCGACATCTTTGTCGAATGGCTGACCATCTCCGCCGTGATGGACCTGGACAACCAGGTCAGTCACTATGTCGGCACCTTCTCCGAGATCACCCAGCACAAGGAGGCCGAGGCCAAGATCCATCGCCTGGCCTACTACGACCCCCTCACCCGGCTGCCCAATCGCGCCCTGTTTCTCGACCGCCTGCATCAGGCAATGAACAGCAGCCGCCGCAGCGGTCTGCGCGGGGCGCTGGTGTTTCTCGATCTGGACAACTTCAAGGCCCTCAACGACACCCGTGGCCACGGCGTGGGCGACCAGATGCTGATCGAGGTGGCGCGGCGCATCAAGCTCCAGGTACGCGCCGCCGACACCGTGGTGCGCCTGGGCGGCGACGAGTTCGTGGTGGTGCTGGAGAACCTGGGCAAGGACCTGGCCGAGGCCGGGATGCAGACCCGCCAGGTGGCGGAGAAGATTCGCCTCAGCCTGGCCGAGCCCTACCCGCTGGAAGGGGGTGATTTCCACAGCTCCGCCAGTATCGGCGCAAGCATGTTCTGGAACCACGATTGCAGCGTGGAAAGCCTGCTGAAACAGGCGGACATGGCCATGTACCAGGCCAAGCGTTCCGGCCGCGACCAGATCCGCTTTTTCGACCCGGCCATGCAGGCAACCCTGGACGAGCGCAGCGCGCTTGAGGCCGATCTCTACCAGGCCCTGCAGCTGGGCCAGTTCCTGCTCTATTACCAGCCCCAGGTGGACCATGCCCAGCGCATCGTCGGGGCCGAGGCCCTGCTGCGCTGGCAGCACCCCCAGCGCGGTCTGGTGCCGCCGGACCAGTTCATCCCCCTGGCCGAGGAGACCGGCCTGATCCTGCCCATCGGCCGCTGGGCGCTGGAACATGCCTGCGCCCAGCTCAAGGCCTGGAGCGCGTCACCGGCCAGCGCCCAGCTGCAACTGGCGGTGAATGTCAGCGCGCGCCAGTTCCGCCAGATCGGCTTTGCCGATGAGGTGCTGCAACTGGTGGCCGAACAGGGCGCGAACCCCAATCGGCTGAAGATCGAACTGACCGAGAGCATGATGCTGGTGGACCTGGGCGACAGCGTGGAGAAGATGCTGCGGCTGAAGCGGCGCGGCATCCGCTTCGCCCTGGACGACTTCGGCACCGGCCATTCCTCCCTGTCCTACCTCAGCCGCCTGCCGCTGGATCAGCTCAAGATCGACCGCACCTTTGTGCTGAACCTACCGCACAGCCGCAACAACGGTGCCATCGCCCAGGCCATCATCTCCATGGCCCGCAGCCTGCAACTGGAGGTGATCGCCGAGGGGGTGGAGAACGAGGCCCAACGCGCCTTCCTGCAGCAACACAACTGTCGCCTCTACCAGGGCTTCCTGTTCAGCCGCCCACTGCCACTGGAGCAGTTCGAGGCCCTGCTGGGGCGCAACAACGCCAGCATTGAGCCTGACAACTAACCGCTCAGGCCTCGGCTTCCCTCTCCCCTCACCAGTAAAACAAACTGAGGGAGTGGCCGCATTCATTCCAGCGCACTTCTTGCAGGTAAGATGAGCGCATCACTCATAGACTGTGCCTCACAGACTTTCAGGCTAAAATGACCACCGGCCCGCTACCGGACACGCCCAACGCCATGACCCAAAAGACCCCGCTCCACGCCCGCCACCTGGCCCTGGGCGCACGCATGGTGCCCTTTGCCGGCTGGCAGATGCCGCTGCACTACGGCTCTCAGCTGAGCGAGCACCTGGCGGTACGGCGCGATGCCGGGCTGTTCGATGTCTCTCACATGCGTCTGATCGACCTGTCCGGCCGCGATGCCCGGCCCTTCCTGCAAAAACTGCTGGCGAACGACGTGGCACGCCTGAAAAGGCCCGGCAAGGCGCTGTATAGCTGTATGCTGAACCCGCAAGGCGGGGTCCTGGATGACCTGATCTGCTACTTTGTCGCCAAGGATGCCTACCGGCTGGTGGTCAACGCCGCCAGCGCCGACCGGGACCTCGGCTGGATGACCCGTCAGGCCGACGGCTACCGGCTGGAACTGACCTCGCGCCGGGAGCTGGCGATGATCGCGGTGCAGGGGCCAAACGCGTGCGCCAAGGCCCTGCCCCTGCTGCCGCCGGGCCTGAGCGAGGCGGCCGGGCTTGCGCCCTTTCACGGCATTGGCCAGGGCGATTGGTTCGTCGCCCGCACCGGCTATACCGGCGAGGACGGCCTGGAGATCATGCTGCCCCAGTCCCAGGTCGAGGGGCTGTGGGAGCGCCTGCTACAGGCCGAGATCACCCCCTGCGGTCTGGGTGCGCGGGATAGCCTGCGCCTGGAGGCGGGGATGAACCTGTACGGCAACGACATGGACGAGGGCATCAGTCCGCTGGAATGCGGCCTGGCCTGGACGGTTGCCTGGCAGCCCGAGGAACGCACCTTCATCGGCCGCGAGGCCCTGCAGCGCATCGCCGATGCCCCCCAGCGACGCCATTTTACCGGCCTCCTGCTGGAGGCCAAGGGCGTGCTGCGCCAGGGCATGGCCCTGTTCAGCGGCGAGCGGCCGGTGGGCGAGATCACCTCTGGCGGTTTCTCGCCCAGCCTGCAACGCTCCATCGCCATGGCCCGGGTCAGCGCCGATGCCGGTGAGCAGATACAGGTGGATCTGCGCGGCAAACGCCTGCCCCTGCGCCGGGTAAAGCTGCCCTTTCTGCGCAACGGCAAGGCCATGTTTGATTTCTGAACCGATCCGCAGGCAGACAACGCCGGGGGGTGACAAGTCAAGCCCGGTTTGCGTACCCTGTGCACTCGTTCAGCTTCGTCCAACTCAAGTTGAACTCAACCTCAGCCAACCAACCAGGACAGCCAGATGAACCCACTGCCCAATGACCTGAAATACGCCAGCAGCCATGAATGGATCCGCAACGAGGGCGATGGCACCGCCAGCATAGGCATCACCGACCACGCCCAGGGTCAACTGGGGGATCTGGTCTATATCGAACTGCCGGAACCGGGCAGCAGGCTGGAGGCCGGCCGGGAATGCGCCGTGGTGGAATCGGTCAAGGCCGCCTCGGATATCTACAGCCCGGTCAGCGGCGAGGTAATCGCCATCAACCCGGTCCTGGCCGACAGCCCGGAGACGGTGAACGAATCCCCCTTCAACGACGGCTGGCTGCTGCGCATCCGCATGGACGACCCAACACAGCTGGAAGATCTGTTGGATGCCGAGGCCTACCTGGAGCAGCTGGATGCGTGAGCCAAACAAGGCATTCGGCCAGGGTGCTTACAGGGCAACCCAGGTCTCACAGACGACACATTCAGCACCTGCTTGACCGCCGAATCCAGCTAAACCCAGGAGACAAGCATCAACCCCCTGCCCCCCTATAGCTTCCGCGTCGAGGTCCACTCGGCGCTGCATCATCAGTTCCGCCTGTGCCTGGAAGTGCCCGAAAACGGCCTGGAGTGGACCGAGCTGCACCTGCCCAACTGGCTGCCCGGTTCCTACAAGATTCGCGATTTTGCCCGCAACATCCTCGAATTTGCCGCCTTCCAGGCCGATGCGCCCTGCCCCTGGGAGAAGCTGGACAAGCACCGCTGGCGGGTGCGCAACCGTGGGCTGGGCTTTGGCCTGGTCTATCTGGTGTATGCCTTCGATCTGTCCGTGCGCGGTGCCCATCTGGATGACAGCCATGGCTTTTTCAACGGCTCCTCGCTGTTTCTCCAGCCCTGGCCGGATGATGGCAGAGGTTATGAGGTTGATCTGATTCCTCCCAGGGATAATCTCGCAGCCAGCGCCGAGCGGGAAGATGAAACACCTCTTGAGCCACGCGGGACTCGGGACTCGGGACTCGGGACTCGAAAAGTGCCCTGGCAACTGCTCACCGGCCTGCCCGCCCTGCACACCGATGCCCAGGGTTTTGGCCGCTATGCCGCCGACAGCTACAGCCAGCTGATCGACCATCCGGTGGAGATGGGCCAGCCTGAGGTCTGCCTGTTCAGCGTTCAGGGCGTGCCCCATCGGCTAGCCGTCAGCGGCCGCCACTTTGCCGATCTCAAGGCCATCAGCCAGGCCCTGAGGGCCATCTGCACCTGCCACGTCGAGCTGTTTGGCGAGCTGCCGGTGGAGGATCAGTACCTGTTTCTGCTGCAGCTGGTCGGCCAGGGCTATGGCGGCCTGGAGCATCGCAATTCCACCAGCCTGATCTGCGCCCGCAGTGATCTGGAGAAACCGGACCCGGCTAAGCTGAGCGACAAATACCGTCAGTTTCTCGCCCTTTGCAGCCACGAATACTTTCATCTGTGGAACGGCAAGCGCATCTGCCCCCAGGCCTATCTGCAGCCGGACCTGAGCCGCGAGGTGCATTCGCAACTGCTCTGGCTGGTGGAAGGAGTGACATCCTACTACGACGAGCTGGCGCTGGTGCGCGCTGGGGTGATCCCGCTGAGCGACTACCTGGACATGCTGGCAAAGAACCTGACCCGCTATTTCCGTGGCAAGGGCCGCCAGCGCCAGAGCCTGGCGGAATCCAGTTTTGATGCCTGGACCAAGTTCTATCAGCAGGACGAGAACGCCGCCAACGCCATCGTCAGTTACTACGTCAAAGGCGGCATAGTGGTGATGCTGATCGATCTGAGCCTGCGCCGGCTCAGCGATGGCGAGTACAGTTTCGATGATGTCATGCGCCATCTCTGGCACAACTTCGGCAAGACCGGCATCGGCGTGGCCGAGCAGGCCATGGCGGGTATCATCGAACAGGCCAGCGGCATCGACCTGGCCGAGGAACTGCACCGCTGGACCCAGACCACCGCACCCCTGGAGCAGGACCTGGCGGACCTGCTGGCGGATGTGGGGGTCGGCTTCGCCCTGCGGCCACCACGTCAGCAGCAGGACCCCGGCGGGCTGCGCCCAGTCGGTTCAGGATCACCCGATTCGACTGATGCCAGCGGACCGCCCTGGCTCGGCATCGGCTTCAAACCCCATCCACAAGGGGTCGAGGTCCTGCTGGTGCACGAAGACAGCCCGGCTGCCGAGGCCGGTCTGGCGGCGGGCGATCTGCTCCTGGCCATCGACGGCCTCAGGCTCGATGCCGCCAACCTGGATCAGCAACTGTCCCGGCTGGTGACAGATCAGGCCAGTGTGCCCCTGCATCTGTTCCGCGGCGACCAACTGCTGCAGCGCAGCCTGCCCCTGCGGCCTGGCAGCCCGCAGTGCGCCGAGCTTTGGTTGCTGGCCGATGCCGACACCCATACCCAGCAACAGGAGCGCCGCCGCGCATGGCTGCACCAGAACTGATCCGCATCCTCGCCGATGGCCGCTGCCACTCCGGCCAGCGCCTGGCCGGGCAGCTGGGCCTGAGCCGCACCGCGGTGTGGAAGCAAATCCAGCGTATGCAAACCCTCTGGGGCCTGCCGGTGGAGGCGATCAAGGGCAAGGGCTATCGCCTCGGCCAGCCGCTGGATCTGCTCGACAAGGCCCAGATCCTGCGCCAGCTCAGCCCCAGGGCCACCGGTCTGCTGCAGCGCCTGGAGCTGTTCGACGAGATCGACTCCACCAACAGCCAGCTCATGGCCCGCGCCCTGTCCGGCGATAAAAGAATCAGCGCCTGCCTGGCCGAGCGCCAGACCGCCGGGCGGGGTCGGCGCGGCCGCTGCTGGCTTTCTCCCTTCGCCGCCAATCTCACCTTCTCCCTGCTCTGGCCATCGCCCCGCCCACCCCAGCAATTGGGCGGCCTGAGCCTGGCGGTGGGGGTGATGGTGGCACGGCGTCTGCGTGCCCTGGGCTTTGCCAGCGTCGGCCTGAAATGGCCCAACGATCTGCTCACCCCTCAGGGCAAGCTCGGCGGGGTGCTGATCCAGCTCAGCGGCGAGGGCGAGGGGCCGAGCAACCTGGTCATAGGCCTGGGCCTGAATGTGCGGATGCCACCGGGCTGGGGCCAGGACCTGGATCAGCCCTGGGTCGATCTGGCGGCGCTGGGCCATCCGCCGCCACGCTCCACCCTCGCCGGCCTGCTGCTTTCCGATCTGCTCGAAGGGCTGAGCCAGTACGACAGCCAGGGCCTGCAACCCTTTCTGGCCGACTGGCCGGCGCTGGATCAGCTCCAGGGCAAGCCGGTGCGTCTGCTGCGCGGTGACGACGGCCTCAGCCAGGGCATCTGCGCCGGGGTGGCCGAGGACGGTGCCCTGCTGCTGCGCACCGCCGAGGGCCTGCAGCGCCACCACAGCGGCGAGGTCTCCCTGCGTGGCGTCTGATTGCCTGCTCGTCGATCTGGGCAACAGCCGCCTGAAATGGGCCGTGCTGGAGGCCGATCAAACCAACTCACCGGGGCCGGTGCAGGCCTTCAGCCACCGTGATCTCAACCTGGTAGCCCTGCTGCAACAGCACTGGCAAGGCCTGCGGCCGGGCCGGGTGATGATCTGCAGCGTCGCCGGTGCCGAGCGCGATCAGCAACTGCGCCAGTGGATCAAGCAGGCCTGGGGCATCAGCCCCTTCTTCTTCACCAGCACCCAGCCTTACCCCGGCATGCGCAACGGCTACGCCCAGCCGGAAAGGCTCGGTAACGACCGCTGGCTGGGCTGTATTGCCGCCCATCAGCACTGCCAGGGTCCAGTCGCCCTGGTGGATGCCGGCACCGCCATCACCCTCGACCTGGTAGATGCCCAGGGCCAGCACCAGGGCGGCTGGATCATCCCTGGCCTGGCCAGCATGGGCCGCTGTCTGCTGCAGAACACCGCCATCCCGCCCACCGCGTTTATCGGCAGCAGGCTAGAGCCCGGCACGGACACCGCCAACGCCATCGGCCAGGGTGCCCTGCTCGCCTGTCTGGGGGCGATAGAATTGGTCGCCCAGCGCCATGCCCCCGGTCACAGCTGGCTGCTCACCGGCGGCGATGCCGAACAGATCGCGCCCCTGCTCGGCTTCGACCATCAACGCATCGACCACCTGCTGCTCCAGGGCCTGGCCCTCATCGCCCAACAGCAAGGCAGGGGTGTCGGCCCATGAGCAAGGTCCTGGTAGTGCTCTTGCTGATGCTCAACCTCGGGCTGTTCCTGCTCATCCAGCAGCAGCGACAGGGTCAAGGGGCAGAACCCATCCCCGGCGGCGATATACTGCTCTATGCCGAACGGCCCACCCCGGCACCGGCATCGGCCCTGACCGCACGCGAGTTGGAGCCTGAGCCTGAACCTGGGCCTGAACCTGAACTCGTCCCAGACCCAGAACCTCTATCCGACCCAGCACCCGCCGAGCCAGCCGCGTCATCCGCACAAGGCTACTGCTACAGCTACGGCCCCCTAACCAGCCAACTGACCGCCGTCGGCCTCATGGCCCGCCTCAAGGAGATCTCAGCCCAACCCCAGATCCGCGAAACCCCAGCCGGAACCCGCTACTGGCTGCTGCAACAAGGCGAGGCCGGGGCCAGCCCGCCAGAAACCCGCCTGATCCTGCAAGGAAAATACAAAGGCCAGCAACTGCTGGAGATACTCGACACCGAAACGCAGGCCAAACAGCGCCAAGCCCAGCGCCCGCCTGGCAAACCAGCGCAAATCCAGGCCCAAACCAACGCCAACCCCACCTACTGGCTCGACTTCCCCAGCAAGCAACCCAAGCTCAACCTGCAAGCCCTGGGCCTGGACCACCCCCAACGCCAACTCATACGTGCCAGCCAATGCCCCCAGCCCCAGGAGCAACAAGAGCAACGAAGCCCCGTGCAATAGCCCCAAGGCTAGGTTAAAATCCCCAGCCTTGCCGGCGTAGCTCAGTTGGTAGAGCAACTGATTTGTAATCAGTAGGTCGCGGGTTCGACTCCTGTCGCCGGCTCCATAAAATCAATAACTTAGGCGCGTTTCAGTTCAGCCGCTCATTTTTGAGTCACCAATGAGTCACCAAATAAAAGTAGGAAATTACGGTGACACGTTACCATTTACCCATTTCCCCACGTATCATCGTGCCCGGCCCCCTCGAAGAAGAATGACCCGAGACAACTAAAATTAGTGTAATTGGTAAAGTGTCACCGTAATTCCTTAGTGCAATTGGTAAAGTGTCACCGTAATTGCGGTATCGCCAAGGCAACCCTTAAGGGCGCTTGTCGAGTCTGGCGCGATAGGTGAGGTGGACGGGAAATCCCGTTAAACAGCGATAAACCCTGACAACTTGGATGCCTTTACATCAAAGGTTGCTGTCGCTTCACAGCCAAGTTGTCGATTATTCGCACCGATCAGGCAGTCAGCAAAATCTGCAGTTGTCTCTTTCCAGAGGAAAAGAGCGACTTCGATGGTTGATTCATTCTCGAATCGAACATCAGTTGAATCGAGCAAACTCGAAACGGTTTCAATAATCACATGCTTTGGCACTCTGTAGCGACTTCGTAAAACCCATTCGGTTTCCAAGAGGACCAACTGGCAAACGAAAACGTACCGCCCTTGTGCGACCTCACGTTTGATCAGATGGCTTGCCTTCTGAAATTGAATCTCATCATCCCGCACTAGAAAGCGTACAAGGACGTTGGTATCTATACCCAGCATTACAGAGATAGTTGTTCTATAGGGATGGCCTTACGGCCCTTTTTGTGTAAGGTGCCAGCCAATTCAGTGACACTCTTTGACTTTACGCGCATTACAACAGTGTTGTCCGGCATCAACGTGAACGTCATCCGGTCTCCAGCCTTCATGGAAAGACTATCTCGAATTTCTTTGGGAATTGTTGTTCGGCCTTTGCTTGTAAGTGTGGCGTCGTTTGACATTGCCGTCTCCTTCTATATCCTTACGTTAGACAGTATAGTAAGGAGTTTGGATGCTGGCAATATTTGTGATGGGCAAAAAAAGGCCCGCTGGGAATTACGGTGGAATTACGGTGACACGTTACCATTTACCCAATTCCCCACGTATCATCGTGCCCGGCCCCCTTCGAAGAAGAATTACCCGAGACAACTAAAATTAGTGTAATTGGTAAAGTGTCACCGTAATTCCAATATCAGAATCACCAATCTTTATCCAATTCAGTCCGCTGGACTCTTCTGTGAGGTAATCCTTGATTGGTCTTGGCGATCCACCACGTTCGATGATCGCAACATTGCCGAAAATAACCCACTCCCACCCCTCCGGCAGCGCAAACGGCTTCTCCTCCTCACTGATCGGCGGTAAGGGCTTGGGCTTCCTGATCTTGCCCTCGGCCACCAGTTTGGCCTTCTCCGCCTCGATCCGCTTCAGCAGCTCGCTGGCCGGTTCGTCGTTGGGGTCTTGGGGCACCAGCTTGCCTTGCACGGCGAGCTGGAGGATGGTCTGGCGCAGGGCTTGGACGGCTTCGGGGGTGGTGTAGAGGGGGTTGAAGTGGTCGCGGATGCGCTGCCATGCCCTGTGCGTTTGGGTGCTGTCGGTGGCCTCGGTGAGTGGGTGGTGGATGGCGCGGATGAGTTGCCGGTGGGTGGTGTCGCGGGCGTTACGTTCGGCATCGAGCTGGTCGCAGAGGGCCATGAGTTCATCGATCTTGGCGACGATGCGGTGTTGTTCTGAGATGGGAGCTAACGGAAATAGCCCTGAGAAAAATTGGCCGTCGTTGACAGCAGGGTATGCAATGCCAGTTTGTACAGATTCAACATAGGTGATAAATACAGGGCTTCTCAGGTACCAATAAAGGAAACGGCTATTCAATCCGCAAAGTGGATGCAGGATAGCAAATGCAGTGCTAGCAATTGGTTCGGTCGGAAATTCCCGATTAACAACAGTAATATTCAAGAGATACGGCCTTACCGTGGAGTAAATTACTGTGCCAACCTTTACCTTCTTTCTCGCCCTTGAAGGAGCTTCATCTGCCTGAAGTTGTGTAGGTTCTGCAATTAGGCCCTTTGAGTTATCAATTGCCGAAACATCAATATAAGTAAATGGTGCCTGCCGGGGAATCAGAATTCCTTTTAAAAATCATACCGCTAAGCTATAATATGGGGGTTGAAGAATTCCCAGGCTTGCACCAAAAAGCCACACAACAGACCGCTAAGTTATTGATTCTTCGTTCCCCGACCTCGGGCGTAGCGCTCAGGTTCAAAATCTTCGCCAGGTGAAATTATGCGACAGGTCAAAAATCCGCAACCTCACTTTGGACAAGTGGCCATTGGCGACATCGTCCTCGATCCCAAATCTCGGGATGACATCCCCCAGCTGTTGCGCGGCCTACAGTACATCTACACCACACCCCAGCTGCGTGACGAGGTATTCGCCATCCTCAGCCAGGTCGTGCCCCGAGACGACAAGGGCAAGCCCGTATCCAGCGACACCGGCCGCCCGGGTCTGGATCAGTGGTCGATCCTGGTGCTGGGGGTTTTGCGCCTGGCCATCAACGCCGATTACGATCGGGTGCATGAGCTGGCCAACCAGCACAAGACCGTGCGCCTGTTCCTCGGCCACAGCGGCTGGGCCGCAGAGACAGAATACAGCCTCGGTCAATTACAGGACAACCTGCGCCTGTTTACCCCTGAGATACTGAATCAGATCAATCAGGCCGTAGTTCGATACGGGCATGAATTGGTTAAAAAAAACGGCGCTGATGAGCCCCTTTCACCGGAACTCATGGCCCGTTGCGACTCCTTCGTGGTGAAGACCCATGTGCACTTCCCCACCGACATCGGTCTGCTGTGGGATGCGGTGCGCAAGATCCTGCACGGTGGTCAGGCACTGGCCAAGGCCCTGAAGGTCAAGGGCTGGCGTCAGGCCCGCCATAACCAGCAGGCCTTCAAACGTCAATGCCACAAGCTACAGAAGCTGCGTAAAAGCAAGAAGGCCGATGCCGAGCAGGTCGAGCTGGCAACCCAGCGCCTGATCCTGCTCGCCCTATCCCACATCAGCCGTGCCCAAGCCCTGCTGGAAGCCGCACAGACGCTGGATGACCGGCTGGTTGAACAGCTCCAGCAATGGCGCGATTACGCACAACTGTTCGCCGATCAGATCCACCGGCGCTGCATCCTGGGCGAAGACATCCCCCATGACGAAAAGATCTTCTCCATCTTCCAGTCCCATACCGAATGGATCAGCAAGGGCAAGGCCGGGGTCCCACAAGGGCTGGGGCTACGCGTGCACATCGTCGAAGACCAGCACCAATTCATTCTGCACCACCGGGTAGCGCGTCAGCAGACCGACGAAAAGCTCGCCATCGAACTGGTGCGCGAGACCAAGCAGGCCTTCCCCAACCTACAAGGGGTCAGCTTTGACAAGGGCTATCACTCCCCGGAAAACCAGCGGGAGCTGCCCCGGATCGTCCCCCAGGTCACCCTGCCCAAGAAGGGCCGCCGCAACGCCAGTGAGCAAGAGCGCGAACAAAGCCCCACCTTCCAACAGCAGCGCCGACAGCACAGCGCCGTGGAATCCGCCATCAACGGCCTCGAGCAGGGCGGTCTCGACCGCTGCCGGGATCACGGCATTGATGGCTTCGAGCGCTATGTCGCCCTGGCCGTACTGGCCCGCAACATCAAGCGCATCGGTGTGCTGCTGCGCCAAGCGGAAAAGGCCGAGGCAGACCGCAAGCGCGGGCCTTACAAAAAACGCACGGCCTAACACCCAGGCATTCGGTGTTGCTAAACAGGCCCCAGGGATTGGTCTGCCTGGCAGCCGATCAGATGGGGCTGTTGGGCGGTAAAAATGTCTGGCATCGCTGAGCGACAGCAATAACTACAAATATCTAGATAGCAATTATGGCATTTTCTGGCCGACCGGCTTCGGGTCGGGGTGGGGCTGAGCAAATTTTTTGAGTTTTCCAGCGAGCACTAAATGGCTGATCTGGTACCTTTTGTCCCCAGTCTCTACCAATTTGGGAAAGCCTCACCCACTCCCACCCCTCCGGCAGCGCAAACGGCTTCTCCTCCTCACTGATCGGCGGTAAGGGCTTGGGCTTCCTGATCTTGCCCTCGGCCACCAGCCTGGCCTTTTCGGCCTGAATCCGTTTCAGCAGCTCACTGGCCGGTTCGTCGTTGGGGTCTTGGGCCACCAGCTTGCCCTGCACCGCCAGTTGCAGGATCAGCTCACGGAGCTTCTGGATGCCGTTGGGGGCGTCGAGGAATGGGCCGAAGTGGTGGAGGAATTGGGTTTTAGTCATGGCCGCACCCCCTCACCCCAACCCCTCTCCCCAAAGGGGAGAGGGGCTATTGATTCTGGCTGTTGTACTTCAGTCCCTGGTTCCCCAAAGGGGAGAGGGGCTATTGATTCTGGCTGTTGTACTTCAGTCCCTGGTTCCCCAAAGGGGCGAGGGGCTATTGATTCTGGCTGTTGTATTTCAGTCCTTGATTCCCCAAAGGGGCGAGGGGCTATTGATTCTGGCTGTTGTATTTCAGTCCTTGATTCCCCAAAGGGGCGAGGGGCTAATGGATCACTCTTGGCCACTGGGGCGTCGCTCCTGCTCCCTTCTCCCCTTGGGGAGAAGGGTTGGGGATGAGGGGGGGCGAAGCTTCTGGAGTTCGACGCCAATTCCTGACACTGAAACAGGATGGCTTCCAGCACCGATTCAGTCTGTTGCAAAGTATCATTGTCCCAATAGCGCAGGACCTTCAGGCCCTGCATCTCCAGATAGCGGCTTCGCGCATCATCGTAGGCTTGTTGTTCCATGTGTTGAGAGCCATCCAGTTCAATCACTAGCTTGAGTTCTTTACAGAGAAAATCGAGGATGTAGGGGCCGACGGGTACCTGACGCCGAAATTTATAACCGCCAAGGGCGCGGTTTCTCAGCCGCTGCCATAATTTCTGTTCGGCATCAGTCGCGGCATGGCGCATGGTACGGGCGTATTCTTGCAGCTTGGGGTTGGGCTCGTGCATCATTTTCTCTCCTCAATCCCTCGGCTCAGGCTCCATGCCTTACTCTTGGCAACTGCTCCTGTGTTGCTCTACCTTCCCAGGTCCTGTAGGTCGTACACCCTGCTTCCCTGCAGTCGTCTCACCAGTAGTGCGTGGGGCTTTTGCGGCGGATTGCTGCGGCAAGTCGTTCCATGCTTCATCGTCGAGGTTGTCCCAGACTTGCTGCATACTGAGCTGCTGGGTCAGTCTCAGGCTGTTTTGCCATTCCGATTCAATGGCCCGAGCCTGCTTTTGTGCAGTGTTGCTCATGTTCATTCTCCCAGCGCTTGATGCAGTTGCTGTTTGAGCTGTTCCTGTAGCTCGGCGATCTGTCGCTGATGCTGATTATAGTCGGCCAGCAGTTGGTCGGGGTCGCCGGGGCCGTCGTCTGGCTTGTTGGGGTTTTTGATGTCGAGGTTGTAGTTGTTGGCCTTGATGGCGTCGATGCCGACGCGCCAGGCCTGTTCGGTTTCCTTGCGGTCCGTCCACCAGGCCTTCTCCGGTTCGAACTCCTCGATGCGCATGGGCTTGGTTTTGGAGTAGGACTTGTAGCCTTGCGGGTAGGGGTGCTCGTAGTACCAGATTTCTCCGGTTGGCTCGCCCTTGGTGAAGAACAGCAGGTTGGTCTTGATGCCGGTGTAGGGGTTGAAGACGCCGTTGGGCAGGCGGACGATGCTGTGCAGGTTGCACTCGGTCAGCAGCTTTTCCTTGATGCGGGTCTTGATGCCTTCGCCGAAGAGGAAGCCGTCAGGCAGGACCATGGCGGCGCGGCCCTTGTGTTTCAAGCGGCGCATGATCAGCACCAGAAACAGGTCGGCGGTCTCGCGGGTGCTGAAGCTGCCGAAGTTCTTTTCGATACCGTCCTCTTCCATGCCACCGAAGGGCGGGTTGGTGAGGATGACGTCCACCTCGTCCTGCGGGCCGTAGTCACGCAGGGGCCGGGTGAGGGCGTTGTCGTGGACCACCTGGCTGGGCACTTCGATGCCGTGCAGCAGCATGTTGGTGGTGCAGAGCAGGTGCGGCAGCTGCTTCTTTTCGATGCCGTGGATGGCGCTCTGGAGCTGGTCGCGGTGTTCCAGGCTCTGCACATGGTGGTTGCGCAGGTGCTCGATGGCGCAGGCAAGAAAGCCACCGGTGCCGCAGGCCGGGTCGAGTATCTGCTCGGCGAGCTGGGGGTCGATCTGATCGACCATGAATTGGGTGACGGCGCGGGGGGGATGTAGAACTCTCCGACGTTACCGGCATTTTGCAGGTCCTTGAGGATTTTCTCGTAGATGTCGTTGAAGGTGTGGCGGTCGGCGCTGCGGTTGAAGTCGATCTCGTTGAGCTTGTTGATGACCTGACGCAGCAGGGTGCCGTTCTTCATGTAGTTGTAGGCATCTTCGAACACGCTTTGGACGACGCAGGCGCGCGGGCTTTTGTTGCGCAGGCTGAGGGTTTTGAGTGCATCGAACAGGTCGTTGTTGACGAAGTCGAGCAGGCTGTCGCCGGTGATGCCTTCGGGGTCGGTGGCCCAGTGGGTCCAGCGCAGCTGCTCGGGGATGGGGGATTGGTAGTCGTCGTAGGTGAGTTCCAGCTCCTGCTCTTGGTCATCGAAGATCTTGAGGAACAGCAGCCAGCCGAGCTGGCCAAGGCGCTGGGCATCGCCATCGACCCCGGCGTCCTTGCGCATGATGTCCTGGATGGATTTTATGGTGGTGGTGATGCTCATGCTTGCAACAATTCCAAGGGTGTGTGGCGACTGAGCACAACAAAATCTCTGTCGTTATGCAGCAACTGGCTACGGTAATGGATGGCCGTGGCGGCGATGATGCAATCGTTGGTTTTGCGAATGGTTTGACCTTGCTTGCGCAGTGTCCGGTAGATGTCGGCGGCACCTATGAACACCGGCTGCTCCATCGGTAGCAGGATGAGGGAACTGAAGTGGTCCTTGACCTGCCTGTATCGCGTGTCGTTGCGGATGCCTTGCAGGGTTTCGGTCAGGATGATGCCGCAGATGGCAAGGTCCCTACGGTTGCGGATGGCTTGCTCCAGCTGTTGGACATGCGGTGCGTCCTGCCCCCTGAAGAAGTCGATCCAGACGCTGCTGTCCACCAGTATCAAGCCCAATCCTCCGGCGTTTGGCTGATGCGCATGGTATCCAAGTCACCTTCCCAGTTGACCTTGCCCTTTAGCTCCAGCAGTTTCATCTGCTGCTGATGGCGCACTAGCTCGCGCAGGGCATAGTCAACCAATTCGCGCCGAGTCTTCAGGCCGGTCATGCGCAGGGCGGTTTGCACCAGCTCGGTATTGAGGACGATGTTGGTTCGCGTGGTGTTCTGGTGGGTCTGTTGTGTCATGGCTAGCCCCTTTGGATTTATGCGCAGAGTCTAGTCTTTTATGTGTATAGCTGCATCTGCAACTCTTGGATGGCAGTTTGATAACCCTGCTTGCCACCAAACATCCGCACGATTTCGATGGGCGTGCCGATCTCATTGAAGGGCGGCACATTGAGGATGCTGGTCTCCTCGATGTTCTCGATGCCTTGGTCGGCCTACCTGTCCAGCAGGGCATCCAGCACCAGTCGTGCCTTGTCCTGATACTGGCTGAAGTAGTTGCGCTTGCGCACTTGGTTGGCCCGCTCTTTTCGGGTCAGCGGGGGCTGGCCGTAGGCGATGTGGCAGATGAGATCGAAGGGATCAGGGTCCTTGCCGACCCCTTCCTGCAAAGCCTCCCAGAGCAAGCCGGTTCGGTCAGGCCGTGGTGGGTGCAGTAGCCTTGCCAGAGGTCGTCGGGGCTGGGGAATTGGTCGAGGCTCAACTCGGTTTCGATCTGGCCTTGGGTCTGGGTGCGGTCGTGGAACAGGAAGCCATCGCCATTGGAGCTGAACACGAAAGGCAGATCACCGTGCATCTGGCTGTAATTGAGCGCCTGTTGCATGCCATCGCCCAGGGCGTGGCTGTTGTCCTTGGCCTCAATGACGGCGATGGGAATGTTGGGTTTGTAGTAGAGGATGTAGTCGGCGAACTTGGGCGCGCCGCGCTTGTGCTTTTGACCACGGACCAGAATCTTGCCACTGGTCAGGGCGACTTCTTCGCGGATTTGTGTGTGCACATCCCAGCCTGCCTTGATGATGGCTGGGGTGATGAACTTGGTGCGGATGTCGGTTTCTGACAGTTTCTTCTTGTACATTTGTGCGCCCTGCCTGCCCCAGTCCTTCGGCTGGATTTCTGAATACTAGCACAGCATTTCGCGGGCACCATCCTTGGCTTTCGTCATCTACGCCGCCATCAGGCTGCGCGTCTTCACCACCAGCAGGTAATCCGCAGCCACCTGCGCCTTGCTGGCTGCCGAGCTGAACGCCTTGGAATCGTCCTTGAGCACCTGTAGCCAGTGGTTGAGGTACTGGGCATGGTCGGCCCTGGGTTCGTGGCTGACCTGGAGTTGGATGCTCAGGAAGCAGGAGGCCAGTTCGGCCACCAGCTCTTCCATGGCATAGGCCTGGTCACCAAAGCGACTGTCCATGCCGTCTTTGCGGTCCAGCCGGTCCGCATGACCGGTCCAGTGTCCTAGTTCGTGGAACAGGGTGCTGTAGAAGGCTTGCTGGTCGGTAAAGGCGTGGATCGGCGGCATCCAGATGTGGTCGGTGCTGGGTGAGTAGTAGGCACGGTGGCCCTGTTCGTGGATCACCGCGCCGGTGCCCTGGATGAAGCGGTCCACCTGCTGGTTGCGTTCAACCCGGCTCAGTGGGGTTAGGGGCTCGACCTCAATGCCTTCGACCTGGGCCAAGTTGAACAGGAAAAAATGCTTGAGGATGGGGATGGTAACGTCCTTGCCGGTGTTCTCGTCCCGGAAAGTCTCGGGCTTGTAAAAAATTCCCAAGGTGCCGTGCTCGCCCCGGCGCACCGTGGCACCTTTGAGCCGCCACTGCTTGAAGGTGGCCCAGAGGGGTCTGTCGTACCCTTGCTGGTGGGCCGCCAGGCCCAATAGCAAGGTATTGACTCCCCTATAGTTGGCCCCTGTGAGGAAGTTGCTCGGTGCGCCCTGGGTGCCCGACCAGGGCCGGGGCCAGTCGGTGTGCAAAGACTGCGGGTTTTTTGCGTGGATTGGTTGTGATTCGTCGTGATCTGTACGGGGTTTAGCGCAACGGACGCCCGATAAAAGCTGATTAAAAACAATATGTTAAAATGCCATTGTTTGGTTCGTAATCAGTAGGTTCGCGGTTCGATTCCGGCCATTGCTCCATAAAATCAAAGGCTTAGCTTCTAACGGCACTAAGCCTTTTCTCTTTGCCCCCTTCTGGTACTCTACTGCTACTCTAAAATCGCAGGGAAGGCAAAAAGGCCCTGGATGTTGACCAGCCAGACCTCGCCCCATAAATGGGAAGACCTACATCTGCACCCTGGAAGGATGGAGCAGACCACAACCACATTGATGACCACATCCCCACCACCACCGGCAGGAAGACGCTGGGCGGCAGCAGGCCCCGCTCTGGATGCCGCCAATGAATCAAAGCCTCAGCGCCCGTGACCTTGCCCGTGCGCATGTTCACCTTCGGTTGGTAGTAGAGAACGAATTAACGTTCACCCAGCGCATGTTTGATCCGCTCCAGACTTTCATGGTGTCCGCGCACTTCTTCATCGTGAACAGCATCGAACAGGTGGTAGCGGTTCTTGCCGGCCAGCTTGGCCTGATACATGGCTTGGTCGGCTTGACGTAACAGTTGGTCGGCATCAGCCTCCTCGTCTTGCGGATAGAAGGTCACGCCCAGGCTGGCACTGACGTTGAGCACGATGTCACCAGCGTGAAACGGCAGCGCTGCGGCCTCAAGCAACCGCGTGAGGACCGGGACGCTGGCCTCAATGTCGGGCAGGTCAACCAGCACGGCGACAAATTCATCTCCACCAAGGCGAGCGAGTGTATCGCCATCGCGCAGTGCCTGCGTCATTCGCTTGGCCAGAGTCGCCAGCAACTGATCGCCTACCTCATGTCCATGCGTGTCGTTGACCGCCTTGAATCCGTCTAGGTCCAAAAAAGCGACGGCCACGCTCTGTCCGCGCCGTGGGGCCTGGCTCATGGCCTGGCGCAGGCGGTCGCCCAGCAACAGTCGATTGGGCAGGCCGGTGAGCGCATCGTAATGGGCGATATACTCGAGCTGGGCCTGATGTTCCTTAACCATGGTGATGTCAGAAAACAGGGCGATGTAATTCTGGATTTCACCCCGCTCGTCGCGCACGGCACTGATGGTCAGCATCTCAGCAAACACCCCACCGTCTTTGTGCCGGTTCCATACTTCTCCATACCAGTGGTCCTTGGTCTGGAGGTCATGCCACATGGTGGCGTAGAACGCCTTGTCCTGCTTGCCGGAATTAAGGATGCGTGGATTTTTGCCAAGAACTTCCTCGCGGCTGTAGCCGGTGATGTCGGTAAAGGCAGCGTTGACGTCCAGGATATTGGCATCCCGGTCGGTGATGGTGATGCCTTCGCGGGCGTGGGTGAAGACACTGGCGGCGAGTTGAAGTTGCGCTTCGGCCTGCTTGCGCTCGGTTATATCGATGCCGACCCCCAGCAGGTAGGCTTGCCCGCCGATGCTGCTGCGTTGCCCTTGGAAGTGGTAGGGCAGCTTCTGGCCATCCTTGGTCTGAAAGTCTGCCTCAACGTCAGCCTGTCCTTCGCTGAACACCAGCTGCATGGCTTCGCCCACCCGCCGCTGGTCGTCACCGGTAAAGAAATCCGACCCCTGCATGATCGCCAACTCGGCATCGCTGTAGCCGGTCACCTTGCTGAACTGATGATTCCAGCGCACGAAACGGCCAGTGGCATCGAACATGTAGAACACGCCGGGCAGCGCATTCAGGGTGTCTTCGGTGAATTTTTTTTCTTCGAGTAGCGCGGTTTCGGCCCGATTGCGTTCAGTGATGTCGCGGCTGATGCCGAAGATACCGACCACCGTCTTGTCGTCATCGAACAACGGCCACTTGTTGGTCTCTACGTAGCCTGTCCGTCCATCCTTGTCGTAGTACGGGTCGACTTTATTGAGCAATGGTCGGCCTTCGGCAATAACAGGAGCCTCTTCTTCTTCGTAGATTTTCGCGGTATCGGGCGGGAATAACTCGCGGTCGTGCTTGCCCACCATCTCGCGCCAGTGGCGATGTCCGGTAATGTCGGCCAGTGTCTTGCTGCAAAAGCGGATGCGGCTGTCGGCGTCCTTGAAATACACGAAGTCGGATGTCTGATCGAGAAAGGCATCGAAATCGCGGGTGAATGACCGCAATGCCGCTGCGCTCTTTCGCAACGAATCCTCACTGCGCCTGAGATCTTCAGTCAGGCTAGCGGCGATGTCCCTGGCGCGGGCCTGCGTGCGCGCCAAGGCGAGCATCAACGCGCACAGCAGACTGCTGAGCACGATGCCACCGGCCAGTGTGGCCCAGGCGGTCGCATAGTTGATGGGTGCCACGTCCTCACCGGTATGAAATGCCAGCAACCAATGCTGACCATTGAAATCAATGGTGCGCTGCTGGTAGTAGCGCGGATCGGTTGTATGGGACAAGGCGGGGTGGCTGTCGTACAGAAGGCTGTCGGCCTGCACCTCAGACCCAGTGTAGATATGCACATCCACACGCTTGGTTTTGTGGTCAGCCCAATTGTCCAATATACCTTCCATCAGATCCTGCATCCGATAGGGGCTGTAAGACCAGCCGATCAGCGCGGCGCGACGCTGCTCAACCGTGTCGATCGGAGCGCCATTGCGATAGACCGGGACATACATCAGCGTTCCGGCTTGCACCTCCGTGCCGGTCTCCTGAACCAGTTCGACCTTGCCGCTCAATGCCGGTGCGCCACTGTCGCGTGCCTGCTCCATGGCGGCGCGGCGCACCGGTTCGGAGAACATGTCGAAGCCGAAGGCGCGCAGATTGCGGCCGCGAAAAGGTTCCAGATAGATGATGGCGGTGTAGAGGGCGCGCTCGCCCGCCGGGTACACCCTGTAGTCGGGAAAGCCTTCGGCGCGAACTTTGGCGATATGGGCAGCCAGTTGATGCGGTGGAATCACTTGCGAAAAGCCGATGCCCTGCACCCCGGGAAGACTGTCCTGGGTGCGAAGTTTCTCAACGTAGGCTTGCCACTCGCGGCGATCGACTGTGCTGGATGCAGCAAAGAGACCCGCGCCTCCCTTGAGGGTGAGCGCGTAGGCATCAAGTCGCTCGCGAATTTTGAGCGTGACCTGATCGCTGGTGAATGCGAAATCTTCCGTCGCATCCTGTTCGATGGCCTGCTTGACCTCAAGGCTTGCAAGAGTCGTTAGTACAAGCCCGACAACAAGGACTAGCCAAGCGGCGACCTGGCGATTCATGACGGCGGGCAGCTTATGCGGGGGGGGGGGGGGGCATTACCATGGCATTTCTCGGAGAACCGCTTCTAATCTCGACTCTACACTATGCTGTGTAAATTGTCCTTTTTCTCGTTCCCACGCGCTGCGAGGGAACGCGGGTGATCCGCGCTACGGATCATTTTCGGCCAAGGCGGTATTTTGTTATTTCCTGCATGAGGTGACGACCGGGGGTAAAGGGGCATTGCGCTTCCAGCCGCACCACGGCCTTGCAGCCAGTGGCCTCGGCGTAGCGGCTCAGGCTGGGCAGGGTCTTGCCGCTCTCCATGCGGGCAACTGCCGATTGGCTAGTGTGCATTCGCTCGGCCAGATCGGCCTGACTCAATCCGGCGCGGGCGCGGGCTGCTATGAGTTCGCGGGCCGCTCCGTCTGCAAGCGGTAATCGCTGCCGACCACAGTGCGGGACTTGTTGCCGTGGAAGCTGGTCCGGGGTTGCCGCTGGGCAAAGCCACCCCGGAATGCCCGTCTAAAACACGGGTTACCCCAGCGTTACCCCAAACAAAAAAGGCTTAGTGGAAAATCCACTAAGCCTTTGTTTTCATTGGTGGGCCATGAAGGATTCGAACCTTCGACCAATGGATTAAGAGTCCTAATAAAAACCCTTCTCTAAGCCCTTGGTTGCGCTAAAAATCTGCAAATTTTTCTCTGATAATCCAGTAATTTACAAGCGTCCCGCCTTTTACTGAGCTATACTCACCCCGACATCAAAAACACCCAAAAACACCCCCTGCGGTTGTCTGGAGGTTGTCTGGAGGTTGTCTGAGATGCCCCACGAAAAAGCAGGCCCCGGAGGCGCTACCAACACCCCCGAGGCCCTGACCGAAACCGACTTAGCTAGGAGTCGATATGGCTGTTCAAAAGTTTAGCAAGGCATTTGTGGCGAAGGTAGTTCACGGCAAAGAACCCGGTGGCCCTTGGACCGATTCAGAATCACCGCTGCGGCTCCGGCGTACGGAAGGTGGAGCATCCTATTCGGTGGTGAAGAAGGTTGCCGGCAAGGCGCAGACCTTCACCCCCAGAGACGCAGCCGGCCAGGCCCTTGAAAATAGCGCCAGCATCCTGACCCTGGAGCAGGCCCGAGCATGGGCAAATGAGATCGTCGCCAGCCTGACTCTCGGGCACACCCCGCAAGCGGAAAAGCTGCGCAAGCAAGCCACTTTCAACGATCTGGCCGATGAGTACCTGACCAATTACGCCAGCACACACGCCAGCACAGCGACCAGAGCGGAGGCCCATGGCATTGCGTGCGCTGCTGTCATCTTGGGCGATCTGCCCCTGGCCAGCATCAACCACGAACACGCCATGGCGATGAAGTCACACTACAGCAACTCGCCTGCCAACCTGCGCAAAGCGTGGGGCTCTGCAAAGCGCCTGCTCGATCTGGCAGCGGAGAAGGGCACCATCACGATAAACACTTTCGCGGCGCTCAAAGCACCCAAGCCACCCCAGGCGAAGAAACGCTACCCCAAATTGCAAGAGCTTGGCGCGATCTGGCAGGCAGCCATGGAATCCAAGGGCACCACGGGGGCCGACATTCACCGCTTCGCTATGGCGCTACCGCTCAGGGCTGGCACCATCACCTCACTGACGTGGGGCGAAGTGGACCTGGAAGCGGGGGAGCTAAATCTTCACGCACAGGATGGGCGCAAGTTTTCCGATGACCAGCGCCTGCCCCTGCCACCGCTGGCAATGCAGATACTCAAGGAGCGCTTACCAGAAAAGCCAAAGCCGCAAGCGCTGGTATTCACCGACAAGGAGGCCCTGGCTGAGCAAAAGCCTTTCGCGGCGTGGAACGGCACCGTTACCCGGTTGCGCAAGCGATCTGGCGTGGAGAACTGGAGCATCCACGACTTCCGCCGCTCCTGCGTTTCACTGGTGGCGGAAATGCGACCCGACATATCCGAAGATGCCTTGGACCGACTATTGACCCACAAGGCAGCCAGCACGAACAGCGGCGTGAAAGCCGTTTATCAGCGTGCCCAGGGCTTTGCCGGCATGAAGCAGGCCGCCGATGCTTGGGATCAGATACTGACCGCCGCCATCGGCGGGAACGTGGTTCAGTTGCGGAGGGCGGGCTGATGGACGACTTTGACAACCTCACCGCCGAAGGAATCCCAACGCTCACATGGTGGCGTTTCGTGGCTATGGGCATGGGGCTGGAGGACGAGCAGGCCGTTGCTCGCCGCAAGCTGCTCTTTCTGTCCCGAGTGGCCCGCAGCGGAGCTTTGCACTCCGTCATAGCGGAGGAGATCAGCGACACCTTGGCCACCATGGCCGTGAGCGCCAATCCCATGCGAGACCTAGGGCTAGCCAGGCCAACGGGTAAGCCCCGCGATCTGCGCAACACAGAGCGCCGAATTAAAGCTATAGCCATGGTTGAATGGCTGGTGCAGCAGGGGCATCCCATGACGGGCAATAATCCACCTGGCGCGCTCGCGCTGGCGGCCCAATATACGCGCTGCATGACTGAGGGCGCTGTGCGTGATAACTACTATCTCGCAGACGAAAAGCAACGTCGAAGCATCCTCAACACTTGGCAGCTAGTTGGAAAAAAAGGCTTAGATGATGAGTTCGAAAAATTCAAACAATGGGCGAGAGCTCAAGATTCTACTTAATTCTGTGATTTCGCCTGAATGACGCATTAGTTTTTCAGGTATTAAATGCGTATCACCTGCACCGGGCAACACTGGTAAAGGATAGTCGGCCACAGAGGGCCAAGTGTTGCCAGCCTTACAAAAGGTGATACAGCATGAAAGTTAACCGCACCGATGCCGCATCGGCCTATCTGAAAGATCAGTACGGCATCCAAAGAACCCCCCGCACGCTCGCCAAACTTCGCTCAGTCGGAGGAGGCCCCCGCTTTATTCGCGTAAGCAAGACCGAAGTGGTTTATAGCACCGATGACCTCGACAACTGGGCAACGCAACTGCTCGGGCCGAGCTTCGCGAATACTGCCGAAGAACACAAAGCCGCCGCATAAAAAAGCCATCACCCCCGAGCCGCTGCACCGGCTGGAGATGATAGCTTTGCCCGGCGTGGGCCCGCCTATTATACCAGCAACAGCGACTCCACTGTTAGGAGTCCGAAATGAGTACAAGCGAACTTCGCAAAATACAAAAAAGCCTCTTGCTGCTGGCGAGTCTCGAACTGCGCCGTGAGAAAGACCAAGCACGGATAAAAAATATCATCGCCCGACTTCGCAATCTGGAGATGGAGCTCATTGTGGCCAGCAACAGCAGGGAGGCAGCAGCATGATAGAGCCTCTTTGTATCACCGGACACGGACAGCACTTCACCCGCAAAGGTACCGGCCAGAGTTATCCGACTGTCGCCCTGGCCGACATCCGCGATCTGGTGGACAACCCGCCCCGCGTGGACAAAGCCCAAGGGCAATGGCTGATCCCGAGCAGCCACAACACCTCAGAGGCGCGCTACCTCGCTGAGCAGATGGCACACGGCAGTTACCATTACTTGTGGGCTGATCTGGATCATCAACCGCCACCGATTGAGCGCACGGCTGAGGTTCTGCGCCAGTCATTGCCAAGGTGCTGTTTCGAGGTTTACACCAGCAAGAGTGCCACCGAGGGCAGGCAGAAGGCGCGAATCCTGATTCCACTTGACCAGCCATTGTCGTCGGCTGATTGGGTGCTGGCACAGCAGGCACTGAACCTGATCCTTGAGGCCAACGGCATCACCCCCGACACCGCCAACACCGGCGCCGTGCAGCTTTGCCTCCTGCCCAACAGTGGCCCATTCTATGGGGCGATCAGCGAGCGCACAGCGCCGTTTCTCAGCACAGAGGCCCTAGCACCTTGGGTGCAGCAGATGCGCGCTCAGATCGAAGCACAGGAGGCCGAGACCACCAAGCGGAGGGAGGAAGCCCGCCAGCGCCGGGAGCAGCGCCAGAGCGCCGGAGGCCAGAGCCTGATTGATGCCTTCAACGCCAGCTACACGGTGGAGGACGTCCTGCTCCAAGCCAACTACTCGCAACAGGGCAGTCGCTTTCGCCACCCGGCCAGCGAGACCGGCAGCTACAGCGCCAACGTGAAAGATGGGCGCGTTCATTCCCTCAGCCCGAACGATCCCCTCTATACCGGCGGTGGTGGCGGAGGCGCACATGACGCCTTCTCAGCCTTTTGTGTCCTATTTCACGACCATGACGAAAAAGCCGCGATCCGCGATGCAGGAGACAATTGGCTGAGCATCAGCAACGAATCTTGGAATAAGGTGCAGCGCCGGGAGTATGCCCAGGCTCAGGCCGCTGAGGTGGATATATCCGCATTGCTGGGCAAGGCCCAGGAGCAGGGTCAGAAAGGCCAGCAGGCGCCCAAGCCTGCCTTTCGATTCATTCCCGAACATGAACTGAAAACCACCCCGGCGCGATATTGCATCAAGCCGGTACTGCCGAGCGAAAGCGTGGGCATCCTGTTTGGTGAATCCGGCACCTTCAAGAGTTTCCTGGCGCTCGATATGGGTCTAGCCATTGCCGGGGGGCTGGACTATCACGGCATGGCGGTAAAGACACCCGGCCCCGTGTTCTACCTGGCTGGCGAGGGTCATGCTGGACTCGCCAAGCGCATTACCGGCTGGAAGCTGCACCACGACATTGGCCGGCCCTTGCCGTTCTATGTCTCGCAAACCCCGGCGGCCCTCTATGACGCCAGAGCCGCCGCCACCGTGTCTGAGGCAATCACCGGCCTGGTGGAGCAGAGCGGCGGCGATACGCCCTCCCTGCTGGTCGTTGACACATTGATGACCAACTTCGGAGGCGGCGACTACAAGGACGGCAACGACATCACCGCTCTGTTAAACAACCTGGTCCAGTATGCCCGCATCCCCTTCGGCTGCACCTGCCTGGTTATTCACCATGTCGGACACGGCGAGAAAGGCCGGGAGGCCGGAGCCTACCAACTGCGCGCCAACAGTGACTTTCGCATCTCGGCAGAACGGCACGGTGACACCACCACCCTGACCTGCCTCAAGAGCAAGGATGAAGCCGAGTGGCCGCCAGTCAGTTTCACCATGCAGAGCGTTGACCTTGGATTCACCGATGATGACGGCGAACCCGTCACCACCCTGGTCCCCGTATTGACCGACACCCCGACTCGCACCAAGGCGCGGCCCATGCCGCCGGGCGTGACCTATGCCGCTGACACCCTGGCCCAAGCGATCCGGGCGAACGGCGGCGACAAGGCGCACCTGGAGGACTGGCGCGCGATCTTCTACGACGGCCACACGGCGGACTCGCCAGAGGCCAAGAAGAAAGCCTTTCAGCGGGCACGCGCCGACCTGGTCAATGGCAATCTAGCCGTTGTCTCGGGCGACCACTACCGCCTGACCGACTGCGCTGCAACTCCGTGGACCAACGCTCATGGCTGGCGCGTGGCGCTCAGTATCTCCGGCGAACTGGCATCCAATGACGACATGGAGGAAGCCGCATGAACCCCCAAGCGGGACACCGGGACATAGCGGGACAAAGCCGGGACATTGTCCCGCAAAACAGGGTTTTTACCGGGACAACCGGGACACGCGCCTATAGGCGTGTCCCGTGTCCCGCCCCTGTTTCGGGACAAGCGGGACATTTGGTAATTCATGAAGAGGCAAGCATCCATGACCACCACCACCACTAGACCCTTCGGCCCAAAGCACCCCAACGCCGTGCGCTGCAAAGACTGCCAGTACCGCCCCCCCAGGCAGTATGCCCGCTGCAACATCATCGGCAAGGCCGTCACTTTCGGGACATGGCGATTCTGCAAGCGGCATAAGCCGATCATCACGGGCAAAGAGGCTCAGGAACTTATTGGTGCTACCAATAACTTGCCGACCAGCGAGGACACCATTGAACGCATCAAAGCCAACCCGCAATGGCTGATGATTCAGGACAGCATCATTCGCCTGGAAGCCACAGGCCCCAGCACCATCGGCGTGCAACTGGCCCCAGGAACGCCTGATGACCTTAGGCTGATGATCTATCAGGTAGTCGGTATTCAGCAGCGCCAGCAGCGTCCCAGGCTGCCAGAGCGGCCTAAGCGACCAGCAGCGCCAGCTACCCGAGCGCCAGCACCACCTGTAGGCGGCACAGCGGCATGAACACCCAGGGCGGAAGCGAGTTCAGCAGGAAAGGGTGCGAGTGGTTGGGGTGTTCATCATCTGTGCTGCACCAATGGGAATCCGTTGGTCGCCGTGCAAACGAACTTTCCGCAACTGCGGAAAGTTTACCAGCAAGCAAACGCGCCATATCCGACCTCGCCAGCCTCGACGACATCGCCTTTCGAAAGGCGCTGCCAAAGGTGCAGCCGGATATGACACAGAAGCAGGTCCGCGAACTGATCAAGGAGATCAGCACGGCAATAGTCAAATCCAATCAGAATAAAATCTGTAATAGACAAAACCTATCGGCTGACCTATCATTGCCTGACAATTGGCACCGAGGAACCACCCCATGAAGGGCATCCAAAAGCAGCTAGACGAAGCTTGGGCAACGCTACAGGCCACACAGGCCCGCATAGCCGATGCACAGGCGCGACTCAAGGCCATAGACCAGCAGATCGATGAGCAGGGCGAGATACGCCGCCAGCGGGCAGCTGAGGGCGACATTCAGGGCGGCATGGCGGCCCAGACCGCTATCAGGGCGCTGGAAGATGAGCGGGACATCACCGTGGAATCCCTGGCAGGGCTGGAGCAGATAAAGGCAACCCAGGAAGCGGCCTATCGGCAGGCAGACCGCAAAGCCGATGCCGACTGGGGCAAGGCGCTTGAGGCGCTTTGGGCTGAGCTCATGGTTGAAGCCAACGCATCGGCGCTCCCGATCCTGGCCAAGCTGTACGCCGTCGCTGAGATAACCGGCGGTGCAAGCGAGTTTATAGAGTTTTCCCCCTGGCATTGGCGACATGGGCAGGAGTACGACGCGCTCATTGCCGATGCTATGGCAGCCGCCAGGGCAACGCTCCCCCCATCACCGAGCCCTAGCCGATGAGTGATCCGGCAAATCTGATCGATGAGGTTATCGGCAGGGATGCCTATCTCAGCCTGGTCGAATGGTCAGGCGGTATCAGCCTGTATGTGCCTGCAACGCTCGACAATTCCGCTGGCCGTGAGTTGATACAGCAACTCGGGCAAGAGGCGGCTGAGAAGCTTTCAGCATGGGCTGGCGGCAGCAGTATTGCGGTGCCTGCCGAGCTTTGGCGGCTCCGGCGCAAGCGCCAGCGCGACATCCTGGCCATGCGGCGCAGAGGCATGACGGTTCAAGAAATCTCCCGGAAATTCACCTATCAAGCCCGGTACACCGAGCGACAGATTTATCGCCTGCTCAGCGATGCAGAAAACGCTTCCTAGTGGCGACTCGGAAGCGGCCCGGCTGTTTTCGCCTCGGGTTACAGCCGGGCACCTATTCACCCCCAATAGAGAACATGAGACATGATTAAACCCCAAATGATGAATGAACTGTTGATTCAGATGACAGCCGAAGCTGCCAAGCCAGACCCCAAAGTGTCTGACGCCGATCTGGCATTGCTCAAGCAGACGATGACGAACGTCGCCAAAGCTGCCTCAAGTGGCTGTCAGTACATTAAGGCCACCCGCAACAGCCTGTCCGAGGTGCTGGAGGCCATGGAAGGGCTCAAGCAGCAGCAAGAGGCCCTGTTGCGCCGACTGGAGTCATGATGACACCAGAGCAACGCCAATCCATTACCAAACTGCGGGACATACTCAACACCGCAACACAGCTGCTCGGGCGCATCAAGGCCGATCTGGCCAGCGCCAGAGCATGGGCAGGGCATGACCAAGGCCAGCGGATGCTGGCGCGCTTGGAAGGCGAGCTATCGCGCCTCAAGGCGATTCATGACGGCATCGGCAAGGCCCTGGATAGGCTGCGGAAGGAATCAGGGGCAAAGGCAATGGCTAGTGCGTGCTGTACCAGAATGAAGCTCTACACCTGAACCCATCAACGGCATGAATGGCAACGAAAGCGCCGATCAACCCCTTGAAGGGCAATGGCTACCCAGCAAATCGGCCCCCAAGCGATACCGCCTCACCACGAGCCGAGGTGTCCGGCGCGAACTGGCCGCACTCTATGCCCGACTGATGAACGATGAGACGGAGGAGAGCAAGGTCAGAACCGGCGCATTTGTCTTGCGGACCCTGCTCGAAGCGATCCGCACCGACGAACTTGAGCAACGCATTATCGATCTGGAGAACCGCCAATGAGCACCGCCAGCCTACGCAACCGCCTAGACCGAATCCGGCAGACCCGCAAAGGCCGCAAGGTGCTGACCTGCTATAACGCCAGCGACCCGGCACCCCTGGTGGCGTTCAGAGCCGAGCAGGCCGCCCTGGAAGCCCAGGGCTATGACGTGGTGGCGATCCTGGTTGAGCACGTTCAGGAGACGCTGACATGAGCACCACCCTATCGCGCCGATTGGATAAGCTGGCAAGCAAGGACGTGAAGATTGAAATAGTCCGCATCCCCCAGGGCACGCCCGACGAAGTGGCCGCCGCGATAGCCGAGGCGGAAGCCCAGGCCCGGCGGGAGGGGCAGCGAGCACTCACCATCCGGCGCGAGTATGGACAGACCACCACCTGACGTTGGCATGGATTTCATGCCGACCACCAAGCCCGGCCACTGCGCCGGGTTTTTTGTTCTGTGGTTGTCTGGAGGTTGTCTGAAGAAAAAAACCGCCAATTGGCGGTCTTAAAAATCAGCGTAAGCCTTTGTTTTTATTGGTGGGCCATGTAGGGTTCGAACCTACGACCAATGGATTAAGAGTCCACTGCTCTACCAGCTGAGCTAATGGCCCGATATGGGGTGGATGATGGGACTCGAACCCACGACGACCGGAATCACAATCCGGGGCTCTACCAACTGAGCTACACCCACCATAAAAGGGTACTTGGTTTGCAGGCGTCTCTGGCGCGCCCGGCAGGACTCGAACCTGCGACCCACGGCTTAGAAGGCCGTTGCTCTATCCGGCTGAGCTACGGGCGCATGTTCTTGATTTCTGCTTTACTGGAGAAAGGCGATTGGTCGGGGCAGAGGGATTCGAACCCCCGACATCCTGCTCCCAAAGCAGGCGCGCTACCAGACTGCGCTATGCCCCGTTGCGCGATGCACCTGCCGTAGCAGGAGCGGAATAATACGCGCATGACAGGGACAGGTCAAATACTATACCCGCTAGCGCAGGCGGGTCGCTGAGGCCTGGCCGCTGCCCCTGTGCGCGATCATAGCCCGGCCTTTTTCCGATAGCTTTGGATCATGTCGCGGATGCGGCCTACGGTGAAGGGCTTGACGATGAAGCCGGAGGCACCGGAGGCGATGACCTCCTTGACCACCTCGGCATCGGTCTCGCCGCTGATCATGATGACGAAGGCATTGGGGTCGATCTCCAGGATGGCCTTGAGCACGTCGATGCCGTTCATTGCGCCGGGCATGGAGATATCCAGCAGGATGATGTCCGGTGCCCGATTGATTGCGCGCAGGTGCTGGTAGGCGTCCATCAGGCCGGTGCCATCGGCCTTGGCGGCCATCACCTTGCAACCGTTTCGGTTCAGCAGGCTTTGCAGCAGATAGCGCGTGCTGGAGTCGTCATCCGCCAGGGCCACGCTGACCAGGGGCCTGCCTTCGTTACCTTCTTTGTCATCGAGCATATCAATAATTCCTGCCAAAACTGGCCTTCAATCTTGCCATAACCGGTTGCGAGTTTACCTGTGCGGCCCTATCCGAACAAGGTTCGCACCCGGCGCGACGGCCCTGCGCAATCGCGTTAGAATGGCACCACTGACCCCGGCAGCGAAGTGCACCCCTTGAATGTATCCCTGAACCACTGGCTGTTGCGACGCAAGACCCTGACCCTGTTGGGGCTGAGCGCCCTGCCCTTGCTGCTTGCCCTGGGCCTGGCCTTGCTGCTTGATCAAGGCCTGGCCTGGCCGATCATCCTGCTGGGCCTGTTGCCTGCGCTGTTTCTATCCTACCTGCTGGCACGCAGTAATCTGCGCAGTCTGGAGCAGATCACCCAGCTGCTGCAGCGGCTGGATGCGGGCGATTACGGCAAGCCTCCGACGTTTGACCCGGACAGCGCGAACGAGCTACAGCGGCTGGGCCGCGCCGCCGTGCAGTTGCAGAGGCATCTGCAGGATGCCCGCCAGCGTACCCGGCAGGCCAATGAGATCAGCCTGAAGACCATCTACGAGCTGCATTTCTTCAAATATGCCCTGGACCAGCACGCCATTGTCAGCATGTCCGACGCCGAGGGCAACATCATCGAGGTGAATGATGCCTTTTGCCAGACCAGCGGTTTCACCCGCAGCGAGCTGATCGGCAAGAACCACCGCATCATCAAGTCCGGCCATCACCCCGAGTCCTTTTACCGCGACCTGTGGCAGACCATCGGCAGCGGCAAGACCTGGCACGGCGAAATCATGAACCGCACCAAGGATGGCCGTACCTATTGGGTGCGGGCCACCATCGCGCCCTTCATCGGTGACCAGGGTCCGGAGCGCTATGTCTCCATCCGTACCGACATCACCGAATTGAAGCAGGTGCAGGCGGAGCTGGAGGAGGCCATGCGCAGCAAGGACCGCTTCCTGGCCACCATGAGCCACGAGCTGCGCACCCCCCTGACCAGTATCCTGGGCTACAGCGAGGTGCTCAGTCATGCCCTGCGGAATAGCGAACAGCGGGCGCAGCTGGAGCATATACGGGTGGCCGGGGATTCCTTGCTGTCGCTGATCAACGATATCCTCGATCTATCCAAGATCGAATCCGGCAACTTCACCATCGACTACAACCCCTTCAACCTGCAACAGTTGCTGCGTGATGTAATCGACATCTTTCGGGTGCGCGCCCGTGACGACCGGGTTGACTTGCGCCTGATCAGCCAGTCCGACCACCCGGCTGCGGCCAGACAGTTGATCTCCGATGGCAACCGCCTGCGCCAGGTATTGATCAACCTGGTGGGCAACGCGGTCAAATTCAGCAAGGGCGGCAGCGTGGTGCTGGAACTGCGCTATCACAGCCTGCCTGAACACAGGGTACGGCTTGATTTCAGCGTCACCGATACCGGCATCGGCATGTCCGAGGCGGTGATACAGCGCCTGTTCCGGCCCTTCGAGCAGGCCGACAATGGCATCTCCCGGCGCTTTGGCGGCACCGGCCTGGGGCTGTTCATCTCCCAGCAACTGGTGGAACTGATGGGCGGCCAGATCCAGGTAAGCAGCCGCGAGGGCGAAGGCAGCCGCTTCGGCTTCAGCCTGGAGATGGCCTGCTCTGAGCTTGCCGCCGACGCACCTCAGGAAGAGACCAGCGCCAGCCAGATGCCCAGCCTGCAAGGCCGGGTGCTGGTTGCCGATGACACCCCGGAGATCCGTCACCTGGTTGAGGGCCTGGTGCGCTCCACCGGGGCCGAGGCGGTGGGGGCCGAGGATGGTCAGCAGGCCTTCGAGCGGGCCATGGGGGACAGCTTCGATCTGATCCTGATGGACATGCAGATGCCCAATCTCAACGGCATAGAGGCCACCCGTATGCTGCGCCAACTGGGCAACGACGCGCCCATCTATGCCCTGACCGCCAATGTCATGCAAAGCCACCGGGATCAGCTCCAGGAGGCCGGTTGCAGCGGGTTTCTGGTCAAGCCCATCGAGCGCCAGCAATTGTTCCTGGCCCTGCGCCAACACCTCAAACCCGGTGGAGATGCACCGCCTGCCGCGCCGGAGCAAGACCCCATGCAGGAGGCCAGGGCGATGTTCGTCGCCAATCTGGCGCAGAAACGCGGCCTGCTGCAACGGCAACTGGCCGCTGCCGATTGGCCCGGCCTGCGGCAGACGGTGCATACCCTCAAGGGCAACGGCGGCACCTTTGGCTTCCCGCAACTGACCGAGCAGGCCAAGGCGGTGGAGGGTCTATTAAAATCGGACCAACAGGCTGCGCTCGGGCCGCCGCTGGAGGAGCTGATCCAATCCCTGCTCCAGATCGAGCAGCGCCAGGGCGACCAAACCCCATTCGCCCAGGACCCTTAGCTGCAAGGTAACGCCATGATCAGTCTCGTTTATGTCAGCACCGCCACGCGCCCGATCAGTGAGCAGGAGCTGTTGCACATCCTCGATATCTCACGCCGCAACAACCGCAAGCTGGGGGTGACCGGCATCCTGCTCTACTCCGGCGGGCGCTTCTTTCAGGTGCTGGAGGGCGAGGAGAAAAACGTGCTGGACATCTATCAGCATATCGCCAAAAACCCCCTGCACCGCTCGCCCCTGGTGCTCAGTCAGGGGCCGATCCAGGAACGCAACTTCGGCCAATGGTCGATGGGCTACCGACATGTGGATTCGGCAGTGGACAAAGAGCAGCTGGAGGGCTACTGCGCCCTGCTCGACCGGAATATGGAGGCAGAGGAGTTCAGCAAAAAATCCAATGCCTTGGTGGATATGATCTACCAGTTCAAGGAGATGATGTAGGGGCTTTACGCCCACCATCACGGGGCGACCCCTCATCTGCGTGGGGGTGCCCCATGATCGTTAGGATGTTCCTACTGCGCCGGGGTCAGCCAAACAGGTCCAGCGGTGCGGGTTCGGGGATGGCGTATTCGGTCGGGTACTCCACCTGGGTGAGATAGAGCCCCTGGGGCGGTGCGGTGACGCCGCCCTGGCGGCGGTCGCGGCGCTCCAGGATCTCTCGGCTCCAGTCCTCCGCCTGCTCCCCCCTGCCGATGGCGATGAGCACCCCGGCGATGTTGCGCACCATGTGATGCAGGAAGGCGTTGGCGTAGAGATCGATGAGGATGAGGTTGCCCTGGCGGCGCACGCCGATACGGCGCAGCTCGCGCTGCGGGCTCTTTGCCTGACAGGCCAGGGCCCGGTAGGAGCTGAAGTCGTGCATCCCTTGCAGGTGCTGGGCGGCGCGGTGCATGGCCTCGGCATCCAGCGGTTGGTGGACCCAGACCACACGCCGACTCATCAGGGCCGAGCGGGTTGGGCGGTTGGCGATGACGTAGCGGTAGTGGCGGCCGGTGGCGCTGAAGCGGGCGTGAAAGCCCTCGCTGACCTCCTGCGCCCAGGTGATGTTGGCGTCGTAGGGCAGATGCACGTTGCCGCCGAGGATCCAGGAGCGCATCGGACGCTGGGCCTGGGTGTCGAAGTGCACCACCTGGCCCGAGGCGTGGACGCCGGTGTCGGTACGCCCGGCGCATTGCACCCTGACCGGCTGCGCGGCCACCTGGCCCAGGGCCTGCTCCAGTTCATGCTGGACGCTGCGTACCCCGGCCTGCTGGGTCTGCCAGCCATGGAAGGCAGAGCCGTCGTATTCTATGCCTAAGGCGATTCTCACTGGGGGAGAAGGCGACGGGGCAGATCAACCCAGCTTGGCGATCAGGTCGTTGGCCTGGTTCTTTTGTGCCGCTGAGCCCTCTGCCAGAACCTCTTCCAGAATGGCGCGGGCACCGTCGGGATCGCCCATATCCACATAGGCCTCGGCCAGTTCCAGCTTGGTCTGGTTGTGATCCTCCCCGCTGTCATCCAGCAGGTCGAGCCCTTCCAGCCCCTGATCCAGTTCGCCGCCGTTGGCGGCCAGTTGCTGATCTATGTCCTCGCGGGGGGCCAGCTCTTTGTCCAGCTCGGCCAGTTCGGATTCCAGATCCACCCCCTGGTCGCCAGAGGATAGCTCCAGGTCCAGGTCGGACAGCTCGGATTCCAGGTCCAGATCGGCGTTGTCGGCCTCCAGTCCCTCGCCCAGGTCGTCCAGGAAGGAGTCCAGCTCGGCATCCTCGCTGGCGGACGTCGGCTCGGCCTGGGGCTGATCCGACAGGCCCTCGGTTGCCTGCGACAGTTCCGCCTCAAGCGCATCCAGGGAGCCTTCGTCGCTGGCCTTGAATATGCCCTCGCCGGGGTCGGCGTCCTGGGTGCCGCTGAGGGCCTCTATCTCCTTCAGGGCCTGCAGGTCTTCCTCGTTGCTCAGGTCGATGATAGGCTCCTGCGGCTCGTCCCTGTCGGCATCGCGCCCCAGAACCGGCTCTTCCTCTTCGCTGCCGATCATTTCGTCCACGCTTTGCTCCAGCGCGGCCAGCTCCAGCTCCTCCAGGTCAATAGCTTCTGGCTCAACCGGTTCTGGCTCGGCGGGTTCTGGCTGGTCCTGGGTCTGCTCAACCTGGATCTGGTCGATGTCCTGTCCAGTGGGGCTTTGATCCAGGTCCAGCTCCGGGATGTCCAGCTCATCCAGGTCCAGCAGGTCATCGCCGAAACCGGATTCCTGGTCGGGACCGCTGACCGGCTCGATGGAGATCTCTTCCTCAGGCAGATCCTGTGCCTCCTGACTCAGATCCAGCTGCTGTAGCTCTTCCTCTGGGGGGCTAATCTCCAGGGTCTCGGTCTCGGGCTGCTGGGCCTTACTGAGGTCGATTTTCTGAGCATCGGCTTCAGGCCCGCTGGCGGCGGCTGCCGCCGTAGCGACTGCGGCGGTTGCGGTACCCACAAACAGGGGATGATCCGGGTCGAGCTGTCGGCCCAGATTGCTGACCCGCGCCCAGCCTGTGGGGTCCTTTTTGGCCAGGCCCTCGTTGGCGAACTGAGCGACCTGACGCAGGAATTCCTCACGCTCGCCCGCCGCATGCAGTACCTCAAGCAGCTTGACCTTGATATCGCTGCGCTCGGGGCTGTTTTCCATGCCCTCGCGCAGCAGGTCAAGGGCCTGGTTGTAGCGGCCGTAGGCGACATAGACATCGGCCTCGGAGACGGGGTCGATCTCGGTGTCCGAACCCAGACCTTCCAGTTCGCTGGGGGTGAAGTCGAGCAGCAGGGAGGATTGGGGGGCCTCCTCGTCGGCCTCGATATCGCCGATCTCTGCCTCGTCGCCGATGATGTCTTCAAAGCTGGGCACATCGTCCTGATCCGCCAGGTGGCTGGCCTGCTCCGCTTGGGCCTGGGGTTCTTCCTTGCCCTTGCGCCGGGACTGCACAAACAGCAGCAGCAAGAGCAGGATCAGCAGCCCACCGGCAGCGGGCAGCAGCAGGGGGTTGCCCAATAGCATGTCCAGCAGGCCGGATTGGGCGGCGGGCTGAGGCTGGGTTTGCGGCGGGGGTTCCGCCTGTTGGGTATCTGCCGGGGCCTCGGTGGCGGGCTGCTCAGGCGGTTCGGCAGGGGCCTCGCTGATCGGCTGGGCATCCGGCTGCGGGGCCGGTTCGGGCCCGCTGGCTGGCTGTGCGGTCTGGTCCTGGACCTCTGCCGGGTCGGCTTCTGGGGCGGGCTCTGGAGCAGACTCTGGGGCCTGCTCCTGCGCCTCAACCTGTTCCGCGACCGATTCCGGCGCGGACTCCTGCGCTGTCGGCGGCTGCTGCGGCTCGGCCTCGGCCAGTTGTTCCTGCACCTGGGCGGCGCTGTCGCTCTTGAGTTTGAGCAGGCGTTCCAGGTCCATCAACTGGGATTCCAGCCGCTGCAGGCGCTGTTGCAGTTCGTTGTTCTCGGCGCTGACCTTTTCGTTGAGTTCCCGCGCCAGCAACAGGTCCCGTTCCAGGCGGTTCATCGCGCCGCGTTCAAAGTCTTCGGTACCTTCTTCGGCGGTCTCTGCGCTGGGGGTGACGATCTCCAGCCGATCCATCTGCTCTGGCGGCGGGGTCAGTTCGCCACGGGCGTCTATCGGCTGGGGCTGGGTGACGCCATCGGCCAGGCCTGCGCTGTCGGCCTCCAGCCTGGCCTGATAGGCACGGCGGGCCTCCTGTTCATTGCTGCTCGCCAGGGCCTCGGCCCCAGGTATCTTCAGGCTGCGGCCGGCCAGCAGCAGATTCATGTTGTTGCGGGCAAAGGCGTGGGGGTTACTGCGGTAAATGGCCATCAGCATTTCCTGAATGCTGACCCCCTCCGGGCGATAGCGCTGGGCTATGCTCCAGAGGGTATCATTGGCCTCAACCCGGTATTCCGTTGCCGGTGGCGGGGTAAAATTTACCGCTGGCCTCCTGACCTCAAGGGGTATGGGCTGGGCCTGGCTCTGCACCGCCTGCAGCGGGGGTGGCGGTCGTTTGAAGGTGCTGGGCGGGTCCAGCAACAGGGTGAATTCGCGCATCACCTTGCCCCGTGGCCAGTTGACCTCGACCAGGAAGTTGAGAAAGGGTTCACGAATGGGGTTGCGGCTCATGACCTGAATCAGCGGCTTGCCATCGGCCCCCAGACGGGTGCTGAATTTCAGGTCCGTCAAGTAGTAGGGCCGTTCCAGTCCGGCCTTGGCGAAGGCCTCGCTGGAGGCAAGGGAGACGCTGAGATTGTCGATCTCGGCCTCGTCCACCTTGTGCAGGCTGATCTGGGCGTTGAGTACCTCGTTCAGCGCCGAATAGATCGTGATGTCGCCCACGCCAACAGCACCGGCCCCAAGTGGATGGAGTGCCGCCGCTACGGCCAGTGCGAGGATCGGTCTTCGAGTCATGCCCTACTCCCATTGCATCCGCTGTAGATGGATCTAGCTATTGGATTGATACGGTTGAATCTTTTTGCTGCTGCCTGGCTAACCAGACAGGCCCGCCCAGGGCGGTCCGGCCAGGTGATTTTCTACCAGATAACACAATCAAGCAACAACAACCTACAAATTAATTTAATTTGACGCGCTAACTATAGCTTATGAATAGATTTTTTGCCAAATTATCTGCCACCTTCAAGAGGTTTCGGGCAAACCCATCCCGTGCTGCATCCAGCGCTATCTGAAAACTGAAGCAGCGCCCCTCCGCATCGGTCTGCCGCAAGTGGCCCAGGCGCATGGCCCGGCCGTCCTTGCTGTCGGCCGTTGTCAAGGTGCCTGTCTCGTCTTCCGCGTGCAGGCTCAGGTCCTCCACAGATGCCAGCAATTGGCCTATCTCAGCCCTATTGCTGGGCTGTTCGATGACCATGGAGATGCTGACTATATCACCAAAAAAGAGCGGGGCCAGGACAGAATTGATGGACAAAATCAAGTAATTATCGCCCCACAGACTGGCCCAGAGATGGCGCAGGTCCTGCTCTTGGGAGCGGCTGTCCAGGCTTAGCAGGTTGAAGGCGATGGGCTGGGGGAAGGGACCGGGCTTGGGCCGCTTGCCGTTGAGCAATTGCACCGTCTCGCCGGCCAGGGCCTGCAGGGCGGCGCGGCCTTGCAGGCCGACACTGCGCACCCAATGACTGTGTACGGCGTGCAGGCCCAGCTCATCGTGCAGGGGGCTGAGCAGCCGGGCCATGATGCAGGCCTCGGCCGGTGGCAGGGCCAGGGCATCGCCCTTGCGCGGCGACACTCGGCCCAGATTCAGCTCGGCCACCAGGGGCTGCGCCCCGCTCAGGGCGGATGCGGGGGCGATCAGGCTGGCACCCTGCTCGCCGATGCGTTGCACCAGCTCGGCCGTGGGCGGTTCACAGGCAAGCACCAGGTCGATGTCATGAAACTCCGCCTGGGGGTAGGTCTCCAGGGGCAGCAGGGCATCCCCAACCGATAGCTTGCGGCCCAGCTGGCTATCGTCGTCCAGCAGGCGCAGGCTGCGGTAGGCGAGGCTGCTTTCCGCCAACAGCTGCAGCAGGTTTTCACCATTCAGCCCGGCCGCCCCGAGCACCGCCAGTGCTATGCCCTGGCCCAAGCTCAGGCCTCCAGCAGGATGCGCAACATGCGCCGCAGGGGTTCGGCCGCGCCCCAGAGCAGCTGGTCGCCGACGGTGAAGGCATTCAGATACTCAGGCCCCAGATTCATCTTGCGCAGGCGGCCCACCGGCACCTGCAAGGTACCGGTGACCTGGGTGGGGGTCAGCTCGTGCAGGCTGAGGTCACGCTGGTTGGGGATCAGCCGCACCCAGTCGTTGGCCTCGGCAATCAGGCCCTCGATCTCGTCCAGGGGCAGGTCTTGCTTGAGTTTGATGGTCAGGCCCTGGCTGTGGCAGCGCATGGCACCCACGCGCACGCAGGTGCCGTCGATGGGGATGGGCCGGTCGCTGCGGCCGAGGATCTTGTTGGTCTCGGCAAAGCCCTTCCATTCCTCCTTGCTTTGACCATTCTCCAGGGCGACGTCGATCCAGGGCAGCAGGCTGCCGGCCAAGGGGGCACCGAAGTTATCACTGGGGAAGTCGGCCGAGCGCAGGCTCTCTGCCACCTTGCGGTCGATCTCCAGGATGGCCCCGGCGGGGTCGTCGATCTCTGCCTGAACGGCGGCGTGAATGGCCCCCATCTGGCTGATCAGCTCACGCATGTTCTTGGCCCCGGCACCAGAGGCGGCCTGATAGGTCATGGCACTGACCCAGTCCACCAGATCAGCGCGGAACAGGCCGCCTATAGCCATCAGCATCAGGCTCACGGTGCAGTTGCCGCCGACATAGCTCTTGATGCCCTGACTCAGCCCCTGCTTGATCACGTCCCGGTTGACCGGGTCCAGCACTATGATGCTGTCATCCTGCATACGCAGGCTGGAGGCGGCGTCGATCCAGTAGCCATCCCAACCGGCAGCGCGCAGCGGGCCATACACCGCCTTGGTGTAATCGCCGCCCTGGCAGCTGAGGATCACATCCATCTGCTGCAGTGCCTCGATGTCGTTGGCATCCCGCAGCGCCGGCACCGGCTTGCCGATCTCCGGCCCCGCCTGACCCAGCTGGGAGGTGGTGAAAAACACCGGTTCTTCGATCAGATCAAAGTCCTTCTCCGCCAACATGCGCTCCATCAGCACCGAACCCACCATGCCACGCCAGCCGACAATACCTACTCGTTTCATTTGGATAACCTCAAAAGTCAGGACGCAGAGGACGCAAAGAAGCGCAAAGCACGCAGAGAATTTTTAGTACCCTCCGCGTGCTCTGCGTCTTCTCCGCGCCCTCTGCGTCCCTAGATTCAAACAAAAGCCACTACCGCGTCGCCCATGGCGGCGCAGTTCACTTGGGTCATGCCCTCGGACAGGATATCCGGCGTGCGCAGGCCTTGATCCAGCACCTGATTCACCGCCTGCTCGATACGCTCGGCCAGGGCCGGTTCATCGAGCGAATAGCGCAGCATCATCGCCACCGAGAGAATGGTCGCCAGTGGGTTGGCCACGCCCTGGCCGGCGATATCCGGCGCCGAGCCGTGGATCGGCTCGTACATGCCGCGACCTTCGGCGTTGAGCGAGGCCGAGGGCAGCATGCCGATGGAGCCGGTAAGCATGGCGGCGGCATCGGAGAGGATGTCGCCAAACATGTTGCTGGTGACCATGACGTCGAACTGCTTGGGCCACTTCACCAGCTGCATGGCGGCGTTGTCCACGTACATGTGGCTGAGTTGGATATCGACATAGTCCTGGCTCACCACCCGGGTCGCCACCTCGCGCCAGAGTTCGGTGCATTCCAGCACGTTGGCCTTGTCCACCGAGCAGACCCGGCCACCGCGCTTGCGGGCGATGTCGCAGGCGACGCGGACAATGCGCTCGATCTCGTGCTCGGCATAGACCAGGGTATTGAAGCCCTGACGCTCGCCGTTGTCCAGGGTGCGGATGCCGCGCGGCTGGCCGAAGTAGATGCCGCCGGTCAGCTCGCGCACAATCATGATATCCAGCCCGGCGACGATCTCCGCCTTGAGGCTGGAGGCACCGGCCAGTTGCGGATACAGAATCGCCGGGCGCAGGTTGGCGAACAGGTCCAGGCCAGCACGCAGACCCAGCAGGCCCTTTTCCGGGCGGATGCCGATGTCCAGCGACTCCCACTTGGGACCGCCCACAGCACCCAGCAGCACGGCATCGGCCGCCTTGGCTTGTTCCAGAGTTTCCGCCGGCAAGGGCCCGCCGGTGGCATCGATGGCCGCGCCACCCACCAGTCCATGCTCCAGCTCCACATCCAGGCCATGGCGCTGGCGCAGGGCCTCCAGCACCTTCACCGCCTCGGCAACAATCTCGGGACCTATGCCGTCCCCGGGCAACACCAAAATTTTCTTAGTCATCTGTATTCCTGAAAGACAGGGACGCAGAGAGCGCAAAGAAGCGCAAAGGACACAGAGATTTTTTATTCATCTGCGTGCTCTGTTTTTCTCTGTAAACTCTGCGGCCAACAAAAATCACCCACGCGAAGAAATTTACATTCTCTCTGCGCCCTCTGCGTCTTCTCAGCGTCCTCTGCGTCCAAACAAATCAACCAAACAACCAGGGGGCCTGCTGTTGGCGTTTGGCCTCGTAGGCGCGAATGGCGTCGGTATGTTGCAGGGTCAGGCCGATGTCGTCCAGCCCTTCCAGCAGGCAGTGCTTGCGGAAGCTGTCCACCTCGAAGCCCAGGCTCTCGTCGGCATAGCGCAATTGCTGGGCCTGCAGGTCCACGGTCAGCTTCAGCGCCTCGGCGCCCATGGCCCGGCGGAACAGGCCGTCCACCTGTTCGGCGGGCAGTGCGATGGGCAGGATGCCGTTCTTGAAGCAGTTGTTGAAAAAGATGTCGGCAAAGCTGGGGGCGATGATCACCTGAAAGCCATGATCCAGCAGGGCCCAGGGCGCGTGCTCGCGGGAGGAGCCGCAGCCGAAGTTCTCCCGCGCCAGCAAGATCCGCGCCCCGGCATAGCGCGGGTCGTTGAGGACAAAGTTCGTATTCAGCGGCCGCTGGCTGTTGTCCATGCCCGGCTCGCCCTGATCCAGGTAGCGCCATTCGTCGAACAGGTTGGGGCCAAAGCCCGAGCGCTTGATCGACTTCAAAAACTGCTTGGGGATGATGGCATCGGTGTCCACGTTGGAGCGATCCAGCGGACAGACCACCGATTCAAAGGTCTCGAATTTCTGCATGTAATCTCCTCAGGACAGAGGGACGCAGAGTGCGCGGAGAAGACGCAGAGAGCGCAGAGAAAATTGAAATACTCTGCGTGCTTTGCGCTCCTCTGCGTCCTCTGCGTCCTAAAAATCTCTTACATCGACAAAATGCCCGGCAATCGCCGCGGCGGCGGCCATGGCGGGGCTGACCAGGTGGGTGCGGCCGCCCTTGCCCTGGCGTCCCTCGAAGTTGCGGTTGGAGGTGGAGGCGCAGCGCTCGCCCTCGCCCAGCCGGTCGGCGTTCATCGCCAGGCACATGGAGCAGCCCGGTTCGCGCCATTCGAAGCCGGCAGCGCGAAAGATCCGATCCAGCCCTTCCCGCTCCGCCTGCTGCTTGACCAGACCCGAGCCCGGCACCACCAGTGCCTGCTGGATATTGGCCGCCAGCTTGCGCCCCTTGACCAGCTCAGCGGCGGCACGCAGGTCTTCGATGCGGGAGTTGGTGCAGGAGCCGATGAAGATCTTGTCCAGGCGGATCTCGCTGATCGGCGTGTTCGCCTCCAGGCCCATGTAGGCCAGCGCCCGGCGCATGCCCTCGGCCTTGACCGGATCGGCCTCGGTATCTGGGTCCGGCACCCGCTCGGTCACCGCCACCACCATCTCCGGCGAGGTGCCCCAGGTCACCTGCGGGGCGATGTCGGCGGCCTGGAGTGTCACCACGCGGTCAAACTGAGCGCCGGGGTCCGAGTGCAATGTCTTCCACCAGGCCACCGCCTGCTGCCAGTGCTCGGCCTTGGGGGCGTAGGGGCGTCCCTTGACGTACTCAATCGTCTTGTCATCCACGGCGACAAAACCGGCGCGGGCTCCGGCCTCTATGGCCATGTTGCACAGGGTCATGCGGCCTTCCATGCTCAGGTCCCTGATCGCCTGGCCGGCGAACTCGATGGCGTAGCCGGTGCCGCCGGCGGTGCCGATCTCGCCGATGATGGCCAGGGCGATGTCCTTGGCGGTGACGCCCGGACCCACCTGGCCCTCGACGCGCACCTGCATCGCCTTGGATTTTTTCTGGATCAGGCACTGGGTGGCCAGCACATGCTCCACCTCGGAGGTACCTATGCCGTGGGCCAGGGCACCAAAGGCGCCGTGGGTGGAGGTGTGCGAGTCGCCGCAGACCACGGTCATGCCCGGCAGTGTGGCGCCCTGTTCCGGGCCGACAACATGGACTATGCCCTGACGGATGTCGTCCATCTTGAACTCGGTGATGCCGAAGTGGTCGCAATTTTTGTCCAGGGTGTCCACCTGCAGGCGCGAGATGGGATCGGCGATACCCTCGCTGCGGTCGGTGGTGGGGACGTTGTGATCCGGCGTGGCCAGATTGGCCTCCACCCGCCAGGGCTTGCGCCCGGCCAGGCGCAGACCCTCAAAGGCCTGCGGCGAGGTTACCTCGTGCACCAACTGACGATCGATGTAGATCAGCGCGGTGCCATCGGCATCTTCCCGCACCAGGTGGCTGTCCCAGAGTTTGTCGTAGAGGGTCTTTGCGTTCATCTGCCGCCGTTATCAATGGATTGTTGGCCCTGACAGGCCCCACGCCTGCCCTGACAGGCGCAACAAGATACCATGGATGGGCCTGGCTTTTCTCCACCCATGGCGCAATTGACCCTTTGTCTTGCTGCCCCTGGGGTTGGCGCAGGCAGGCATTCGGCCCCTGTCGCTGATCGCTCAGCTTTCCAGGCCCCCGGCTTGTCTGCATCTCTGTGGCTTAACCGCCGAATTTAGGATAATCTTTTCCGAACACACACAAAGCTGAGGGGGCATTATGAGCGGCATTGCATACAAACTCGGTATCGGCCTGGGCATTGGCCTGGCCACCTTGGTCCTGAGCGGTACCGTTCAGGCGGCAGAGCCCCATGAGTATGAGGAGGCGATCAAACTCCAGGGGGATGTGGAGCGGGGGCGTGACTACTACCGTACCTGCGTGGTCTGCCACGGCCCCGAGGGCTGGGGCAATCAGGCCGGCACCTATCCGCAGATTGCCGGCCAACTGCCCAGCGTGCTGATCAAGCAACTGGCCGATATCCGTGCCGGTAACCGCGATAACCCGACCATGCGGCCCTTCACCGGTTTCCGGGTGTTGCCCGATGCCCAGGCCATTGCGGATATTGCCGCCTACATCGCCCAACTGCCGATGACGCCGAACAATGGCAAGGGGCCGGGCATCGACCTGGAACGGGGCAAGGTGGTGTATAACAAGGAGTGCGCGGAGTGCCACGGCTATGAGGGCGAGGGCAACTATGTGTATCACATCCCTGCCCTGTACGGGCAGCATTTCAACTACCTGCAGCGCCAGTTCGAATGGATTCGCCGTGGCCTGAGGCGCAACGCCGACAAGAAGATGCAGGAGCAGATCCGCTACATGCACCCGCGCGATATCATGCTGGTGATGGACTACAGCTCACGCCTGCCGCCACCGGCGCAAAAGCAGGCCAAAGAGGGCTGGACCAACCCGGACTTCCCCAATTTCCACCGGGAGCAGTTCATCCGCCATCACGGGCGTTGACAGTCTGCCGCTGAAGTTGTTCAGCGCAATCTCAACATGCAGATATCGCTAGGGAAATAATGAAGGGCTAAGCCGCTACTGTGAACATCCTGGGCAATTTTCGAGTCTGAAGCGGATGAAGCCTTGTGGGAGGGCAGCTTGCTGCGCGACGTCACCCGGCAGAGCCGATTTCCCACCCCAGTCCGCGTCCAGCCGAGCGGAGATGGATGGGTAATCAGGATTGTTCCGCCAACTCTGCGTCCTTTGCGCCCTTTATCTTGTTTCCGCCTGTGCTGAGTGTCAGCTATCGGTCCCTTACTGTGAAACATCCGTGGCATCTCGTGAGTCCCGAGTCCCGGAGCCGCCAAGAGATGTTTCATGTTCCGGGGTGGCGCTGTCCGCTCCGTGTCCGTTAGGCTAGTTAAACAAGGCGGCTATCTTGCCGCCGGCCTGCTGGGCCAGGTCGCGGGCCGATTTGCCCGCCTTGTTACGCAGATCGGGGTCGGCACCCTTGTGCAACAGGAAGGCCACCAGCTCGCTGTAGCCGGCGGTTATGGCCTCCATCAGCGGCGTGTTGCCCTGGGCGTCGGCCTGATCCAGGCTGGCACCCTTGTCCAACAGGGCCTTGGAGATGCTTCGGCTACCCACGCCCGCAGCCCAGTGCAGGGCGGTGGCCCCGTCGGGGTCGGTCAGGTTGGGGTTGGCACCCGCCCCCAGCAACACATCCACCACCTCGGGGTAGCGCGCATCCGTGGCCAGCATCAGCGCCGTGGCTCCCTCTGCGTCTTTCACGTCCAGCTTGGCATTGCCCTTTTCCGCCAGCATGGCGACTATGTCCGGATGCCCCTTGAGCGCGGCGTGTTGCAGGGCAGTCCTGCCCTTGCGGTCGGTCACCTCGGGGTCCATGCCCTTGTAGAGCAATTGCTCCACCATGTCGATCAGGCCGTGGTCGGCGCTGATCATCAGGGCGTTCCAGCCTTCGCGGGTCTGCACGTCCAGCTTGGCACCGCGCTCCAACAGCATGGCCATGATCTCAATATGACCGTACTCGGCAGAGGCGGTGATGGCCGTGGTGCCGGCATCGGCGACGTGGTTGACATTCGCCCCATGGGCGAGCAGATCGGCGGCCATGATGAAGTTGCCGTTCTCCACCGCCAGGATCAGGGGGGTATTGCCAAAGCGGCCCAGGGCGTTGACATCGGCACCGGCCTGCAGGGCCTGCTGTACTGCCTCCATGTCATCGGCGGCCGCAGCCAGCAACAAGGACTTGTCTGCCTCCCCGGCCGTAACAGGAAGCGCCACCAGGCATGAGAAAAGCATCGCCAATAGTCGAATTTTCATGGCACCCCTTTCGCAAATAGAGTATGGACGGTCGGCGGCTATTATGTCACAACTCCATGGCCTGCCACCAAACCAATAGCGCCATCAAGGTCTTTTATCGGCCAGTCCATGCAGCTGCAACTGCGGGAAGGGGATCTCCCAGCCCTGTTGGGCGCAGGCCTCTATGGCCAGGCGCTGCAGGACACGACGCAGGCGGCCGTACAGCTCGGCCACATCGCCGCTGAAGTCGGCAATCATCACCAGATCCAGCGAGGAACTGTTGGCCAGGCCCAGCTCCACCTTGAGATCACGCAGGCTGGGGGCATAGCCCTCCTGTTCCAGGCGCTGGCGCAGATAGGCCAGCAACTGCCCTGGGATGTCGCCAATCACCGCCCTTTGCAGCCCATAGCTCAGGCCGATGACCTCTTTCAGGCGAAACCCCTGGGAGATGTTGCGCGGGCTGGCGGCAATGAAATCCAGGGTGGCGTAGGTCAGCCAGGCACCGCCGCGCTCCTGCAGCAGCACCAACTCCTCGCTGATGCCCATCACCTGGCCACGCACGCCATCCCTGAGGATCACCCAATCACCCTGCCGACAGGGAAACCAGGGATCCCCCGCCTGATAGGGCCGCGAGCGCATGCCCACCAGCTTGTCGATATGCAGGCGCTGGGTCAGGTTGGCATCGGGATTGACCAGGGTACAGAAGACATTGATGCGCTTGACCTGCCAGGGCAGACCATCCAGCTGCAAGCGCTCCCCCTCGCGCACCGTGCCTATATTCAGAAACAGCTGGATCTGCTGCACATAGCTGGGCAGGGTGTGGCGCAGGGTCAGGGCCAGGGCGAGCAGGATCAGGATGGCGATGCTCAACAGCACCCAGTCCTCCACCAGGTAGAACACCAGAATCGGCCCCAGCACCATCAGCAGCAGGGTGCCGACTAGGTGGATCAGCTCGATCAAGCGCACCCGGAAACTGCGCTGTGGCCGGGTAAATCCGGGCACCAGGCGGCGCAACAGGTAATGATTGAGGCGCGATAGCAGGGCAATACCCAGCACCAGCAACAGGGCCATGCCCAGGTACAGGCCACGCTTCTGGAAGAAGTTTTTCAGGTAATTCTGCGAGGCCTCGGTGAGCGAGACCTCCTGCTGCAGAATACTTTGCAGCTGAAATTGCGCCGACTGCAACTCGCTCTCCAACAGGGCCTGTTGGGTGCGCCAGGCCTCGGCCAGGGCATCCAGGGCCTGGCGCAGCGCCTCGTCCCCGGCCCCATCTCGCAGTTCCTGGATCTGCCCCAGGGCCTGGTGAATCTGCGGCAATTGCTGGCTGTACTGGGCGATGCGCTCCTTCAGGTCGGCCTTCTTGCGCATCTGGCTGGTCATGGACTTCATCTCTTCCAGCGCCGGGCGCAGCAGGGCCAGCAGTTCCTGCTGCAGATTGAATGGCTCCTCCGCCTCCCCCTTCAGCCGGGCCAGCCGGACCCCGGCGGCCAGATCCTCAAAGTTGTTCTGGGTGGTACGCAGGTCCTGCTGCACGCTGGCCAGGCGCTTGCGCAGCTCCGCCTTTTCGGTGTCCGACTCGGCGGCGGCCAGGGCCCCTCTCAGCTGATCCAGCTCTGTTTGCAGGGTCTGACGCAGCTGCACCAGATTGTGCAGGGTAGGCAGGGCATCCTGGGCTGCGGCCGCCCATAGCGGTGCCAACGACATCAACAGCAGGCACAGCAGCGCCAGCCGGGACAGGGGCAACCAGGGGCGAGACGGGCAAAGGCGGCTCATGGCTGAACTACAACCCTCAATCGCTCAGTTAAGTTAGGCCACAGAGATATAGAGATCATAAATTTTTCAATGAGTTATATATTAGCAACCCCAAGCCCCGGAGCGACCAGGAAAGCCTTCATGTTGGGGCTGGCTGTCCGCTCCATGGGTGTTAGGATAACTCATTGCGCTCTTCATCCCTTACCCAAACCCAGGCAATGGCCAGCGCCAGCAGGGAGACCAGGCTGGAGGCCAGAAAGGTCAGCAGCGGGCCCAGCCCCTCCCACATGATGCCGGCAAACAGGCTGCCCAGGGCCCCGCCGGCACCAAAGCTGATACTGCTGTACAGGGCCTGCCCGCGACCCTGGTGTTTGCCGACAAAGTGGTGGTGAACCAGATGGATGGCGGCGGCGTGAAAGGTGCCAAAGGTGGCCGCATGCAGCAGCTGCGCCAGCAGCATCAGCGCCAGTGATTGGGGGAACAGCCCCACCAGCAGCCAGCGCAGGGCGGCGAGAAAGAAGCTGGCCAGCAGCACCTGGCGGGCACCGAAGCGCTCCAGCAGCTGGTGCATGAAGATGAACACCACCACCTCGGCGACCACCCCCAGGGCCCAGAGCCCGCCGATCAGGGTCTTGGAGTAGCCAAAGCCCTCCATGTAGATGGAGTAAAAGGCGTAGTAGCCGCCGTGACCGGCCTGCATCAGAAAACAGGTCAGGAAAAACGCCAACACCTCGGGGCGCAGCAGCACCCGCAGTATATGCCCCTGCCCTTCCGGATGCGGTCGGCGGGCCGGGTCCGCCACCAGCAACGAAGACAGCCAGATGCCGATGTAAATGGCCAGCATCACCGGCAGGATGATGCGCGGCCCCAGGGCATCCACCGCCACCCCCAGGGCCAGCACGGCGATGATGAAGCCCACCGAGCCCCAGACCCGAACCTGGGCATAGCGCGCCACCCGCTGGCCCAGATAACGAAAGGTGATCACCTCGAACTGGGGCAGCACCGCATTCCAGAAAAAGCTGAACAGCACCATGGCCAGGGCCAGGGGCCAGAAGGACTCAACAAAGAAGACGGCAATGAAAATCAGCGCGGTGAGTAGCGAGCCCAGGCGCACCATGCGCATGCGCTGCTCCAGGTGATCCCCCAGCCAGCCCCAGACATAGGGGGCCAGCATCTTGGTGGCCAGGGGGATGGCCATCAGCTGGCCTATGGCCAGGGCATCAAAGCCCAGGTCCTTGAGATACAGCCCCCAGAAGGGGGCCAACACCCCCAGGGCGGCGAAGTAGAAGAAATAAAAGCCAGAAAGGCGCCAATAGGGCATGGGTCCGGGGTTCCTCTAGCAGCCGCCAGCGGCCAGCTGCCGGGGTTCAGCCGGAGACAAGAAGGAGGGATGCCTGATGCTGTCTTGCGCCAAAAGCTGCTTTGCCCCCCGAAGCCTGGCCCAAAAGGACGCGGAGATCGCCAAGAAGCGCAGAGCACGCAGAGGATTGTAGTTTGCTTCTATCACGAACACCTTTAGAACTCTGCTATCTCTGCTATCTCTGCATCCTTTGCGCTCTCTGCGCTTCTCCGCGTCCTCTGCGTCCCATGAAGTCCAGGCTCGTCAGCCCGGAATCACCGGCGTGCTGCGCACCACATCGGCGTTCTGCGCCCGCTGGCGCAGGGCGTGGTCCATCAGCACTATGGCCAGCATGGCCTCGGCAATGGGGGTGGCGCGGATGCCGACGCAGGGGTCGTGGCGGCCCTCGGTGATCACCTGCACGGCCTGACCCTGCCGATCCACCGAGCGCCCCGGCAGACGCAGGCTGGAGGTGGGCTTGAGGGCCAGGCGGGCGATGATGTTCTGGCCGCTGGAAATGCCGCCGAGCACGCCACCGGCGTGGTTGCTGAGGAAGCCCTCGGGCGTCATCTCGTCGCGATGCTCGGTGCCCTTCTGCGCCACGCAGGCGAAGCCGTCGCCGATCTCCACCCCCTTGACCGCGTTGATGCTCATCAGAGCATGGGCGATGTCAGCATCCAGGCGGTCGAAGATGGGCTCGCCCAGCCCCGGCGGCACGCCCTCGGCAATCACCTGCACCTCGGCGCCGACGGAATTGCCCTCCTTGCGCAGGGCGTCCATGTAGGCCTCCAGCTCGGCCAGCTGGCTGGCATCGGGCCAGAAAAAGGCATTGCGCTCCACCGCATCCCAGTCGAAGCCCCGTGGCTTGATCGGCCCCAGCTGGGACAGATGACCGCGGATACGGATACCCATCCGCTGCGCCAGCCATTTCTTGGCGATGGCACCGGCGGCGACGCGCATGGCCGTCTCCCGCGCCGAGGAGCGACCGCCGCCGCGATAATCGCGAAAGCCGTATTTCTGCGTGTAGCTGTAGTCGGCATGACCGGGGCGGAACTGCTCGGCGATCTTGCCGTAGTCCTTGGAGCGCTGGTCGGTGTTGTGGATCAACAGGCCGATGGGGGTGCCGGTGGTGCGGCCCTCGAACACGCCGGAGAGGATCTGCACCTCGTCCGCCTCGCGCCGCTGGGTGGTGTGGCGCGAGGAGCCCGGCTTGCGCCGGTCCAGGTCGCGCTGCAGATCGGCCTCTGACAGCTCCAGCCCCGGCGGGCAGCCATCGACAATGCAGCCGATGGCCGGGCCATGGCTCTCGCCAAAGGAGGTGACGCAGAACAGCTTGCCGATGCTGTTGCCGGACATCTCAGGCCTCCTCCGCCAGACCGCCGAAGATCTCCAGCAGGCGCGGGATGAACAGACGCAGCTCGGCGGCCAGGATGGCAAAGTCCACATCGAAGCGGGCGATGGCGTCCTCGGGGTTGGCATCGCTGACCTGATCCTGCACCAGATCGAGAAACTTCAGCCGCCGCACCACCAGGTCATCGGCCAGCACGCAGGACAGGCGCTCCTTCCACTCCACCGCCAGGCGCACCACCTGCTTGCCGGCGGCCAGGTGGCTGGCGATCTCGTCGCTGTCCAGGGCCTGACGCCGACAGCGGATGATGCCGCCCTCCTCGCTGGGCTCGCGCAGTTCGCATTCTTCCTGCATGAGGAAGTCATCCGGGGCATTGTTGCTGACCCAGTGGGTGAACACGCTGGCCGGGGCATCGCGCACCGCCAGGGGCCGGGTCTTGAGCGAGCCCAGGGTCTCACGCAGCAGGCTGAGCAATTCCTCGGCGCGCTTGGCGCTGGCGCTATCAACGATGATCCAGCCATTGCTCTCGTCGATGTAGGCATAGGTGCGGCTGGAGCGAACAAAGGCCTTGGGCATGAGATCGACAATCAGCTCGTCGCGCATCTGCAGCTTCTGCTTGCGGCCGATCTTGCGGCCTTCCTTGTCCTCCAGCGCCGCCACGCGCTCGTCCAGCTCCTCGCGCACCACGGAGCTGGGCAGCAGGCGCTCCTGACGGGTAGCGCAGAGCATGATGCAGTCATTCACGGCATGGGTGAGCAGCTGGCCATCGCGGCCCAGAGGCCGGTCCCAGCCGATGGTCTCCGGCTGTAATGAGCCGCAGGGTTGAAAGGCCGCCGTTTCCAGGCGTTGATGCAGCTCCTCCGGGCTCAGGCCCAGGGGGGTGATGAGTTGATGGATCTGAAGGTTCTTAAACCACATGCTTTTGCCCGCTGAAAATCGCGCAGTGTAACCGCAAAGGTGGGGCGGCGGCCAGTTGCCAGCTGTTAGCTTTCAGCAGCCTGCGATCAGTTGTAGCCCGGTTGACCCTTAGGCCGTGCCGGTTCAACCCTCCTCTGGGGGCTGCTCGCGCTGGGGCAGCTTGATGCGGATGTTGAGCTCCTTGAGCTGGGCGGCGCTGACCTCCGAAGGGGCCGAGGTGAGCGGGCAGCTGGCGGTTTGGGTCTTGGGGAAGGCCATGACATCACGGATCGAGCTGGCACCGGACATGAGCATGATCAGCCGGTCCAGGCCGAAGGCCAGGCCGCCGTGGGGCGGGCAACCGTATTTGAGGGCATTGAGCAGGAAACCGAACTTGTCCTGCGCCTCTTCATCGCCGATCCCTAGCAGGCCAAACACCTTGTGCTGAATCTCCTGGCGGTGGATACGGATGGAGCCGCCGCCCACCTCGCTGCCGTTGATCACCATGTCATAGGCGCGGGAGAGCACCGAGCCGGGGTCGCTCTCCAGGCGCGGCAGGTCTTCCTCCTTGGGCGCGGTGAAGGGGTGATGCAGGGCATACCACTGGTCCTTCTCGTCCCATTCGAACATGGGAAAATCGACCACCCAGAGCGGTGCCCAGGGCTTGTGCATCAGGCCGCGCTCCTCGGCCAGCTTGACCCGCAGGGCACCCAGGGATTCATTGACAATGTGCGCCTTATCGGCACCGAAGAACACCAGATCGCCATCGGCGGCGGCGGTTCTGGCCATGATCGCCTGTACCACCTCATCGGGGATGAACTTGAGGATGGGCGATTGCAGGCCCTCGACCCCCCGGCTCAGGTCATTGACCTTGATATAGGCCAGGCCCTTGGCCCCGTAGATGCCGACAAATTTGGTGTAGTCGTCGATCTCCTTGCGGCTCAGCTCGCCGCCCTTGGGCAGGCGCAGGGCGGCGACGCGGCCATGGGGGTCATTGGCCGGGCCGGAGAAGACCTTGAACTCGACCCCGGCCAGCAGATCGCCCACATCCACCAGTTCCAGATCGGTGCGCAGGTCGGGCCGATCCGAGCCATAACGGTGCATGGCGTCGTGATAGGTCATGCGCGGGAAGGGATCGGGCAGGTCGATTGCCAGTACCTCCTTGAACAGACCGCGGATCATCCGCTCCATCAGCTCGGTGATCTGCTGCTCGTCCATGAAGGAGGTCTCTATATCCAGCTGGGTGAACTCCGGCTGGCGGTCGGCGCGCAGGTCTTCATCGCGGAAACAGCGGGTGATCTGGTAGTAACGATCCATGCCCGACATCATCAGCAGCTGCTTGAACAGCTGCGGCGACTGCGGCAGGGCGAAGAACTTGCCCGCATGGGTACGGCTGGGCACCAGATAGTCCCGCGCGCCCTCGGGGGTGGCGCGGGTGAGCATGGGGGTTTCGATATCGAGAAAGCCGTTGTCATCCAGGAACCGACGCAGCAGCCGGGTGACCTGGGCGCGCAGCAGGATGCGCTGCTGCATCAGCGGCCGCCGCAGGTCGATGTAACGGTGACGCAGGCGCAGCTCCTCGTTGATATCGTCTTCGTCCAGCTGGAACGGCGGGGTGTCGGCGCGGTTGAGGATCTCCAGCTCCTTGCCCAGGATCTCGATCTCGCCGCTGGCCAGGTCGGGGTTCTCTGTGCCCTCGGGGCGGCGGCGCACGCGGCCCTTGATGCGCAGCACAAATTCGTTACGCACCTGCTCGGCGCTGGCAAAGACCTCCGGCAGGTCCGGGTCATAGACCACCTGCACCAGGCTGGTACGATCGCGCAGATCGATAAAAATCACCCCGCCATGATCGCGGCGGCGATTGACCCAGCCGCAGAGTTCAACGGTTTCATCGAGGTGGCTGGCGTTGATTTCGCCGCAATAATGGCTGCGCATGGTACTGGTTACCCTGGTTGTGTCTGGAAAAGAAGGCGTTTGAAAAAGCCGCGGACATACCGCAGAAAGGGGCTGGATATTAAGGTTTAACCGCCTTCTCCGCAAGGGCGCAGGCCTTATCCGGGCTCATCACCGCGCCCATGGAGAGGATCGCCTTGAGGCCATCATCCACGCTCATGTCCAGCTCGATGACATCCATGCGCGGCACCATGATGAAATAGCCACTGGTGGGATTGGGCGTGGTGGGCACATAGAGATTGACCAGGTCACGGCCCAGCAGGCGCGCCACCTCACCGGCCTCGTGGCCGGTGACAAAGGCCAGGGTCCAGCTCTCCCGGCGGGGAAACTCCACCAGCACCACTTGCCGAAAGCTCTGGCCGCTGTCGGCAAACAGGGTTTCGGTGAGCTGTTTGGAGGCGGAATAGACCGAGCGCACCAGGGGGATGCGCGAGAGCAGGCGCTCCCACAGGGCGACCAGCTTGCGGCCGAAGAAATTGGCCACCAACATGCCGGTGACCAGCACCACCAGCACGGTCAGCACCACGCCAAGCCCAGGGATATGGAAACCGAGCAGCTGCTCCGGCTGATACTGCGGCGGCAGCAGACGCATCACCCCGTCCAGCCAGTTGACCAGCAGACGCACCACCAGCAGGGTCACCCCCAGGGGCAACCAGACCAGCAGCCCGGCGACCAGATAGCGTTTCATGAGGCAGCGGCAGCGGGGGCTGGCTCCTTCTTCGCCGACTTCGCCTCAGGCTTGGCCTTGTCGGCCGGTTTATCGACCTTGTCCGCCTTATCCGCCTTGGGCTTGTCCTCCTTGCCCGAGTCGTGCAGGTTCTTTTTGTTGCCGGACTTGAAATCGGTCTCGTACCAGCCGCCGCCCTTGAGGCGAAACACCGGCGCGGTAAGCTGTTTCTTCAGGGTCGGCTGGCCGCACTCCGGGCAGTCGGTGAGCAGCGGATCGCTGATCTTCTGCAGCACCTCAAGAGCGTGGCCACAGGCCTCGCAACGGTAATCATAAAAAGGCATGATGGGTTCCTCAGCAAAGAATTCAGAAGCAGGCACCAATATGGGGGGTGACCGGCCGGATTACAAATGGCACCATGCAGCCTGACGCCCATGGGGCGGGCAGCGACAGCCCGGAGCATGACACATTACCTTGGCAGCTGCGGGGGTCGGGACTCGGGACGCGACAGATGTCATGTTGCGGGGTGCCCCACACCTGGCTCAGATAGCTGTGGGGTCGCTCCATGCCCATTAGCTAAAGGCCACCCACGCAAACTCTGCGTGCTCTGCGCTTCGTCGCGCCCTTTGCGACCCCAGTTTTTTGCAATTTTGTTCACGATTTCGCTGCCCATAAACCGATCTGGCCCAAGCTAAAGAGGACCCCAGCATGAACCAATTCAAGGCATTTCGCATCCACAATGACGCCCAGGGCTATCACAGCGGCGTGGAAACGCTGCAAACGGAGCAACTCATGGCCGGGGAGGTACTGCTGGAATGCCGTTTCTCCAGCGTCAACTACAAGGACGCCCTGGCCGGCACCGGGCAGGGCAAGGTGGTGCGCCACTTCCCCATCACCGGTGGCATAGATGCCGCCGGCGATGTCGTCGAATCCAGCGACCCCCGCTTCCAGCCCGGTGACCCGGTGCTGGCCACCGGCTACGGCCTGGGGGTCAGCCATGATGGCGGCTATGGCCGCTACCTGCGCCTGCCGGCCGACTGGCTGGTACCCCTGCCCCCCGGCCTTGGCCCCTTCATGGCCATGGCCCTGGGCACGGCCGGCTTTACCGCGGGCCTTGCCCTGCAGCGCATGGAGCAAAACGGCCAGACCCCGGAGATGGGGCCGGTGCTGGTCACCGGTGCCAGTGGCGGCGTGGGCAGTATCGCCATCGCCCTGCTGGCGCGCAATGGCTATGAGGTAGTGGCCGTGAGTGGCAAGGAGGACCAGCGCCAGCGCCTGATGGAGATGGGGGCCAGCCAGGTGATCGACCGCAACCAGCTGCCCCTGAGCCAGCGCCCCCTGGACAAGGCCTGCTGGGGTGGGCTGATCGACAGCCTCGGCGGCGACATCCTGGCCGGCCTGCTGCCGCAGATCCAGCCCTGGGGCACAGTCGCCAGCATCGGCATGGCGGCCGGCATGGGCCTGTCCAGCTCGGTGATGCCCTTCATCCTGCGCGGCATCGGCCTGCTCGGCATCGACTCGGTGGAATGCCCCATGGCGCTGCGTCAGCACGTCTGGCAACGGCTCAGCGAACAGCTCGACCGCCCCCTGCTGGAACAGCTGGTAACCCGTGTCATCCCCCTGGAAGACCTGCCCGGTGCCTTCGAAGAACTGCTCGCAGGTCAGGCCCGTGGGCGTATCCTGGTGGAGACCAGCTGAACAGAAGACGGAGGACAGAGGACGGGGGACGGGGGACAGAGGACGGAGGACAGAGGACAGAGGGCGTATATCTGTCCTCTGACTTCTGTCTAAACCACCAAATCCAGCTCTTGAACCGTGCCGCTGGTGCCGTTTTCGCGCAGGAACAGGCCGGTTTCACGCACCCTGCCCTGCAGTTGGTTATCCCCGTCCTTGAGCAGGAAGGGGCTTTCCACATGCCCCAGATAGAGGGCACCTATGCCCACCTGACCCAGGCCGATGAGCCGGTCGCTGCCGTCCTCGTCCCGGCTCCACAGGCGCAGGCGCTGATAGACGCTGTCGTTGGCGTCTATCCAGCCGTTGGCGTCCTGGTCGTGCTCGGCCAGCTCGGCGAACCCCCGCCCGCTGCTGGGGCCAAACAGCTCGCCGCCGTCGTTGATCCGGCCATCCCGGTTGTGATCCAGGGCCAGGTAGGCGCTGCCCGAGGCCAGCTGCCGCATCTGATCCAGACGCCCGTCCCGGTCCAGGTCAAAGGCAAAATGGCGCTGGGTCAGCTCGGCCGCCTTACCGGCATAGTTGACCACCAGGGGGTCGATCAGGGCATCGCCGGCACGCAGGTTGATCTGCAGCTCGGATTGAAACTCCCGGCTCATGTGCAGCTCCAGCTGGATGTCGATCTGCTGGCCATCCTTGGTGAGCACCTGGCCGCTGGCGCTGAAGCTGCTGCTCTCCTGCTCCTGGTGGAGTTCATAATAGTCGTAGATCAGGCCCCAGCCCTGGGGTTGCGGGGCGTCGGCGGCGGCCTCGGCCGAGTCAGGGGGCTGCTGTGGCGGCGGCATGGGGTCTTGTTTTGGCTCCAGGTCGCTGGGCTTCATCAGCTTGATCTCACGCCCGGCAAAGCGCTCCACCAGCGCCTTGAGCAGGCTATATTCCAGATCGTAATAGGGCTCATCCTCTGCCGCCTTGTCCGCCTCGGTAAGCAAGGCCTTGCTCGGCTTGAGCCCCTGCGCCTGGGCCGACAGGCTCAGCTGCTCCTGGCTCTGCTGCAAGCGCTGTTGCAGGCCGGACAGGTCCAATCCGGAGACCGGCTCCTCTGGCCCTGCCGCAATCTCAAGGCCATCCGCCGACGGCCGCTCGCCAACCCAGGCCTGTAGCTTCTCCTGACGCAGATGCTGCTCCCTGTAGCCGTGCCTTGCCTGCATCTGCAGCTGTGAATCCAGGATCTTCATACCAACCCCCTCATGCCGATCTCCCCCATGACAACCACCCCTGACAGGTTAGCGGCCGCCGGGGTTGATTTCTTGAACCTATATTCCTCAGTTAAGCCACAGAGACACAGCACCACCTCTTGTTCGGGGGTTCTGGTATCCGCGAATTTTGCGCGGCGTTCGGGTCTTAATCCCCTAATGATTGGGTCTGTGGTTTGTACGGTTGCCACCGCCAATTGGAGCCAGGCGTTTGGTCTTAATCCCCTTGTTTGTGGGTCTGAGGTTCTAACTTTCTAGCATGAGCGTAACCCTCTTCCTGATTACCCATAAACCTCAGCCATCTTCAGGAGCTGGTACGGCATCGGTGGCGTTCGTGCAGCGGCCCAGCCCAGCCGGGGCAGGAGCGTCTCCAGAGCAAAGCGTCGGTTGAAACGGTAGCAGTATTCAGCCAGATAGCGTGGCAGGTGCTTATGCTGCATGGCATGGTAAACACCCGTGACGGCATTCTTGACGTTGCCGATCATCGTGTTGACCCAGGTGAATTCCTCATGCTTTACGCTATCGGGACCGCCGCCGGTGACAAT